>NZ_CP107020.1:2911154-3234616 GCF_025725725.1 Brachybacterium huguangmaarense
TCGCGGGCCGCCTCGGACGGCCGGCCGCCGTAGCCGGGGTGCGCGACGGCGCTCGCGGTGACGTCGGTGTCCTCGGGCAGACCGAAGGGCGACAGGGAGATCCAGGCGTCGCCGCGGCCGAGGGCGTGCTGGCGCACGTCCTCGAGCGGCACGAAGCTGGCCGCGCCCACGTCGATGGGGAGCCCTCCCCCGGCGGCGGCGCTCGACCATGCGGCGGCGAGGAACTCGTCGGTCGTCGAGACGAGGTCCTCGGCGCGCGCACGGACGCGCTCGGGGTCGAGCACGAGCAGGCGGGCGGCGGGCGGCAGCGCGTCGGAGACCTGCTCCATGTGCTCGACGAGCACGGGGCTGAGGGACTCCATGCCGTCCACCGCGATGCCGTCCGCGATGCGCAGCAGCATGTCGCGCACGCCGGGCAGCTCGTCGGCCATCGTGCGGGCCCGGGCCCGCACGTCGGGCGTCAGCAGGATCTCCCGGCACGGCGGGGCGTCGAGGCCGTGCGCGACGGGTTCGAGGGAGCGCTGGTCGGCGACGGAGAAGTAGCGGATCTCGTCGATCTCGTCGCCGAACAGCTCGATGCGCACCGGATGCGGCTCGGTGGGCGGGAACACGTCGAGGATGCCGCCGCGCACCGCGAACTCGCCTCGGCGCTCGACCATGTCCACGCGCGTGTACGCGGCGCCGACGAGCTGCTCGACGAGGGTCTCGAGCCCTCGCTCCTCGCCGACGACGGCGCGCACCGGCACGAGGTCGCCGAGGCGGGCCGCGACGGGCTGCATGAGGCTGCGGACGGGCAGCACGAGCACGTGCACGGGGGTCTCGGTCTCCGGGTGCGCCAGGCGCCGCAGGGTCGCCAGGCGACGGGCCACGGTGTCCGAGCGCGGCGAGAGCCGCTCGTGCGGGAGGGTCTCCCACGCGGGGAGCTCGGCGACGTGCTCGGTGCCGATCAGGACCCGCAGGGCGGCAACGACGTCCTCGGCGGCGCGCGTGGTCGCGGTGACCACGACGAGCGGGCTGCGGGCGTCGGACCGACGGGCGAGGTCCGCGGCGACGAAGGGGAACAGGCCGCTCGGGGCGACGACCGCGGCGGTCGTGGTCGACGCGTCGAGCACCCGCTCGCGGACGGCCGTGAGGTCGCCGCCCGCCGCGAGGGCGTCGAGCAGCGGGGCGAGGGTGGGCGCCTCGTGGGCGGGGGCGGCGGAGCGAGGGGAGGTCGTCGCGGTCATCGGGTCTCTCGGGAGTGGTAGTGCTGCTGGGCTGCCTCGAGGCCGTCCAGGATGAGCGCGGACGCAGCGTCGGCGGCGTCGTCGAGGAGCATCGGCAGGGTCCGGCGCTCGGTGGCCGTGAACGCGGCGAGCACGTGGTCGGCGGTGTCGCGGCGCCCGGTGGGGCGTCCCACGCCGACGCGCACGCGCAGGTAGTCCTTGGTGCCGAGGGCCTTGGTCACGTCCCGCAGTCCGTTGTGGCCGCCCTCGCCGCCCCCGCGCTTGAGGCGGATCGTGTCGAAGGGGAGGTCGACGTCGTCATGCACGACGACGACGTCGGACGGGGCCACCCCGTAGAAGCTCGCGAGGGCGGCGACGGGGCCGCCCGAGAGGTTCATGAAGCACGTGGTCCGGGCGAGGATCGTGCGCGTCCCCGTGCCGGGGGCGCCGAGGTAGCCCTCGATCACCTGCGCCTGGGCACGGCGGGCCGCCTTGAAGGTGCCGCCGGTCTGCTCGGCGATGTGGTCGAGCACCATGTGTCCCACGTTGTGACGGGTGCGGGCGTACTCGGGCCCGGGATTCCCGAGTCCGACGAGAAGGTGCGTGGTGCTCATGCGGTGGCCTCCATGACGACGGCGACAACGCTACCGGGGCGCCGCGCATTGCACGACGCCCCGGTGAGCGCAGGGAGTGAGGCAGGGATCACGCTGCGGCGCGGCCCGCCTCGGGCGAGGTCACTCCTCGGTCGAGCCCTCGGACTCGGCGGCCGCGGCGGCCTCCTCGTCGGCGGCGTCGAGCTCGGCTTCGAGCTCCTGGTCGACGCGCGGCAGCTGCACGGCCACCACGAGGAGCTCGGCGTCGGTCACGAGCTCGGCGCCCGTGGGGAGGGTGACGTCACCGGCGAAGACCTGGTAGCCGTCCTCCTTCTCCTCGACGTCGATCTCGAGGTGCTCGGGCACGTTGAGCGCGTCGACCGAGAGGGTCAGGGTCTGCGCGTCGACGACCGCGATGGCCGGGTGGACGGGCTCGCCGTTGAGCACGACGGGGATGTCGACCTCGACCTTCTCGCCGCGGCGGACCTCGATGAAGTCGATGTGCGTGAGCGTGCGGCGGATCGGGTGACGCTGGATCTCCTTGATCAGGGCCAGACGGCTGCGGCCGTCGGCGAGCGTCAGCTCGAGCAGGGCGTTGGGGTTGCGGGCGGCGAGCGCGGTCTGGTGGCCCGGCAGGGTCACGTGGATCGGCTCCTGGCCGTGGCCGTACAGGACGGCGGGGATCTTGTCCTCGGCGCGGATGCGGCGGGCGGCGCCCTTGCCGAAGTCCTCGCGCAGCTCGACGGAAAGCTTCTCGGGCATGTCGTTCTCCTGGGTGTCGTGTCGTTCGCGGGGCGAGGTCTCGCGCACCGCGGACACCCCGCACGGTCTCGACCCGTCCGACATGCTCGCACCGCGTCGATCACGGAGTCGGGGTGAGCCCGCTCCCTCGCCGAAGTGACCGGACGAGATTAGCACGCAGCGCCCGCGCGCCCACGGGCGCAGGCACGTGACGTGCCCCTCGCTGCGACGCTCGGCGCTCTCCCGCGCCGAGCGCGGGAGGCGGCCGCCGCGCCCTCGGCGGCCGCCCGTCGCACAGCGCCCGCACGCACCCACGCCATCGTGCGCCCGGAGCCCTTCGCGACGAGGGACGCAGGTCCCGAAGATGCCCTCTGACCAGGCCTACCGTTGAAGACATCCGAGGAGAGGTCCTCGCTATGCCGGGCGATCATCCCTCGCCCCCTTCATCCGGAAAGGCCACCCGCCATGTCCTCCACCACCGCCGCGACCCCGCGGTCCGCACACCCCGCGACCACCGACTCGAGCCTGGACGTGCAGTCCCGTCTGGGCCGCACCCTCTTCGGCATCGTCCGCATCCTCGTCGGCTTCGAGTTCCTGTGGGCCTTCTTCGACAAGCTGATCGGCCTCGGGTTCTCGACGCCGACCGAGAGGTCGTGGCTGAACGGCGGCTCCCCGACGGGCGGCTACCTCGGCGGCGTGGTCGCCCCCGAGACCGGCAACCCGCTCGCCGGCTTCTTCAAGTTCTGGCTGGGCCTGGGCACCTTCACCGACGTCGTCTTCATGCTGGGCCTGCTCGGCGTGGGGCTGACCGTGACCCTCGGCTTCTGGTTCCGCTTCGGCGCCGTCGCGGGCGCGGCCATGATGCTGCTCATGTGGCTGGCCTCGTTCCCGATCGCGCCCAACCCGTTCGTCGACTACCACCTCGTGGACCTGTTCCTGCTGCTGGCCCTCGCCGTCGTCGGCGCGGACCGCTGGCTGGGGCTGGGCACCATGTGGCGGCGGCTCGTCGGCAATCGGGCGGTCATGATCTGACCCCGCCGCCCTCCCTCGCACCGCACGCGAACGGCCCTCCCGGAACACCGGGAGGGCCGTTCGCGTGCGGTGCGAGGAGTCTCAGACCTGACCGTCGAAGAGGCTCGTGACCGAGCCGTCGTCGAAGACCGCGCGCACCGCGCGGGCGATGAGAGGGGCGATCGAGAGCTGGGTGAGGTTCTCGAACTGCTTCTCGGGCGGCACCGGCAAGGTGTTGGTGCAGATGACCTCGGAGACGCCGCTCGAGCGCAGACGCTCGGTCGCGGGGTCGGAGAGGATCGGGTGGGTGGTCGCGACGACGACCTTCTTGGCGCCGTTGGCCTGGAGCGCCTCGACCGCCTGCATGATCGTGCCGGCGGTGTCGATCATGTCGTCGACGAGCACGCACGTGCGGCCGGAGACCTCGCCGATCACGCGCTTGGCCACCGCCTGGTTGGGCTTCTTGGGATCGCGCGACTTGTGGATGAACGCGAGCCCGATGCCGCCCAGGCGCTTGGCCCACTGCTCGGCGACGCGGATGCGGCCCGCGTCCGGCGAGACGACGACGAGGTCCTCCTCGCCGTACTTGCGCTCGACGTAGTCGGCGAGGATCGGCAGGGCCATCAGATGGTCGACGGGGCGGTCGAAGTAGCCCTGGACCTGCGGGGCGTGCAGGTCCACCGAGATCAGGCGGTCGATGCCCGCCGTCTGGTAGAGGTCGGCGACCAGGCGGGCCGAGATGGGCTCGCGGCCCAGGTGCTTCTTGTCCTGACGGGCGTAGGGGAAGCTCGGGGCGATCGCCGTGATGCGCTTGGCCGACGCCCGCTTGAGGGCGTCGATCATGATCAGGTGCTCCATCAGCCAGGTGTTGATCGGAGCGGGGTGGGACTGCAGGACGAACGCATCGGCGCCGCGCACCGACTCGCCGTAGCGCACGTAGATCTCACCGTTGGCGAAGTCCCAGGCGTCGACGGGGAGCACCTCGACGCCGAGCTCCTCGGAGACCTCCTGCGCGAGCACGGGGTGGGCGCGTCCCGAGGCCAGGACCAGCCGCTTCTCCCCCGCCTTGACGATTCCGCTCATCGGTTCTCCTGCTCCTCGCTGCGATCCCTGCTCTGCGGTTCCTGCGTCTCGCCGGCGGCGCTGCGGGCCTGCGCGGCCTTCGCGGCCTCAGCTGCCTTCGTGCCCCCGCGACGACGCTCGGTCCATCCTTCCATGTTCCGCTGGCTCGCGGCGCTCACAGCCAGGGCGCCCGGCGGGACGTCCTTGCGGACCACCGTGCCGGCGCCGGTCGAGGCGCCGTCGCCGATCTCGACGGGCGCCACGAGCACGCTGTCGGACCCGACGCGCACGTGCTTGCCCACGCGCGAGCGGTGCTTGGTCACGCCGTCGTAGTTGGCGAAGATCGTGGCGGCGCCGATGTTGGTGCCCTCGCCGATCTCGGCGTCGCCCACATAGCTGAGATGGGGGACCTTGGCGCCGGGGCCGATGTCGGCGTTCTTCGTCTCGCAGAAGCCGCCGATCTTGCCACCGGCGCCGAGCACGGTGCCCGGGCGCAGGTAGGTGAAGGGGCCCACGGTCGCCTCGTCCCCGATCTCGGCGAGCAGCGCCTGGGTCCGCACCACCGAGGCGCCGCGGCCCACGACCGTGTCGCGCAGCGTCGAGTCGGGACCGATCTCGGCCTCGGCCGCGATGTCGGTCGCGCCCTGGAGCTGCACGCCGGGCTGGATCACGGTGTCCTGGCCGATCGTGACGTCGGCGTCGATGTAGGTCGCGGCGGGGTCGACGATCGTGACGCCGGCCCGCATGTGGCGCTCGTTGATGCGCCGGCGCATCTCGGCGCCGAGCTGGGCGAGCTGGACGCGGTCGTTGGCGCCCTCGACGAGGATCGGGTCGTCGGTGACGACGGCACGCACGGCCCCGCCGTCGCCGCGCGCGATCGCGAGCACGTCGGTCAGGTACATCTCGCCCTGCGCGTTGTCGGTGCCGATGCGCTCGAGCGCCGAGCGCAGCACGGCGAGGTCGAAGGCGTAGATGCCGGAGTTGACCTCGTCGATCGTCCGCTGCTCGGAGGTCGCGTCCTTGTGCTCGACGATCCCGAGCACCTCGCGGCCCTCCTCGTCCCGCACGATGCGGCCGTAGCCGGTGGGGTCGGGCACGCGCGCCGTGAGCACGGTGACGGCGTTGCCGCTCTCCTCGTGCTCGGTCACGAGGGCGCCGAGGGCCTCGGCGTCCAGCAGCGGCACGTCACCGTAGGTGACCACGACGGTTCCGCCGTCCGCGTCGACCTGCTCGAGCCCGCACTGCACGGCACGTCCCGTGCCGGGCACGTCGTCCTGGTCGGCGATGAGCGCGTACGGGGCGTGCTCGCCGAGATGCTCGACCACGAGGTCGCGCTGGTGGCGCACGACCACGACGAGACGCTGGGGGTCGAGCCCGGCGGCGGCGGTCACCGCGTGCATCAGCAGGGAGCGCCCGCAGATGGGGTGCAGGACCTTGGGGATCGCGGACTTCATGCGTGTGCCGGCGCCGGCGGCGAGCACGACGACGGCCTGGGGTGCGTGGGCGTTCAAGCGGGTGCTCCTCGTCTCGGGGGGTGCCGCGCGACGGGCGGCCGGGTTCCGCCATCAGGACTCGAACCTGAAACTTCAGAACCAAAATCTGAGGTGTTGCCGATTACACCATGGCGGATCAGCCCTCGCGGGCGCAGAGGAATCCTACCGGTGGACGTGTGCCAGACTCGGAGCCATGGCAGAACGGGCGGGCAGGACGCGCGCGGCGCGCATGACCGGCCGTGAGCGCCGCGAGCAACTGGTCTCCGTGGGCCGCTCCTTGTTCGCCGAGAAGGGGTTCGACGCCACGAGCGTCGAGGAGGTCGCGGCGCGCGCGAAGGTCTCCAAACCCGTCGTGTACGAGCACTTCGGCGGCAAGGAGGGGCTGTACGCCGTCGTCGTCGACCGCGAGACGGCCTGCCTGCTGGGGGCCCTCGAGACCGCGCTCGACGACCCGCGTCAGCATCCGCGGGTGCTCATGGAGCGCGCCGCGCTCGCGTTCCTCACCTACATCGACACCCATGAGGACGGCTTCCGGATCCTCGTGCGCGACTCCCCCGCCACCCACGCCTCCGGCACCTACTCGTCACTCCTGGGGGACGTCGCCGCCACGGTCGAGGGGATCCTCGCCGGCCAGCTGCGGATCCGCGGCTACAAGCCCTCGGACGCGGCGCTGTACGCGCAGATGCTCGTGGGCATGGTCGCCTACACGGGCCAGTGGTGGCTCGAGACGCGCACCCCCTCCAAGGAGCAGGTCGCGGCGCGCATGGTCAACCTCTCCTGGTTCGGCCTGGGCGCGCTCGAGCGGACACCCGAGCTGCGCGGACGCTGAGCTCCGGTTCCGGGGCGGGGCGGCGTGGGGATCGTCACGCCCGCGGCGCGCGCCCCGTCACCTCCTAGACTTGGCCCATGCCCGATGCCGCTCCCGGAACCGACGAGGTCGATCGCATCGTCGCCGGCTGGGCGGCGGCGCGGCCCGACCTCGACACCGCTCCCCTGTCGGTGCTCTCACGCGTCTCCCGCCTCGCACGCCACCTCGAGACGGCCCGCCGGGAGGCGTTCGCCTCCTCGGGCGTCGAGGGATGGGAGTTCGACGTGCTGTCGGCCCTGCGCCGCGCGGGCGACGAGCCCGTCTCGGCCGGAGCCCTCATGCACCAGACCCTCGTGACCTCGGGGACCATGACGACACGGATCGACAAGCTCGTCGCGCGGGGCCTCGTGACCCGCAGCCGCGATCCGCAGGACCGACGCGCGGTGCGGATCGCGCTCGAGCCCGCGGGCGTCACCGCGGTCGACGCCGCGATGGAGCATCTGCTGGCCTCCGAGGCGCAGCTGCTCGCGGCCCTGCCGCCCGAGACCCGCGAGGCCCTCGCCTCGACCCTGCGCGACCTCCTCGTCTCCTTCGAGCCCGCCCGGGACTGACCCGGGCTGAAAGGCACACCCCACCTCCATGGCACATCTGCTCGGCGCCCAGTCCCTCCATGTCGCCCTGCCCGACCGGGTCCTGCTGGACGCGGTGACGCTCGGCATCGACGACGGCGACCGCATCGGCGTGGTCGGACGCAACGGCGACGGCAAGTCGACGCTCCTGCGCCTGCTCGCCCAGCAGCGCGAACCGGACGCCGGGCGCGTCACCGTGCGCTCGGGCGTGCGCGTCGGCGTGCTCGACCAGCAGGACGACGCGACGCCCGGGGTGACCGTGCGCGAGCGCGTCGTGGGCGATCGGCCCGAACACGAATGGGCGTCGGACCCACGGATCCGGGACGTGCTCGCGGGGCTGCTCGACCAGATCCCCCTCGACGCCGACCTCTCCGAGCTGTCGGGCGGCCAGGTGCGGCGCGTGCATCTGGCCGAGCTGCTCGTGGGCGACTGGGACATCCTGCTGCTCGACGAGCCCACCAACCACCTCGACGTCGAGGGCATCGCCTGGCTCGCCCAGCACCTGACGTCGCGATGGAACGCGCGCACGGGCGGGCTCGTGGTCATCACCCACGACCGCTGGTTCCTCGACGCGGTGTGCACCCGCATGTGGGAGGTCCACGACGGCGTGGTCGACCCCTTCCAGGGCGGCTATGCCGCCTACGTGCTCCAGCGCGTCGAGCGCGACCGGCAGGCGGCGGCGACCGAGGCGCGCCGCCAGAACCTCATGCGCAAGGAGCTCGCGTGGCTGCGGCGCGGCGCCCCCGCGCGCACCTCGAAGCCCAAGTTCCGGATCGACGCCGCCAACGCCCTCATCGCCGGGGAGCCGCCCGTGCGCGACACGGTCGAGCTCACCCAGCTCGCGACCTCGCGCCTGGGCCGTGACGTGATCGATCTCGAGGACGTCGCGGCCGGCTACGGCGGCGCCGACGTGCTCACGGACGTGACCGTGCACATCGGGCCCGCGGACCGCATCGGGGTGCTCGGCCCCAACGGTGCCGGGAAGTCCACCATGCTCGCCCTCGTCACCGGCGACCTGCGGCCGACCGCGGGCCGCGTGCGGCGGGGCAAGACCGTGACGGTGCGCCAGGTGTCCCAGCGTCTGAGCGGGATCGCGGAGCATCTCGACGAGCGCGTGAGCGAGGTCGTCGGGCGATATCGCACGCAGTACCGCGCCGGCAAGGACGAGGTGTCCCCGGGGCAGCTGCTCGAGCGCCTCGGCTTCACGGCCGCGCACCAGAAGGTGCAGGTGGGCCGGCTGTCGGGCGGTCAGCAGCGTCGTCTCGACCTGCTGCTCACCCTGCTCGAGGAGCCCAACGTGCTCGTGCTCGACGAGCCGACCAACGACATGGACACCGACATGCTCGCGGCCATGGAGGACCTGCTGGACACGTGGCCCGGCCCGCTCGTGGTGGTCTCCCACGACCGGTACCTGCTCGAGCGCGTGACCGACGTCCAGTACGCCGTGCTCGACCACCACGTGCGGCATCTGCCGGGCGGGATCGACGAGTACCTCGCGCTGCGCACGGCGCAGGAGCGTCGCGAGGCCACCGCGATCGGCGCGGCGGCTGCGGGTTCGGGAGGCGCGGCAACCGGGGACGCCGACGGTGCGGGCGGCGGCGCAGGGAGCGGGGCGAGCGGCGGCGCTCCGGCCCTGTCCGGGCGCGCGCTGCGCGACGCCCAGAAGGAGGCCTCGGCGCTCGAGCGGCGCATGGCCCGTCTGGAGTCCGAGATCGCCGGGGCCAAGAACGCCCTGGCCGACGTCGACCCGTCCGACTACACCGCCCTGGCCGACGCCATGCGCGCGATCAGCGCCCAGCAGGACGAGCTCGCCGAGGTCGAGGAGCGCTGGCTCGAGGTCGGCGAGCAGCTGGGCTGAGGTCCGCGCGGCCGAGATCGCCAGGTCGGCGCACTCGACGCGCGGTGCCTGTCGGTCTGGCTCTGACCCATCGAGATCGCCTTTTCGGGTGGAATTCGGCGAGAATTCCGCCCGAAAAGGTGATCTCGATGCAACGCCCGCCAGCGCCGCGCGAGGCGGCTTCGCGCGTGGCCCTCAGCCCCCCCCCCCCCCCCCCCCCCCCCCCCCCCCGGCGTCATCCGGCGTCCGCGACCGCGAGGTCTAAGTCCTCGGCGACGAGGGCGGCGTTCACGGCGCCGCCCGTGAACGCGCCGGCGCCGATCGAGATGGGCACGTTCGCGCCCGGGTTCACGACGTTGCCGATGGCCCACACGCGCGGGTGGCTCGTCGCGCCCATCGGGCTCACCTCGAGGAACGAGCCGAACGGGGTCTCGTTCCGTGCCAGGTCGAGAGGAGCCAGGAATTCGTCGTGCGGGCGCGGCGTGGCCGCCGTGAAGATGGCGTCGAGCGGGACCTCCTGGCCGCTGCCCAGCCGCACCCCGGTGATCTGCGGGGCATCGCCGAGGATCTCGGCGACCGGCTCGGTGACGAACTCGACGCCGCGCGAGCGCAGGCGGCGCGTGACGTCGGGGCCGAGCAGATCGGGGTCGGCGAGCACCGTGACCCGATCGCTCCACTGACGGATGAGCTCGGCCTGGTGCAGGCCGAGCGGCGAGTGCACGAGCACGCCGAGGCACTGGTCGCGCACCTCCCAGCCGTGGCAGTACGGGCAGTGCAGGACGGTGCTGCCCCATCGTTCGGCGAGCCCGGGGATGTCGGGGAGCTCGTCGGTCAGACCGGTCGCGACGACGAGCGCGCGGGCCGAGCGGACCGTGCCGTCGACGGCGACGACCTCGAGGACGCCCTCGTGCTCCTGGACGCGGTCGATCCTGCCCTCGACGAGCTCCACGCCGTACTCCGCGGCCTCGGCGCGCCCTCGCGCCAGCAGGTCGCGCGGAGCGACGCCCTCCTGCCCCAGCACGCCGTGCATGTGCTCGGCGAAGCGGTTGCGCGGGCTCCCCGCGTCGATCACGAGCACTCGACGCCGCGAGCGGCCCAGCATGAGGGCGGCGGACAGGCCGGCGGCGCCGCCGCCGGCCACGATGACATCCCAGTTCTTCTCCATGGCCCCAGCGTGGGGTGCACAATGAGAGAAGAGCAAACATGTTTGCGGAATCGGCAAGGAGTGCGGAGGGGCCATGCGGGACGAGCTGGAGCAGGTGGGGCCGCGGCTGCGCGCGGCACGACAGGAGCGCGGGCTGACCCTCGAGGAGCTCGCGACCGCCGCCCAGATGTCGGCGAGCACGCTGTCGCGCCTCGAGTCGGGTAAACGGCAGGCGACGCTCGAGCTGCTGCTCCCGCTCACCCGCCGCCTCGGTCTGCGCCTGGACGACCTCGTGCGCCCGGAGAGCCCGGACCCTCGCGTGCGACGCCGCGTGATCCGCCGGGAGGGGCTGGTCATCACGCCGCTCGCCCCTGAGGACGCCCCCGTCCTCACCTACCGGATCACGTATCCGCCCTCGTCCATCCTGCCCGCCCTGCGCGTGCACGACGGCTACGAGTGGCTGTACATCCTGACGGGCAGGCTGCGCCTGCGGCTCGGCGCCCAGGATCTGATCCTCACGCGCGGCGAGGCGGCCGAGTTCGACACGCGCGAGCCCCACGCGATGTCCGCCGCGGGCGGCCGTCCGGCCCAGGTGATCAGCATCTTCAACCGCGAGGGCGCCCGCATGCACACGCACACCTCGGAGTGAGCGGCCGTGCCGGGCCGGCGATCTAGGGTCCCGTTCGGCCCTCACGCTTCAGCGACACCTCGAGCCCGTCGAGCACCGTCTCGACGGCGCTGCGGTAGTACGCGTGGCGCGCACGCAGGGCCTCGCGACCGCCTTCGGCGAGCGGCCGGATGAACTCGCTGCCCAGGGACCGCACGTCCGCGGACGCCGTCGGCATCCGCGAGAACTCCTCCATCATCGTCGCGTGATCCCGCGGTCCGTCGCCCTCGTGCTGCAGACGGTCGTCGCCGATCGAGACGGTGAGCATCGCCGTGTTGAGGAGGATCGCGTACGCGAGCTCCGACCGCGCCTCGAAGCCGGCGCGACGCAGGACCGCGAGGCCGGCCTCGAGCGTCGGCAGCACCGCGGGCACCGTCGGGCCGTGCATGAGCATCCACTTCGCGACTCCCGGGTACTGCTCCATGAGGGGGCCGACGGCCAGGAGCAGCTCCCCGAACCACTCGCGCCAGTCGAGCCGGGACGACGGCAGCACGATTATGCCGAGCACGTGCTCGGCGACCCGTCGGCACAGCAGGTCCTTGCCTCCGACGTGGTGGTAGATCACCGACGGCGCGACGCCGAGCCGGCCCGCGAGGTCGCGGATCGACCAGCTGAACAGGTGCGACTCGCGCGTCAGCTCGATCGCCGCGTCGATCACCCGGTCGGGCGTGAGCCCGACGTGGAACGGTGCCGCACCTGCCTTCTCCATCCATTCCTCCTTCTCCGCCTGCGGCCTGCAGCCCCGCGGCGCACGCGGGGGGCCGTCCTGCTCCGCACCGCGATTAGAACACCGTTCATCCGAGCGCCGAGCGGTTCTGGGACGGCTTCCATGCGACGCACGCGCACCCCGAGCCGGGTCCCGTGAACCGCCATCTCGTCTCCGAGGTCGACGGGCTCGAGCCCGGCACCGCCCTGGACCTGGGGTGCGCGGACGGGGCGGACGCGATCTGGCTCGCCGCACACGGCTGGGAGGTCACCGCCGTGGACGTCGCCGCACCGGCGCTCGATCGGGCGCGCGACCATGCGGTGCGCCGCGGCCTCGCCGATCGGATCCGCTGGACACGGTGCGACCTCGCCGCCGACTTCCCCTCCGGAGCCTTCGACCTGGTCTCGGCGCAGTTCCTGCACTCTCCCGTCGCCCTGCCCGGCGAGCGCGAGCGGATCCTGCGCCGGTCCGCCCGGGCGGTCGCGCCGGGAGGCCACCTGCTCGTGGTCTCCCACTGGAGGGTGCCGCCCTGGCACCCGCCCATGCCCGACCCGGGCCATCCCGTGAACCTCACGCTCCAGAGCCCGGCCGAGAACCGCGCCGCACTCCGTCTGGCCGACGGCGACTGGGAGGTCGTGCGCGACGCGCTCGTCGGGGTCTACCTGGTCGGGCCCGACGGCCGACGCGGACGCCGCGAGGACCACGTCCTGCACGTGCGCCGGCTCGAGGGATGAGCACGCCCCGGCGTCGCGCGGGCGCTCCTGACGGTGCCGTCGCATGAGCACGCCGTCCGATCGGCCCGATCTCACGCAGGCGGTCCTGCGCGAGGTCGGGCCGCGCCTGCGGGCCGCCCGTGTGCCCGCGATCTCACGCTCGGTGCGCTCGCGCAGCGCACGGGCATCTCCGCCTCGACGCTGTCCCGGCTCGAGGGCGGCAAGCGCACCCCGAACCTCGAGCTCCTGCTGCCCGTCAGCCGAGCTCTCGGCATCGGCCTCGACGACCTGCTCATGTGGCACACGACCGATGCCCGGCCGACCGCTCGCGTGCGTCGGCTCCACGGCCTCACGGTCGAGCACCTCTCGAGCGCCTCGGCGTCGGTCCAGGTCCTGCGCATGACGCTGGCCCCGACCGAGCAGCCGATCCGGACCCGTCAGCACGAGGGCCATCAGTGGGTCCATGTGCTGCACGGGAGCGCACGCGTCGTGATCGGCGAGCGCGACCTGCATCTGGAGGCCGGGCAGTCCGCCGAGTTCGACACGCGCCTGCCGCACGGCGTGGCCGCGCGGGGCGCCGAGCCCGTCGAGATCCTGTCGATCTTCCACCGCGGCGCCGAGCGCGGCCGCCTTCCCGGCCCGGGACTGCCCGGCGGCTCCTGAGCCGGGAGCCGTCCGGGCGATCCCCGCACAGCGCCGAGCGTCACATCGCACGGGGGCTGGCAGGACGGGGACCCGTTGCTATAGTCCACATGGACTAGTAGAAACGGACCACCTCATGACCGCCCGCCTGAAGCTCACGCCGCTCGGCGTGACCGTGCTCGCCCTCCTGCGGGAGAGCGACATGCATCCCTACGAGATGCTGCGCCTCCTGCTCGAGCGCCGCCGCGACCGCGTCGTCCCCGTCACCAAGGGCACCCTGTACCACACGGTCGCGCGACTCGAGCGCCAGGAGCTCATCGCCGAGGTCGGCGTCGACCGGGAGGGCAACCGCCCCGAGCGCACCACCTACACCCTGCTCGACCGCGGGCAGGCGGCCATCGTCGAGTGGGTCCGCAGCGAGCTCCCGCGGGTCGATCCCCACGGCAGCTTCCGCCTCGCCCTCGTGGAGGCGCACAACCTCCCCCGCGCCGAGGCCCTCGCGCTGCTCGCCGCCCGCCGCGAGATGCTCGCGACCTCGCACGAGGACTACCGCTCCACCCTCGAGGACGCGCGCTCCCGCGCCGTGCCCGAGCAGTACCTCGTCGACGCCGACCGCCAGGTCGAGCTGCTCGAGGCCGAGCTGCGCTGGCTCGACCGCACTCTGGCCCGCTTCTCCGTCCCCGACCTCCCCTGGGTGGGAGACGACTCCCCCGCCCCCGACCTTCGCGCCCGATGAAAGGCAGCACCACCATGTCCCGACACTCCGCACCACGCAGCCCGTGGCCCGCCCTCTGGGCGATGGTCATCGGCTTCTTCATGATCCTGGTCGACACGACGATCGTCTCGGTCGCCAACCCCGCCATCAAGGCCGCCCTCGATCCCCACACCGACAACCTCGACAACGTCGTGTGGGTCACGAGCGCCTACCTGCTCACCTACGCCGTCCCGCTGCTCGTCACCGGTCGCCTGGGCGACCGCTTCGGCCCGCGCACCATCTACCTGACGGGCCTCGCCCTGTTCACCCTCGCCTCGCTCGGCTGCGGGCTCTCCGGCTCGCTCGGAGCGCTCATCGCGATGCGGGCCGTCCAGGGCCTCGGCGCCGCGCTCGTGACCCCGCAGACCATGGCCGTCATCACGCGCACCTTCCCTGCCGGCCAGCGCGGCGCGGCGATGGGCCTGTGGGGCGCGACCGCCGGTGTCGCGACGCTCGTGGGCCCGCTCGCCGGCGGCCTGCTCGTCGACGGGCTCGGCTGGGAGTGGATCTTCTTCATCAACGTCCCGGTCGGCGTGATCGGGTTCGTGCTCGCCTGGATCCTCGTGCCCCGCCTCGAGACCCACGAGCACCGCTTCGACCTGCTCGGCGTCGTGCTGAGCGCCGTCGCCCTGTTCCTGATCGTCTTCGGGCTGCAGGAGGGCGAGACGTACGACTGGGGGCAGATCCGGGGCCCGATCTCGGTGTGGTCACTGATCATCACCGGCGTCGTGGTGCTCGCGGTGTTCATCCTCCAGCAGACCCGCACCCGCAGCGAGCCGCTCGTGCCGCTCGCACTGTTCCGCGACCGCAACTTCTCCGTGGCCAACCTCGCCATCACGACCGTGGGCTTCACGGTGACCAGCATGACCCTGCCGCTCATGTTCTTCATCCAGCTCGCGCGCGGTCTGACCCCCACCCAGTCGGCGCTGCTGATGGTGCCGATGGCGGTCATCTCGGGTGTGCTCGCGCCGTTCGCCGGACGTCTGCTGGACCGCATCGACCCGAGGGCCCTGCTCGTGCCGGGGCTGCTGCTCGTGGCCGTCTCCCTGCTCTGGTACTCCTCGCTCATGGACACCAGCACGCCGATCTGGATGTTCCTGCTGCCCTCGGCGGTGATGGGAGTCGGCAACGCCGGCATGTGGGGTCCGCTCGCGACCACGGCGACCCGGGGGCTCTCGCCGCGCCAGGCCGGCGCCGGCTCGGGCATCTACAACACGACGCGCACGATCGGCTCGGTGCTCGGCTCCGCCGCCATCGCCGCGTTCATGCAGAACCGGCTCGAGGCGCAGCTGCCCGGCGCCGGCGGGGCGTCCGGCGACTTCTCGGTCGGCCAGCTCCCTGCCGCCGTCGTCGACCAGTTCTCGACCGCCATGGCCCAGACGCTGCTCCTGCCCACGGGCGTCATGGTGCTCGGCGTCGTCACGGTGCTGTTCCTGCGCCGCCCCGCTCTCGCCCAGCATGGACGCCCGGACGAGACGGCCGCCCCGGCGGTGCCGCAGCAGACGGCGAGCACCGGGGACTAGACCCGGGACACAAATCCTCTAGTCGTATTGCAATCCGTTTATATGTGTGGTGAGGTGAGGACATGGACCTGGAGCCGGGGCTCGCCGAGGCGGCACAGCTGTTCAAGGTGCTCGGCAGCGAGTCGAGGCTGAGACTGCTGCGCCTCGTCGGCAGCGCACCCCGCACCGTCGGGGCGCTCGCCGAGGCGGCGGAGATGTCACAGCCGCTCGTCTCCCAGCACCTGCGCACCCTGCGGCAGGCGGGCCTCGTGTCCGCGAACCGCACGGGCAAGGAGGTGACGTACCACGTGGCGGACCTCCACGTGGCCCACGTCGTCGCCGACGCCCTGGCCCATGTCCAGGAGCCGCCCGCGGATCAGCCCGCGGACGGGCAGAACACCTCACAGCACCCTCAGGAGTCATCATGACCAGCAACGACGTCCACGCCGAGCACACTGCCGCCGAGCACACCCACGGCGAGGGCTGCGGCCATGAGGCCGTGCAGCACGGCGACCATGTCGACTACGTGCACGGCACCCACCACCACGCCCTGCACGGCGACCACTACGACGAGCATGAGTCCGTCGCCGAGCACACGCCCGCCGAGCATGCCCACGGCGACGGCTGCGGGCACGAGACGGTCGAGCACGACGGCCACGTGGATTACGTGCACGACGGCCACCGGCACGCCGCGCACGGGGACCACTACGACGAGCACTGAGCGGACGAGCATCGTCCGACGGGCACGGGCGGGGAGAGGCGAGGTCTCGCCTCTCCCCGCCCGACCGCATTTCAGGGGCGGCGCAGGATCCAGTGCAGCTCGTCGCCGAGCGGTTCGAGCGTGAGGCCGACCTGTGCGGCCTCGCGCTCGACCGTGCTCGGCGCCGGATGGCGGAACAGCATCTCGTAGGTGTGCTCGGTGAGCACCCTCTCGCCCTCGAGGCTGAGAGAGGTCATGCGCCAGCGCATGAGCTCCCCGTCGAGCGGCCACGCCTCGGCGATCCCGCGATAGGTGATCTCGCCGATCTGCGCGACCGTGAACTCGTACGCCTCGACCCGACGCGGCCGCTCAGGGGCCTGCAGGTCGAGCAGGGCCGCGCCGCCGTCGGGCAGGCGCGCCGCGAGCTCGGCGAGCACGGCCGCACGCTCCCCCGGATCGAAGTGGCCGAGCACGCCCAGCAGGAGCGCTCCGCCGATGCGGGCGGGCAGCGCCGCCGAGAAGAAGTCCTCGGGCCGCACCGTGACCCGCTCGCACCAGGCGGGATGCGCGGCGAGACGGGAGAGCGCGAGGGCGCGCATCGCGAAGCTGGGCTCGATCGCGAGGACGCGGGCCGACGGCAGGCGCTCGAACAGCGCTGCGGTGAGGGTGCCGGAGCCGGCGCCGATGTCGAGGATCGGCCCTGCCTCAGGCCGCAGGAGCCCCTCCACCGCGTCGAGCGCGGCCAGCTGGGCCGGTCGCGCCGAGGCCGCGAACAGGTCGTAGGCGCCGGACGTCACGGCGTAGGCGTCGTCGGGCACGATGCGTCCTCCTCGCGAAGGCGACGGACCGCCCGTCACGCGGAGCTCATCGTATCGTAGTGATAATCGCTCTCATGACGCGGGCGGGCGGTACGGGGCGCGCGGCGGGCGGCACGGGGCGAGTGCCACCTGACGAGTCATACGAGGACGCATAGGTGCCGCACGGTGGCATCGGTGGTGCACGTCGACATCGGTGACGCAGCCACGCCGACGAGCATGGTGCCGCTGCGGCGATCGACCGTCACCGGCTCCACCTCCAGCGGGCGCGAGGAGGGCATGGACGCCAGGACGGCGCCCCGCGAGCGTGCCGCCGCCTCACCGTCCGGCGTCGGCCTCCATGGTCATGCGGGCGACGTGGAGGGCGAGGTAGGAGACCTCGTCGGCCGTGAGGGTCGCGCCCAGGCGCAGCTCGGCGATGGTCGCGAGCTGGCGGGCCGTGCGGGTCGCCTCGGGATAGTGCTCGCGGATGCTCTGGCCGATCACGGAGTCCTGCTCGTCGAGCTGGCGATGCTGGTGGACCCGCACGAACAGATAGCGCACGTGCGTGATGAACCGGCCGGCGCTCATCGAGGCCCGATCGAGATCGAGGCCGAAGCGCTCGGCGACCACGGCGAGCATCTGCTGGATGATGCCGGTCATGGTGTAGGTGAAGGCCAGGTCGCCGGTCGCGAAGCCGGCGTTGACCAGGTGCAGGGCGAGCGCGGTGGCCTCGGAGGCGTCGAGAGCGGGGTCGACGTGCTCGTTGATCGCGTCGAGCAGCCGCATCGCCTGGGCGTACTCGGTCGCGTAGAGGGTCTGCACCTCGGCCCGCAGCGGGTACTCGATGCTCAGGCCGCGCCGCGACCGCTCGAGCGCCCCCGCGACGTGGTCGGCGACCGCGATCGCGAGGGTGGGACGGTGGGACTCCCGCCCCTCAATCCCCACCTCGGCGAGCGCGATGACCACGGCACGCAGGACGTCCTGGTCGATCGCCGCGAGCAGCTCGGCCAGGTGGTCCGGGTCGCGGCCCCCGGCGGGGACGAAGACGCGCACGATCGCGTCCGGGTCGACCTCCTGGCCCGGGTGGGCGCGGAAGCCGATGCCGCGGCCGGTGAGGATGACCTCCTGACCGGCGTCGTCGCACGAGAGCACGACGTTGTTGTTGAGCACTCGCAGCACCTTCATCGCCGTGACCCCCTCTCGTCCTCTCGTGCTGCCATTGTCCCCGCGCGGCACGACGGTGCGTGTGCGACCCGGGGACCGGGCCGGCGCACGCACCGTCGGGTGATCGTCGCCGTCAGCGCCGCACGTCGATCACGGGCGCGCCCGCGGTGACGTCCTGGCCCACGCGGGGCTCGACGGCGGTGAACGCCGCGGTGTTGGTGACGGTCATGAGCGTCACGGTCGCGTAGCCGGCCGCCGCGATCGCGGAGAGGTCGACCTGGGCGAGCAGCGCGCCGCGCGTGACGTGCTGCCCCGCCGCGACGTGCACGTCGAAGCCCGCTCCCTTCATCTGCACCGTGTCGATGCCGATGTGGATGAGCACCTCGATCCCGTCGGCGGTGCGGATGCCGAAGGCGTGCCCGGTCTCGGCGACCGAGATCAGCTCGCCATCGATCGGGGCGACCACACGGCCGTCGGTGGGCTCGATCCCCACGCCCTCGCCCAGGGCGCGGGACGTGAAGACCGGGTCGTCGACCTCGTCGAGGGAGACGACGTGCCCGGTGACGGGCGCGAAGATCTCCTCTCCCGGGCCCGCCGGGGCGGGGCGCTCGGGCAGGTCCGCGGCGCGAGCCCCACGGGCCTCGCCCGCGGTGCCCGAGGACGTGGCCGCCGCGGCGCCCACGAGCACGGGCTCCTCGGCGCGCTCGGCGACGGGGGCCGCGGCCGCGTGCTCGGCGGCCTCCTCGATGTCGCGCTGGGCGTTGGCCTCGGCGCGCTCGGCCGGCGACAGGTAGTCCGAGAAGTACACGAGCACCATCGAGACCACGAAGGCGGCCGCGATCGCGATCACGTACGTCGGGATCGGGGAGAACACGGGGATCGTCAGCAGCGAGGTGAAGGCGAACGCGCGGGCGTTCACGCCGCCCAGCAGGCCGACGATCAGGCCGCCCACGAGGCAGCCGACGAGCATGCGCGGGTAGATGCGGCGGAAGCGCAGATGGATGCCGTAGAGGGACGGCTCGGAGATGCCGCCGAGCAGGCCCGCGGCGAGCGCGCCGGTGGCCGTCTGGCGCATGATCTTCTCGCGGTGACGGATCGACAGCAGCAGCACGCCCGCGGTCGCGCCGAAGCACGCGAAGTTCCACGCGCCCATGGGGCCCTGGATGAAGTCGTAGCCGAGGGTGTTGATGTTGGCGAGCATGAGCGCGTTGAGCGGCCAGTGCAGGCCCAGCGGCACGAGGAAGGGGTAGATGAGCGGGATGATGATCGCGAACACGATCGGCGCATGCGAGTTCATCCACGCCAGGCCGACGCCGAGGCCGTTGCCGAGCCAGATCCCGAGGGGGCCGATGAGGAACGCGGTCACGGGGATCATGACGAGCATCGAGAAGAACGGCACGAACACGAGCTGCACGTTCTCGGGGAAGATGCGCTGGAGGACCTTGTAGACGAGGGCCAGCACCGCGACCATGATGAGCGGCACGAACACCTGGCCGCCGTAGTCGTTGAGCTGCATGGGCAGCCCGAAGACGGTCGCGATGCACTGCTGGGTGCCCAGCGTCGCGTTGGTCGTGCACTCGACGCCGGGGATCCCGGAGTCGGGGCTGAGCATGCCGATGTAGTTGGGCGTCATCACGGCCGCCATCACGGCAGCGCCGAGCCACGGGTCGATCGCGAGCTTCTTGGCGGCGTTGTACGCGACCATGATCGGCAGGAAGTACAGCACCGAGCGCCACATGGCGTCGACGAACACCCAGGTCGCGGACTTGTCGGCGGCACGGAAGTCGACCACGCCGAACGCGTCGAGGACCGAGGCGATGGCGATGATGAGCGAGGCGCCGAGCAGCACGCCCAGGAGCGGGCGGAAGGAGTCGGACAGGTACTCGAAGAAGCTGTCGACCCAGGCGAACCTCCCGCGCCCCTTGGCGCGGATCTCGGCCTTGACGTCGGCGTCCGACTTGGCCTGGGGGGCGCCCGCCCCCGCCATCGACGGCAGGTTCATGATCGTGGAGTAGACGCCCGCGACGGCGCCGCCGATGACGACCTGGAAGCGGTCCCCGGCCTGGGGGACGGTGCCCATGACGCCCGGGAGGGCGTCGAGGGCGGCCTTGTCGACCTGGTCGCCGTCGTGCAGCTGGAAGCGCAGACGGGTCGCGCAGTGGGTGAGACTCTCGATGTTTCCGGGGCCGCCGACGCCGCGGACGATGTCCTCGGCGAGGGACTCGGGACCCGATGAGGGTGTGGTCATGATGCGTCCTCGCATCCTTCCTGGGAACGGAATTCCTGCCACGACCAGGTTCCAGGCATGAAAAAGACCTGGGTCGAGCGCGGGGCGCGGCCCAGGTCTTGCCTCCCCTCCGCGTCCTCGGGGACGTGCTCGACGGGGAGTGACAAACCTGTGAACGAGATCGTTCGCGGCGAGCGTAGCATCCCGGCCGGGAGCGACGACCGGGACCTCGGTCCCTAGGCCTCCTCGAGCACGCGCGCGCCGGGCACGGAGCCCTCGGCGACGTGGCACTCCACGATCATGCCGGAGCCCATGAGCACATCGCGCAGCTCATGGGCGTGCGCGAGGTCCTCGACGAGGACCGCGACGGTGGGGCCGGAGCCGGAGACGATCGCTCCGCTCGCGCCCGAGGTCTCGGCGAGCGCGATCACCGGCTCGAGCCCGGCGTGCAGGGCGAAGGCCGCCGCCTGCAGGTCGTTGTGCAGGGTCTGCCCGAGCAGGGTGATGTCGCCGCTGCGCAGGGCCTGCAGCTGCACCGGGTCGGGCTCGGGCACCGTCGGGATCTCGCGGCCGTGCTCGAGCACGAGCTCGTCGAAGCGCCCGTAGACGGCGGGGGTCGAGAGGTGGCCGCCGGGCGCGGCGAGCACCCAGGTCCAGCTGCCGCTGATGAGCACGCTCGACAGGTCGCCGCCGTTGCCGCGGCCCAGCGCGGTGTGTCCGAGCACCGCGAAGGGAACGTCCGCGCCGAGCCGGCCGCCCAGGCGTCGCAGCTCGTCGGGGGCGATCGGGAGATCCCACAGCCGGCTGAGCGCGAGGAGGGTCGCGGCCGCGTCGGCGCTGCCTCCGCCCATGCCGCCCGCGACGGGCACCTCCTTGTCGACGTGGATCGCGGCGCCGCGGTCCACCCCGTACGTCTCCTGGAGCAGGCGGGCCGCACGCAGCGCGAGGTTGGAGGCGTCGAGCGGCACCTCGCCCGTGACATGGCTCGTGAGGCTCAGGGACAGGTCGTCGGCCGGGGTCACCGTGACGGTCTCGTAGAGGCCGACGGCGTGGAAGACGGTGGCGAGCTGGTGGTAGCCACGGCCGTCGACGGCCCCCACGGCGAGCGACAGGTTGATCTTGCCGGGGGCGCGGACCACGACACGGGAGCGGGGGGCGGACCGCACGTCCTCGGCGGCGACGCCCAGGGGCTGCGCATCGGTCATCGGGCCACCTCCTCGCCGGCCCGCGCGATCGCGAGGAAGTCGGAGACGCCGAGGGTCTCGCCGCGCCGGGTGGGGTCGATGCCCGCGGCCTCGAGGACCGCGACGGCGCGCCGGCCGTCGCCCGCCCAGGCGCCGAGGGCCGCGCGGAGCATCTTGCGGCGCTGGGCGAACGCGGCGTCGACGACGGCGAAGGTCGCGGCGCGCTCCGCCTCGGTGCCCAGAGGCTCCGCGCGGCGGCGCACCTCCACGAGCGCGGAGTCGACGTTGGGCACGGGCCAGAACACCTGGCGCGAGATCGTGCCGGCCCGTTCGGCGGTGCCGTACCACGCGGTCTTCGCGCTCGGGGCGCCGTAGGTGCGGCTGCCCGGGCCGGCCACGAGGCGGTCCACGACCTCGGACTGGACCATGACGAACGCGCTCCGCAGCTCGTCGAAGCGGCCGAGCAGCGTCAGCAGGATCGGGGTCGCCACGTTGTAGGGCAGGTTCGCCACGAGCCGGGTGGGGGTGCGGCCGCCCGGCAGGGGCGGCAGGGCCGTCACGGCGAGCGCGTCGGCGTGCACGAGAGCGAGGCGCTCCTCGTCGACGCCGCGGGCGCGCACCGTGAGCGGGAGCAGCTCGGCCAGGGCGCGGTCGAGCTCGATCGCGGCCACGTCGGCCCCGGCCTCGAGCAGTCCGAGGGTCAGGGAGCCGAGGCCCGGACCGACCTCGAGCACGGCGTCGCCCGGGCCGATCCCGGCGCGCTCGACAATCGCGCGCACGGTGTTGGGGTCCATGAGGAAGTTCTGGCCGCGCTGCTTGGAGGGGCGGATGCCGCCCGCCTCGGCGAGCTCGCGGATGTCGCGCGGGGTCAGGAGCATGCCTCCCCCGCTCCCCGCCCTGGGGCCCGGCGCGCTCACGCGGCGGGCCATCCGTAGACCTCGAGCGTGGTGGCGCGCACGGCCGCGCACGCCTCCTCGAGCCCGGACGCGGTCGACTCGGCGATCTGCGCCATCGTGAGCGGGATCAGGTAGGAGGAGTTGGGGCGCCCGCGGTACGGGCTCGGGGTGAGGAAGGGGGCGTCGGTCTCGACCATCACGCGGCCTAGCCCGACCTCCCCCAGCGCGTCGCGCAGCCCCAGCGCGTTCTTGAACGTCACGGTGCCCGCGAAGGAGAGGTAGAAGCCGCGGTCGACGCAGGCGCGCGCGAACTCGGCGTCGCCGGAGAAGCAGTGGAACACGGTGCGCTCGGGGGCGCCGTCCGCGTCGAGCACCTCGAGCACCTCGCGGTGGGCGTCGCGGTCGTGGATCTGCAGGGGCAGCCCGAGCTCCTTGGCGAGCGCGATGTGCGCGCGGAACGACGAGACCTGCGCGGCGTGAGCGGCCTCGTCCCGGCGCGAGGTGCGGAAGACGTCCAGGCCGGTCTCGCCGACGACGACCATGCCCGGCCCACGCACGAGACGGTCGATCTCCGCGATGGCCTCGTCGAGCGGGATCAGGGGGCGGCCCTCGTGGTCGTGCCCGCGGGCGTGCAGCGCGGCCTCGTTGGGATGCACGGCGACGCCGCCGCGCAGACGGTCGTCGCGTGCCACGAGCTCGGCGGTCCAGAAGGCGGCCTCGCGATTCGAGCCGATCGTGATCATCGCGTCGATCCCGGCGGCCCGCGCCCGCTGCACATGGTCGTCGACGCTCAGCTCGACGTCGCCGTCGGCGAAGTCGAGATGGCAGTGGTTGTCGACGACGGGCAGCGGGAGCGCGTCGGGCACGGGGGGCCAGGAGCGGTCCCGCCGCGAGCCGGCGCGATCGACGTCGGCGCGGGCGTGCACGGGGCGGGAGGGGTCGGAGCTCGCCGGCGCATCCGGGGTCGCGGACGACGGGTCGCGGGGGGTCTCGGCGCCAGGCATGGGACCATCGTAGGAGGCGCACGACGGTGCCCCGGACACCTTCCGCGGGTCGGGACCCCGCGGCGGTGGTGGAGGTCACCCCGCCTCGGCGGGGACGTCACGGGGCCCATATGGTTCAATGGTCACTCGTTGCGCGTCGTTCCGCGCGCTGTCGTGCGCCCTCGGGTGACCGGCGGCCGCCGTCGGATCGGGCGCCGCACCCCACGTTTTCGCCGTCCGTCCCGGACAGTCATCCAAGGAGCGTCCTCATGGCAGTGCCCAAGTTCAAGATGTCCCGGGCCCGCACCCGCTCGCGTCGCGCCAACTGGAAGGCGTCGAACGCCGATCTCGTGCAGGTCACCGTCCGCGGTCGCACCGCCGCGGTGCCGCGCCGTCTCGCCAAGGCGTACCAGCGCGGTCTGCTGCAGATCGAGGACTGACCTCCTCCCCCGCATCACAGGAGCCCCCGGCCGATCGGTCGGGGGCTCCTGCGCGTCTGCACGACCGGGCGCACGCCCGGCCGCCTCAGGCCCTCCCGGTCTCCTTCGCCTCGAGGGCCAGGCGGTACAGGTCCCGCGCGGTCACGCCCTCGCGCGCCGCGGCGACGGCCTTGGCGGCGTCCTTTATGCGCTCCCCCGCCGCCACGCGCGCGAGCACCTCGCCGACCACGTCCTCGGGTCGCGCGGTGACCGTGCGCGATCCGCCGAGGACGAGCACGATCTCCCCGAGCACCTCGTGGGAGGCCGCCCACGCGGCGAGCTCGCCGAGCGGGCCCCGCAGGACCTCCTGGTGGGTCTTGGTGAGCTCGCGGGCCACGGCCGCGGGCCGGTCGGCGCCGAAGCCGTCGGCCATCGCGGCGAGCGTCGCCGCGGTGCGCCGGGGGGACTCGAAGAAGACGAGCGTGCGCTCCTCGTGGGCGAGGGCCGCGAAGAGCGCGGCGCGCCGCCCCTCGCCGCGCGGCGCGAACCCCTCGAAGGCGAAGCGGTCGGGCGGCAGTCCCGAGGCGGCGAGCGCCGTGAGCACGGCCGAGGGCCCGGGCACGACCGTCACGGGCAGGCCCGCGTCGATCGCGGCGCGCACCGCCCGGTAGCCGGGGTCGGAGACCACGGGCATGCCGGCGTCGGTCACGAGCACGACGGAGCGCCCCTCGCGCAGCGCGTCGAGCAGCCAGGTCGTGCGCTCGGCCTCGTTGTGCTCGTGGTAGGCGATCACCCGGCCGCCGATCGTGATCTCGAGGTCGTGGGCCAGGCGCGCGAGACGACGGGTGTCCTCCGCGGCGATCAGGTCCGCGCGCTCGAGCGCGCGGACGAGGCGCACCGAGGCGTCGAGCGGGTTGCCGATGGGGGTGGCCGCGAGGGTCAGCTCGCCCGGGCTCGGGAATGCGGGATCACTCACGAGGCCATCGTAGGCGGGCCGCCCGGAGCGCCCCGAGGCGATGACCTAGCATGACGCGGGTGAGCACCCGGTCCGATCTCGTCGAGGGCGCCGACGAGCGTCCCGCGCCGCCGGCCCCGGAGGTCGAGGACGCCGACGAGGCGACCCTGCTCGCGACCGCACGTCGCCGCCTGCGCATCGTGCCGCTGACCGACCGGGTGAGCAGCTGGTGGTGGGCGCTCGCCGTCTTCGCGATCGCCCTCGTCCTGCGACTGTGGGGCCTCGGCTCGATCCGCACCCTGATCTTCGACGAGACGTACTACGTCAAGGACGGGTACACGCTGTGGAAGAACGGCACCGAGATGGCGTGGCCGGACGACCCGAACCCCGCCTGGGAGGCCGGGCGGGTCGACACCTATCTCCCGCAGGGCGAGTACGTCGTGCACCCGCCCGTGGGCAAGTGGGTGATCGGCGCCGGCGAGGCCCTGCTCGGCGCCGACAACCCGTGGGGCTGGCGCATCTCGGTGGCCCTGCTCGGCGCGCTGAGCGTGCTCCTGCTCGCGCGCATCGGCCGCCGCCTGTTCCGCTCCACGACCGTCGGCACGATCGCGGCCCTGCTGCTCGCGGTCGACGGCCTGCACCTCGTCATGTCCCGCACCGGGCTGCTCGACATGGTGCTCTCGTTCTTCGTGCTCGCGGCCTTCGGCTGCCTCCTGCTGGACCGGGACCGCTTCCGCGAGCGTCTCGCCGCCGTCTCCGCGCGTGCCGCCGCGACCGGCGAGGCGGTCTCCGTGCTCGGCATCCGCAGCGGACTGCGCCCCTGGCGGATCGGCGCCGGGGTGCTCCTGGGGCTCGCATGCGGCGTCAAGTGGTCGGGCATCTACGTGCTGGCCGTGTTCGGCGTCATGACCGTGCTGTGGGACTGGTGGGCGCGGCGGCGCGTCCGCGAGCGACGGTGGTTCGAGAACGGCCTGTTCCGTGACGCGATCCCCGCCTTCTTCGTCATGGTCGGCGGAGCGCTCGTCACCTACATCGCCTCGTGGTCGGGCTGGTTCGCCTCGTCGAAGGGCTACTTCCGCGACTGGGCGGAGGTCAACGGCCACGCGGGCGGCAACCCGGTGCTCAACGCCCTGCGCTCGCTGTGGCACTACCACACCGAGGCCTACTCCTTCCACGTCGGGCTCGACACCCCCCACCCGTACCAGGCCAATCCGCTGGGCTGGCTCCTGCAGCTGCGGCCCACGAACTTCTACTACCGCGAGCTCGACTACGGCGAGTCGGGCTGCCAGGCCCTGCGGTGCGTCGCACAGGTCAACTCGGTGGGCAACCCGCTCATCTGGTGGCTCGGCACCGCGGCCGTGCTCGTGTGCCTCGTGATGGGGCTGCTGTGGCGCGACGGCCGGGCGCTCGCCGCGCTCGCGGGCCTCGCCGCCGGCTACCTGCCGTGGCTCCTCTACATCCACCGCACGATCTTCACGTTCTACTCGGTGGTCTACGAGCCGTTCCTGGTGCTGTGCCTCGCGTACGTGTTCGGCCTGCTGCTCGGCCCGCGCGAGGCCGAGCGGGACCGCCGTCTGGCGGGCGGCCTGTTCGTCGCCTCCCTGCTCGTGCTGATCGTCATGGTCAGCGCGTTCTTCTGGCCCATCTGGACCGGGCAGGTCATCCCCCAGTCGCAGTGGCACTGGCGGATGTGGCTGCCCAGCTGGCCCTGATCGCACCGCCCGCGAGAAGGGGTGCTGACCTGGGCGCCCGCCACCGTACGATGGTCCGCATGGCTCTGGACTCCTCCTCCCTGCGGGATCTCGCCCGCGAACTCGGCGTCGGCACCGACTACTGGGGGTGGGACGGGATCCGGCGCGACGTCTCCGATGGGACCCTCGTGGCGGTGCTGCGGGCGCTCGGGCACGAGATCGGCGAGGACGCCGACCTCGAGCGGGTCCGCCGCGAGCGCGAGCGCTCCCGGTGGCTGCGCACCCTGCCGCCGGTCGTGGTCGTGCGCGAGGACGCCGAGGTCACGGTCCCCGTCCAGGTCGAGGACGGGACCGCCGTGAGCGTCGAGGCGGTGCTCGAGGACGGCTCGCGGCGCCCGCTCGCCCAGACCGAGGACAACACGCCCCCCGTCGAGATCGACGGCCGCCGCCGTGGCCGCGCCCGCTTCGCCGTGCCCGCCGGGCTCCCGCTGGGCTGGCACCGCCTCGTGGCACGCACGACCCAGGGCGAGGAGGCGTGCGACCTCGTGGTCACGCCGCGTCGGGTGACGGTGCACGAGCAGCTCGGCGCCCGTCGCGCCCTGGGCGTCCAGGCGCAGCTCTACTCGGTGCGCTCGGCGCGCTCGTGGGGCATCGGCGACCTCGGCGACGCCCGCGACCTCGCGGCGATTCTGGGTCATCGCCACGGCGCCGACTTCCTGCTCGTCAACCCGCTGCACGCCTCCGATCCGGCGCCCCCCGTCGAGCCGTCGCCCTACCTGCCGGTGACCCGCCGCTTCACGAGCGCCCTGTACGTGCGCGTCGAGGACATCCCCGAGTATCTCGACCTGCCCGCCGCGGCCCGCGAGCGCGTCGCGCGGGCCCGGGCCGAGGTCGCCCCGCTCAACGAGCGGGCCGACACGATCGAGCGCGATCGCATCCTCGCGTGCAAGAACCGAGCGCTCGCCGAGGTGTTCGCGGTGCCGCTCACGGCGGGCCGTCGGGCCCTGTTCGACGCGTACCGCGCGCGCGAGGGCCAGGGCCTCGAGGACTTCGCGCTGTGGTCGGCGATCCTCGAACGGCGCGCGACCTACACCGACGAGCAGCTCGCGGCGCTCTCCGACCCCCGCTCCCCCGCCGTCGCCGCGGCCCGTGAGGAGCTCGCCGACCGGGTCTCGTTCCACGCCTGGGTGCAGTGGCAGCTCGACCAGCAGATGGCGACCGCCCAGGCCGCCGCGACCGAGTCGGGCATGCGGATCGGCCTCATGCACGACCTCGCGGTGGGCGTCACCCAGCAGGGTGCCGACAAGTGGCGTCTCGGGGACATCCTCGCCCAGGGCGTCGGCGTCGGCGCCCCCGCCGACCAGTACAACCAGCAGGGCCAGAACTGGGACCAGCCGCCGTGGCGGCCCGACCGGCTCGCCGAGGCCGGCTACCGGCCCTGGCGCGACATGCTGCGCTCGCTCATGCGCCATGCGGGCGCCCTGCGGATCGACCACGTGCTCGGGCTGTTCCGGCTGTGGTGGATCCCCGAGGGCAACTCGGCGGCCGACGGCGCGTACGTCTTCTACGACCACGACGCGATGATCGGGATCCTCGCCCTCGAGGCGCAGCGCTCGGGCACCCTCGTGATCGGCGAGGACCTCGGCACCTTCGAGCCGTGGGTCCGCGACTACCTCTCCGATCGCGGGATCCTGGGCACCTCGATCCTGTGGTTCGAGTACGACGCCGAGGGCGGCCCGCTCGATCCCGCGGCCTACCGGCGCCTGTGCCTGGCGAGCGTCAACACCCACGACCTGCCGCCGACGGCCGGCTACCTCGCGGGCGACCACGTGGCGCTGCGCCACGAGCTCGGCCTGCTCGAGCGTCCGCTCGAGCAGGAGCTCGCCGCGGACGAGGCCGCCCGGGAGCGGGTGCTCGACGTGCTGCGGGCCGAGGGGCTGCTCGCCCCCGGCGCCGGCGTCGAGGACACCGTGATCGCTCTGCACCGCCACCTCGCGCGCACCCCGTCGCTCCTGCTGGGCGTCTCGCTCGTGGACTGCGTGGGCGAGCGGCGCATCCAGAACCAGCCGGGGACCGACGAGGAGTACCCCAACTGGCGCATCCCGCTCGCCGACCCCGAGGGCCGGGCCGTGAGCGTCGACGACATCGCGACCGACGCCCGCACGGCGCGCCTGCTCAGCACCGTGCGCGAGAGCCTCGCCGAGGGCTGAGGCCGCGCACGCGCGAGGCGTGAGCGGCGAGGCTCACGCCTCGACGCGCAGCCAGGTGAGGCGCTCGTCGAGCATCGCGCGGGCGGCCGCCTGCGCGCCCTGGAGGTCGTGGTGGGCTCCCCAGCCGCACTGGACCTCGTTGGCCGCGGGGACCTCGGTCGCGTCGAGCACGTCCTGGAGGGTGGACTCGAGCACCGGGTCGAGCTCGTCGGGCGTGTGGTCGCCCGAGAGCAGCACGTAGAAGCCCGTGCGGCAGCCCATCGGGGAGACGTCGATGACGGCGTCGGTGTGGTCGCGCATCTTCTCGGCCATCAGGTGCTCGAGGGAGTGCACGGTCTCGGACTCCAGGTGGGCCGCGTTGGGCTGGGTGAAGCGCACGTCGAACTTGGTCAGGACGTCGCCCGCGGGCAGCACCTTGCGGTCGGCGATCCGGATGTACGGCGCGCTCACGGTGCGGTGATCGAGGTTGAAGCTCTCGACGTTCATCTTCTCGGCCATGGCACGTCCTCCTTCGAAGGTCTGGTCAGCGGGACGAGCGTATCGTCCTTCCGCGCACGACCCCCACGAACTCCTGGCGCAGCTCGTCGTCGAGGGCGCGGGGCCAGGCGAGGCCGATGCGCGTCGCCTCGCCGTCCGAGTGCGGACGGTGGACGACGTCCTTGCGATGGTGCAGGCGCGCGAGCGACAGCGGCATGCGCGCGTACCCGAGGCCGGTCGCGACCTGGGCCACCCGCTCGGCCGCGTCGTCGGCGTGCCGGGGCGCGACCTCCGCCTCGTCGGCCAGGTCGTCGTCGCCGATCTCCTCGAGCAGGCTCAGCAGGTTCTCGTCGCCGATCACGATCGCGGGCCGCTCCTCCCACAGCGGGACCAGGTGCAGGAGCTCGGCGTGGCCGGGTCCTGCGAGCGGGAGCCGCACGAAGCACATGTCGATCTCGCCCGTCGCGAGCGCCTCCTCCTGCCGCGACAGCGGGACGGGGACGACCTCGAGCGCCGCGGGACGCGGGCCGGTGCGCCAGCGTCGGACGAAGCGATCGGGCTCGACGCCGGGGATGAAGCCGACGCGCAGGGATGACGCGCTCATGGGGCCAGCCTACGGGCCGCCCCGACCGCGCGGTCAGGCCAGGGCGTCCGTGAGCAGGCGGATCATCGCGCCCATCCGCTCGCGCTCGGGGAAGATCACCGGCACCTGGGCGTCCCTGAGGGGCTGGGCGGTGACGTGCCCGACCGCGACCGCACGGCAGCGGCCGTCGCGCAGGGCCTCGCGCAGCGCCTCGAGGCGGTCCGCGGCACGGGCGCTCGCCCACAGCGCCTCGACGGCGGGGCCGGCGGTGAAGGTCACGGCGTCGACGTCGCCGGCGATGATCTGCTCGATCATCGCGGCGACGGCCGTCTGGTCCTCCCCCGCCTGCCACCGGTACGGGGACACCACGTGCACCGTGCAGCCGGCGCCGCGCAGCCGGTCGAGCTGGCGCTCGTCGACGTAGCCGTGGCGCTGCAGGCCCACGGGGACGTCGCGGATCCCGGCGTCGAGCACGAGGTCGACGAGGGACGCGGTGGTCTCGTCGGGGGCGGCCGGCGGGTCGGCGAAGCCCCGCCCGCGCACGGCGCCTCGCGCCTTGGGGCCGCGGCAGAAGACGCGCAGGCCCGCGATCTGCGTCTCGGCACGGTCGCGCAGGTCCGGCGGCAGGGCGTCGAGCCAGGTCGTGAAGCCCTGGCCCGTGGTCACGAGCAGCGCCGCGGGCCGGGCGTCGAGCAGGGCGCGCGTCTCGGCGAGCAGGTCCTCGTCCTCGTCGACGGGCACGATGCGCATGGTCGCGGCGTGGACCACCTCGGCGCCCTGGCGCGTCAGGGCGGCGATCTGGTCGTCGGCGCGGCGATGGGCGGTCACGGCGATCCGTCGGCCCTCGAGCGGCCGCGCCGACGGGTCGGGGGCGCTCACGAGAGCAGCGGGAGCGTCAGCGGGTACTTGTACAGCTCGAAGCGCGAGGCGGCGAGCGCGGCGAGGATCGGGAAGAGGATGCCGAGCACGTAGACGGCGGCCCAGATGATCCAGCCGACGGGCGCGAGGATGATCGTGAACTGCAGGATGGTGGCGACCGCGCTCGCGATGACCAGGGTCACCGCGAAGTTGAACGACCCGGCCGCGGCGTTGCGCACGAGGGCGTCCTTGTCCTTATAGAGGAACCAGAAGATGAGCGGCCCCACGAAGGCGAGGATGCCGGCGCTCAGGATGGCGGAGATGATGAGGGACAGGTGGCACAGGATCGCCCACGTACGGGCGGCGTCGCGAGAGGGCGTCGGTACGTTCGTCATGCCTGCATCCTTCCAAGTCGGCGGCCGGGAGTGAAGGGGGTTATCCCCCGAGGTGGCGGGGACGGGGAGCTCACGTGTCGAGGATCCAGACGGCGGTGTCGGCGGGGATGCGGGCGGGATCGGGCAGCACGCGGCTCGCGAGCAGCACCCGGCCGTCGGGCATCGGATAGGGCGCCACGCCCGTGTGCAGGACCGCGTTCCAGGGGCCGCGGCGCACGTGCAGCACGTCGTCGCGCCCGGTGTCGACCCAGTCGAGGGGCTCCTCGCCCGCCAGGTAGGCGCGATAGGCCAGGGCCGCCCGGTACATCGTGAGCGTCGAGCCGGGGTCGAAGCTCTCGGCCTCGACCGAGAGCCCCCCGGACCACGGCGGCTGCGGCGACCGGGCCCCGCCGGCCTCCTGCAGCCCGAGCTCCTCGCCCTGGAGCAGACCGACGCCGCCGGGCAGGGCGAGCACGAACAGCGAGGCGGCACGGGCGCGGGCGAGCCCGAGGGCGACCGGCACCTCCTCGATGTCGCCGCCCTCTCGCAGCCACTGCTCGACGGCATCGGGACCGGCCCCCATGCCGGGGAGGAACGCGAAACGGGTGGCGTGGCGCACTGCGCCCGGTCTCGACAGCACCCACGTGGGCGCGCCGCCGGCGACGCGTGCGGCCTCGAGGGCCTGCTCGATCCGGCGTCGGAGGCCCGCGGCCTCGAACTCCTCGGCAGTCAGGTCGACGTCGATCGCCGCGGGCTCCGGCGCCGCCGGCTCGGCCGCGCCCTCGCCTCGGCGGAGCACCAGGAGCCGCCCGTCGCGGCAGAGGGCGTCGACATCGTGCGCGGACCAGTCCCGCGCCGTCTCGTCCTCCCCGGCGTCCGCCTCCTCGAGGATCAGGCCGAGCTGGACGGCGTGCAGCGCTGCGGCCAGCGCGCCGATCTCCTCGGGAGCGCCCGCGCCGGCGTCGAGCCGCACCGCGTCGACGCCGAGGTCGCGCAGGTAGGGGATGTGGGAGGTAAGGCCTGCGAGGTCGCCCACGCCGTCGCCGTCCGCGTCGGCGAACGATGCCGTGTGGACCCGGTAGACGGCGGCACGGCGCCACCGGTCACCGGTCGTGGCATGAGCGGGCCGGGACGCGACCTCGACGGGCACACCGGGGTCGACGAGGTCGGAGGGCTCAGCGGGGGCCGGGTGGCGGGCGTCAGGACTCACCTCTCCAGGCTAGGGGCGCTCCGACGCCGCTCCCGGGCCTTCGGTCCCCGCCGCGGGCCCGGGACGGCGGACGGCCCGGCCGGGAGATCCCGACCGGGCCGTCGGCGCACGCGTCGGATCAGCGGCGCAGCCACACCGTCGTCGCGCCCGGCAGCACGAGCGCGCCGTCCTGCGCGCGGTCGACCTCGCCGCTCGCGAGCAGGACCTCAGCCGCGGGGACCGAGGCCGGGGCGTCGCCGAAGTTGGTGACGGTGACCCAGCCGCCGGGACGCTCGAAGGCGAGCACGTCACCGGTCGACAGCGACTCGTCCCACGTCAGGGTCTCCGCGGTCTCGAGCTCGTGGCGCCGACGCAGGGCCTCCCGGTACAGGGTCAGGGTCGAGCCCTCGACCCCGTCCTGGGCCTCGACGGAGACGTCGCCGAACCAGGCGGGCTGGGGCAGGTGGGACCCGCCCTCGCCGAAGCCGAAGGACGAGCCCGTGCGGGTCCACGGCAGCGGCACGCGGCAGCCGTCGCGCCCGGGACCGTCCTTCTCGAGCTGCTCGCGCGAGGCCCGGAAGAAGGAGGGGTCCTGGCGCTGCTCGGCCGGGATGTCGGCGACCTCGTGGAGCCCGAGCTCCTCGCCCTGGTACAGGTAGGCGCTGCCGGGCAGGGCCAGCTCGAACAGGGTCGCCGCGCGGGCACGGCGCACGCCGAGCTCGGGGTCGATGCCGTCCGCCGGGCCGCCCGCGAGCAGCCATGCCGCGCCGCGCTTGGACGTGCCGTCGGAGGGCGCGAGCGCGTAGCGGGTCGCGTGGCGCACGACGTCGTGGTTGGAGAACACCCACGTGATCGACGAGCCGTGCGCCTCGGCCTCCGTCAGGTTGCCCGTCACGATGCGACGGAAGTCGGCGGCGTCGAAGTCGGCCTCGAGCAGGTCGAAGTTGAAGGCCTGGCCCAGGCTGCCGGGGTGGGCGTAGCGGGCCCGGCGCTCGGCGGTCTGCGCCCAGGCCTCGGCCACGGCCATGCGGGGAGGCGTGTACTCGTCGAACACCGTGCGCCACTCGGCGTAGATCTCGTGCACCTCGTCGCGGTCCCACAGCGGGTGCGTGCCGTCCAGCTGCGGCAGGGCCTTGAGCTCCGCCTTCGAGGGCAGCGGCTCGCTCAGGTCCTTGGCCAGGCCGTGGGCGACGTCGACGCGGAAGCCGTCGACCCCGCGGTCGGACCAGAAGCGCAGGGTGGTCAGGAAGTCCTCGCGCACCTCGGGGTGCTTCCAGTTGAAGTCGGGCTGCTCGCGCGCGAAGAGGTGGAGGTACCACTGCCCGTCCTCGACCCGGGTCCACGCCGGGCCGCCGAAGATCGACTCCCAGTCCGCGGGCGGCAGCTCGCCGTTCTCGCCGCGGCCGTCGCGGAAGATGTAGCGATCACGGGCGTTCGACCCGCGCGGCGAGGCGAGGGCCTCGCGGAACCAGGCGTGGCGGTCCGAGGAGTGGTTGGGCACGAGGTCGACGATCAGCCGGATGCCAGCGCCGTGCAGGGCCGCGGACATCTCGTCGAAGTCGGCGAGGGTGCCGATGGCCGGGTCGACGTCACGGTAGTCGTCGACGTCGTAGCCGCCGTCGGCGAGCGCCGAGGGGTAGAAGGGGGAGAGCCAGACGGCGTCGATCCCGAGCTCGCGGAGGTACGGGACGCGCGAGATGATCCCGCGCAGGTCACCGATACCGTCGCCGTTGGCGTCGGCGAAGGAGCGGGGGTAGATCTGGTAGACGGCCGCCTGCCGCCACCAGTTCGGATCGTCGACGAGCACGGTGGACGCCGGCGTGGAGGTCATGGTCACGAGATGTGTCCTGTTCTGCTTCGGGGTGGTCTGTCGGGGCGTGATCCGCGCCGCGGCACACGGGCATGACAGGGGCCCGACGTGCGGTCGGGTGCCGTGGGAGGGCGGCGCGGGGCGGCCTCGCGTGCTGTCACGAGCACCGCCCGGAGGTTAGATCACATGAATGGATCAACGCACCGCAACCAGTATGGGACTGCCGCCGGGACCCGTCAACGCGAGACGTCGGAGCCTGCCGTGTGTGCTTGCGCACCGACGGCGGCCTCTCTCAGTCGTCGCCGCGTCGCCGGGAGCTGAGAAGGGGGAGCGCGATCTCCTGCGCGGCCTCGCGCGCGGCCGAGACGGCGCCGAGGGAGACCGCGTCGCCCGCGAGCTCGGAGGCCACGATCTCGGGCGGGGGCAGCTCGAGCTCCTGGGCGACGAAGGCGCTCGCGAGCTCGATCACCTCGCCGAGCGCCCCGGCCACGGCGCCGCACACGACGATCACCTCGGGGTCGTAGAAGTGGGCGACCACGGCGCAGATCCGCCCCATCAGGTCCCCCAGCTCCTCGAGCAGCGGCCGGGAGACGGGGTCGGACAGCCGTGCGGTCGCGAGCACGGCCTCGGCGGTGACCCCCACCCCGGACAGCCGGGCCCACGGGTGCTCGGCCGGGATGCGGCCGGCCTCGAGCGCCTCGCGCACCCAGTTCTCGGCACGTTCGCCGATCCCGAGGGTCCCGGCCACCCCGGGCACGAAGGAGAGGCCCTCGAGCTCGCCCACGCCCCCGTGCGCGCCGCGCACGAGGCGCCCCTCGAGCACGACGCCCGAGCCGAGGCGACGACCCGAGAGCATGGCGACGAAGTGGTCGCAGCCGCGGGCGGCGCCGAGGGTGCCCTCGGCGAGCGCCGCGAGTGCCGCGTCGTTCTCGACCCGCACGGCCGGGAAGCTGTCGGCGAGGGCGTCGCGGAAGCCCGCGTTCATGAGCTGCCAGAACTGGTTGGAGTGCGAGGGGGACGCGCCCTCCCCGTCGACGGGCGCCGGCACCCCGACCGCGACGGCGAGCACGTCGTGCGGCGAGCCCCCGGCGGTCTCGAGGCCCGTCGCGATCGCGTCGAGAGCCGCCGCCCGCCGGGCCTCGGCGACGCGGTCGTCGGCGGCGCCGCCGGGCACGTAGCCGGAGTTGCGCACCTCGACCTGCTCGCGCGCGAGGATCCGACCGGCGAGATCCGCGACCACGGCGGTGAGATGGCGGTGGCCCGCGTCGATCCCGATCACGATGCCCGCGTCGCCCCGCAGCGCGAAGCGCCGGGCGGGCCGGCCGAGACGGCCGCCCTGCTCGGGCTCGGAGCTCGAGAGCTCGCGGATCAGCCCGAGCTCGATGAGGGTGTCGAGGGCTCGCAGGGCGGTCGTGCGGGTCAGCCCGAGCGCGGCCATGACATGGTCCGCGCGGAAGACTCCGGCGTCCCACGCGAAGGTGAGGACGTCGGCCGTACTCCCCCGATGCTCTGCAAGAACATCCATGTCGGGACTCCCTTGACCGTTGCTCGAACCTGGTGCACTATAACCGAGCCGAGGTTTCTCCGATGGCTACATTTAGTCACCCCATCGACTGGCGATGCCGGTGACGGACGAAGAAGGACAACGACGTGCCTCAACCATCACCCCATGCCCCGGGCGATCCCCGCGCCGCCGAGCGCTCCGCCTGGGCACCATCCCGCCGCACGCTGCTCAAGACCCTCGGAGGGGCCGGCCTCGTCGGCGCCGTGCCGTGGCTCGCCGGGTGCTCGTCGAGCAGCCGCGAGACGATCACCTTCTACCAGTCGAAGCCGGAGGCGATCTCCTACTTCAGCCAGCTCGCCGCCGACTTCACGGCCTCGCAGGATCAGTACCGGATCCTGCACGACGTCTCCACGAGCCTCTCGGCGAGCTTCGTGCGCAGCAACCCGCCGGATCTGGGCTGTCTCAACTACAACCTCGAGATGGCCCGCTTCATGGAGCGCGGCGCCCTGACGGACCTGTCCGACCTCCCGGAGGCGGCGACGATCCGCGAGGACATCGTCGAGCTCACCAAGGCGTATCCCCAGTACGAGAAGCGCACGAGCGTGCTCCCCTACTCGGCGATGGCGGCCTCGGTCATCTACAACAAGAAGATCTTCGAGGACAACGGGATCGAGGTCCCCGCCACGTGGGACGCCCTGATCGACGTGTGCGACCGGCTGCAGGCCGCGGGCGTCACGCCCTTCTACGCGACCTTCCTCGACGCGTGGACGATCGCCCAGGGCTGGTTCGACTACCCCGTGGGCGGCATGATCGACGTCGCCGAGTTCTACAAGAAGATGAACGCGATCGGCGCCGACGTCGGCCCGAACTCCGAGGTCTCCTTCCAGAAGACCCTGCTCGAGCCCGTGCAGAAGATGGTCCAGCTCGGCCAGTACATCAACTCCGACGCCCCGAGCCGCGGCTACGGGGACGGCAACACGGCCTTCGCCAACGGCGAGGCCGCCATGATCCTCCAGGGACCGTGGGCCTTCAGCGAGTTCGACAAGGCCGGCACCGACCTGCAGGCCGGCACCTTCCCCTTCCCGGCGACGAACGACGCCGAGGACCTCAAGGTGCGCGTCAACATCGACCTGTCCCTGTGGGTGCCGGACGCGGCCAACGGGCAGGACGGCGCCCGGGCGTTCCTCCAGTACCTGATGAAGCCCGAGATCCAGGATCCGTACAACGCGAAGTTCCTGGGCTTCGGCACCACCAAGGATGCGCCGCCCGTGACGGACGAGCGCATCGTCGGCATGCAGCCGTACTACGACGACGGGAAGTTCTACATGGGGGCCTCGCAGTTCATCCCCAACAACATCCCCTATCAGAACTACCTGCAGTCGATCATGCTCGGAGACGTGGAGCCCGAGCCCATGCTCGCGCAGCTCGACAGCGACTGGGCCTCGCTCGCCTACCGCGCATAAGAGACGAAGGAGTCTACGTATGTCCACCGCACCTCGGGGCGAGCAATCCTCCCCCGCCCTCAAGCACACGAAGAGACGCGTCGAGCCGATCTACTGGCTCTTCCTCTTCCCGGCCGTCGCCGTCTTCACCCTGCTCATCACCTACCCCGCCATCCAGGGCTTCACGATGAGCTTCACCAACTCGATCGGCTTCGGCGACTTCGACTGGATCGGGTTCCGCAACTACATCTCGCTGTTCCGCGACCCGAACATGCTGGGGTCCTACGGCTTCACGTTCCTGTTCGCGATCACCACGGTCATCCTGGTCAACATCATCGCGTTCTTCCTGGCCCTCGGGCTCACCGCGAAGATCCGGTTCACCAACGGCCTGCGGGCGATCTTCGTGATCCCCATGGTGATCTCGGCGATCATCTACTCCTACGTGTTCCGCTTCCTGTTCAACAACTCGCTGCCGGTGCTGGGCGAGGCCCTGGGCTCCCAGACCCTGTCCGAGAGCCTCCTGGCCAATCCGCACTGGGCATGGTTCGCGATCGTCATCGTCACGGTCTGGGGCTCGGTTCCCGGCACCATGCTCATCTACATCGCCGGCCTGATGACCGTGCCCGGCGAGGTCTACGAGGCCAGCTCGATCGACGGCGCGACCCCGTGGAAGAACCTGATCCACATCACCCTGCCGCTCGTGGCCGGCTACGTGGGCATCAACATCATCCTGGGCTTCAAGGGCTTCCTGGCGGTGTACGACCAGATCGTCGCCCTCACCGGCGGCGGTCCCGGCACGGCCACCCGCTCGGTCGCCTTCACGATCTTCGCCGGCTTCCAGGGGGGCGACTACGCCTATCAGATGGCCAACGCGGTCGTCTTCTTCATCATCACCGTCATCATCGCGCTCGTGCAGATGCGCGTCACCCAGGGAAGGGCGTACGTCGCATGAGCGCCACGACCACCTCCGCCACGTCCGCCAGCGTGCTCACGTCGAGCTCCAAGCGCCCACGACGACACAAGGTCGGCCGGGACCGCATCAACTGGCCCGCCACGATCCTGCTGATGGTCGCGTCGCTGACCGTGCTGGTGCCGCTGTACGTCACGGTGTCGATGGCGTTCAAGACCACCAAGCAGTCCACCGACGGCAACGCCTTCAGCCTCCCGAGCCCGTTCAGCACGAGCGGCTTCGTGGAGGCGTGGCAGCTGACCAACTTCCCGCGCGCCTTCGTGGTCTCGGTCATCGTGACCGTGATCGCGGTGGTCGGGGCGATCCTGGTCTCGGCGATGGCCTCCTACGCGATCGTGCGCAACTGGGACCGCAAGCCGTTCCGCTACTGCTTCTTCTACCTGCTGGCCGCGATGTTCATCCCGTTCCCGGTGGTCGCGCTCCCGCAGGTCAAGCTCACAGGCATCCTGGGGCTCGACAACTACGTCGGCGTCGCGATCCTCCACATCGTGTTCAGCCTCGCGTTCAACTCGCTGCTGTTCACGACGTTCCTGCGCTCGATCCCGCTCGAGCTCGAGGAGTCCATGCGGATGGACGGGGCGAGCACCTGGCAGACGTTCTGGCGGCTCATCTTCCCGCTGCTGTCCCCGATGGCCGCCACGGTCGGCATCTTCGCCTTCCTGGCATCATGGAACGACTTCATGATGCCGAGCCTGATCATCTCCCAGCCCGAATGGCAGACGATCCCCGTGGTCAACAGCATCTTCCAGACCCAGTTCAGCAACAACTACAACGTCAGCTTCGCGTCCTACCTGATGGCGATGGCCCCGGCCATCATCGTCTACCTGTTCGCGCAGCGCTGGGTCATGTCCGGCCTGACCCAGGGCGCCATCAAGTAGTCCGCCCACCCGGTCGACGACACGGGCGCAGCGCCTCGCGCGCCGCGCCCGTGTCGTCCTCTCCGGGGCCTGTCCGACTTTCCCCCGCCTCGAATCCAGGAGACTCCGTGACCACCGATCACCCCGCCCTCGCCCCGACCTCCCGCCCGGACGGCTGGTGGAGGTCGGCGGTCGTCTACCAGATCTACCCGCGCTCGTTCCAGGACACCGACGGCGACGGGATCGGCGACATCCCCGGCATCACCTCCCGCCTGGACTACCTCGCCGAGCTCGGCGTCGACGTGCTCTGGCTCTCCCCCGTCTACCGCTCCCCCCAGGTCGACAACGGCTACGACATCAGCGACTACCAGGACGTCGACCCCCTGTTCGGCACCCTGGCCGACCTCGACGAGCTGATCGCCGCCACCCACGCGCGCGGCATGAAGCTCGTCATGGACCTCGTGGTCAACCACACCTCCGACCAGCACGCCTGGTTCACCGAGTCCCGCGACCCCGCCTCGGCCAAGCGCGACTGGTACTACTGGCGCCCCGCACGCGAGGGCCACGAGCCCGGCACCCCCGGCGCCGAGCCCGACGACAGCCGCGCTGCCTTCGCGCCCTCGGCCTGGACCTACGACCCCGCCAGCGGCGAGTACTACCTCGGCATCTTCAGCCCCGGCCAGCCCGACCTCAACTGGGAGAACGAGGACGTGCGCCACGCCGTGCACCGGATGATGCGCTGGTGGGTCGACCGCGGCGTCGACGGCTTCCGCATGGACGTCATCAACCTCATCTCCAAGCCCGCCGCCCTGACCTCCGGCGGCCCCATCCCCGCCGGCGCCGGAGGCTTCGGCGCGATCGCCAACGGACCCCGCCTGGACGAGTTCCTCGCCGAGATGAACCGCGAGGTCGGACTCGACGCGGAGCACCTCATCACCGTCGGCGAGATGCCCGGCGCGACCGTCGAGGTCGCCCGCCGCGTCACCGACCCCGCCCGCCGCGAGCTGAACATGGTGTTCACCTTCGAGCACGTCAACCTCGACCAGGCCTCGCACAGCAAGTGGGACCTGGCCGACCTCCCCCTGCCCGTGCTCAAGGCCAACCTCGCCCACTGGCAGGAGGGCCTGGCCGACGCCGGGTGGAACTCCCTCTACCTCGACAACCACGACCAGCCCCGCGCGGTCTCGCGCTTCGGCGACGACTCCCCCGAGCACCGGGTGAGCTCCGCCAAGACCCTCGCGACCGTGCTGCACCTGCACAAGGGCACCCCGTACGTCTACCAGGGCGAGGAGTTCGGCATGACCAACGCCCCCCTCACCCGGATCGAGCACTACCAGGACGTCGAGTCCCTGAACTACCACACCCTCGCCACCGCGGGCGGGACACCCGAGGAGGAGGTCCTGGCCTCCCTGGCCGCCAAGAGCCGCGACCACGCCCGCACCCCCGTGCAGTGGGACGCGACCGACAACGCCGGCTTCACCACCGGCACCCCGTGGTTCGCCGTCAACCCCGACCATACCGAGATCAACGCCGAGGCCGCCCGCCGGGACCCCGACTCGGTGTTCGCGCACTTCCAGCGCCTGATCCGCCTGCGCCACGACAGCGAGACCGTCCGCGAGGGCCGCTTCGCCCTCCTGCTGCCCGACCACGAGCAGATCTGGGCCTTCACCCGTACCCTCGAGGACGAGCGTCTGCTCGTGGTGGCCAACTGCTCGTCCCGGCCCGCCGAGCTCCCCCTGCAGGAGCTGGGCGAGCTCGACGACGCCGAGCTCGTGCTCGGCACCCATGCCGACCGCGACCCCGGCCGCCTCGCGGCGTGGGAGTCACGCGTCCTCCGCGTCCGCACCCTCTGACGCCTGCACCACCGCCCCACCCATCCGATCCGGAGGACCTTCCGCTCCATGACCCAGCTCATCGACAGCCGCACCCCGCTCCTGGTGGACGACCCCGACTGGTGGCGCCAGGCCGTCGTCTACCAGATCTACCCGCGCTCCTTCGCCGACGCCACCGGCGACGGGATCGGCGACCTGCGCGGGATCATCTCGCGCATCGACTATCTCGCCGCGCTCGGCATCGACGCGGTGTGGCTGTCCCCCTTCTATCCCTCCGCTCTCGCCGACGGCGGCTACGACGTCGACGACTACCGCGACGTCGACCCGCGGATCGGCACGCTCGAGGAGTTCGACGCGATGGCGGCGGCGCTCCACGAGGCCGGGATCCGCCTGATCGTCGACATCGTGCCCAACCACTCCTCGAACCGACACCGCTGGTTCCGCGAGGCGCTCGCCTCCCCTCCGGGCTCCCCCGCCCGCGAGCGGTACATCTTCCGTGACGGCCGCGGGGAGCACGGGGAGATCCCGCCCTCGGACTGGACCTCCGTCTTCGGCGGCCCGGCCTGGACCCGGGTCGAGGACGGCCAGTGGTACCTGCACACCTTCGCGATCGAGCAGCCCGACTGGAACTGGTCGCACCCCGAGGTGCGCGAGGACTTCCTGACCACGCTGCGGTTCTGGGCGGATCGAGGTGTCGACGGCTTCCGCGTCGACGACGCGAACCTCCTGGCCAAGGACCTCTCGGCCGACCCGCTGCCGACGGCCGAGGAGCTCGCCGCGATGCCTCTGGACGGCACGCACCCGACGACGGACCGCGACGAGGTGCAGGACATCTACGCCGCGTGGCGGGCCGTGTTCGACGAGTACACCCCGCCCCGCACCGCGGTCGCGGAGGCATGGATCGAGTCGCCCGAGCGGCGAGCGCGCTACGCGAGCCCGGCGAGCCTCGGGCAGGCCTTCAACTTCGACCTCCTGCAGGCCGACTTCGACGCCGCGCAGTTCCGCCGCATCGTCACGGACAACCTCGAGCAGGTGACCCTCTCGGGGTCCTCGAACACGTGGGTGCTGTCCAACCACGACGTCGTGCGCCACGTGACCCGCTACGGGCTCGCGCCGCTGAAGGGCCGGCACGCCAAGCAGGGCATCGACTGGATGCTCGCCGGCGCCCCCGAGGACGAGATCGACCGCGGGCTCGGCGAGCGTCGTGCCCGCGCGGCGACCCTGTTCGAGCTCGCCCTGCCCGGCAGCGCCTACCTGTACCAGGGCGAGGAGCTCGGCCTGCACGAGGTCACGGACATCCCCGACGAGCAGCGGCAGGACCCGGCGTTCTGGCGCTCCACGCCGGAGGAGCGCACGCAGGACGGGCTGGGCCGCGACGGCACCCGCGTGCCGCTGCCCTGGTCCCGCACGGGCTCGTCCTTCGGCTTCGGCGACGGCGGGTCCCACCTGCCCCAGCCCGCCTGGTTCGGCGAGCTGTCGGTCGAGGCCGAGGAGGCCGACCCGGGCTCGTCGCTGCAGATGTACCGCTGCGCCCTCGCCCTGCGCCACGAGCTGCAGGGCGGCGAGGAGCTGGTCTGGGACGAGACGCTCTCGACGGCCGACGTGCTCGCCTTCGAGCGCCCCGGCGGCTGGCTGAGCGTGACCAACTTCGGCGCCGAGCCCGTCGACCTGCCCGCGGGCGAGCTGCTGCTCGCGAGCGGGCCGCTCGACGGCGACGCCGCTGTCGGGTCGCGGCGGCTCCCCGGCGCGACCACGGCCTGGCTGCGCCGCTCGGCGCTCTGAGCCCGCGCCGTCGCGCTCGCTGACCCGCGGCCCGCCCGCCCCCGACGTGGGGCGGGCGGGCCGCGGCGCGTGGCCGGTCACTCGGGGACGAGGGGTCCGTTGCGGTCGGTCAGGGCCAGGATCGCGGCGCGCGCCCGGTCGATGGTCTCGGGGCGCAGGCTCGTGTCCCACGGCGCGCCGGCCATGAACCCCTCGGCGGCGCTGCAAGCCAGCAGGATCCGGTCCGGGTGGAGGCCGTCCTCGCCGCAGCGCGTCCGCCAGTCGTCGGTGTCCTCCTGGACCCTGCGCGCGACCTCCGGGATCACGCACAGCGTGGTCCAGAGCGTCGGGTCATTGCAGTCGGCCTGATGCTCGGCCTCGTCGAAGACGGCGCGGACGTAGCCGCGCACGAGCTTGCCGGGATGGTTCTCGGACAGGTCGACGAGGGCCAGGGCCTTGGCGCGGAAGCGCTCGAGGGCGTCGCGGGCGACCTCCTGGAGCAGGATCTCGCGGCTCGGGAAGTGGTGGAGCAGTCCGCCCTTGGTCACGCCCGCCGCCTGGGCGATCGCGCCGATCGTCGCATGCGTGCCGTGCTCGCGGATGGCCGCACGGGCGGCGTCGAGGATCGCGCGGCGTGTGCGCTCGGTGTTGCGGGTGGCGGTCTCGCCCATCGATTGCTCAGCTCTCTGTACTCCTTCGCGCTCGCGGGGCTGCTCGTGACGATGGGCAACGTCGCCGACCGGATCGGGCGCAAGCGGCTGCTCCTGACGGGCTCCCTCGGCTTCGGCGTCGCCTCCGCGATCGCCGCCTTCTCCCCCTCCCCCGAGGTGCTGATCGCGGCCCGTGCCCTGCTCGGGGTCGCGGGGGCGACCCTCATGCCCTCGACCCTGTCGCTCATCCGCGGCATGTTCCGCGATGCCCGCCAGCGCACACGCGCGATCGCGATCTGGTCGGCGGGGGCCACGGGCGGCGCCGCGCTCGGTCCGCTCGTCGGCGGGTGGCTGCTCGAGCACTTCTGGTGGGGCTCGGTGTTCCTCATCAACGTCCCGGTCATGGTGCTGGTCATCGGGCTCGGCCTGCCCCTGCTGACCGAGTCGCGCAACCCGTCCCGCGCTCCGATCGACCTGCTCTCGGCGCTCCTGTCGTTCGCCGCGATCGTGCCGCTCGTCTATGCCGTCAAGACCGTCGTCAAAGAGGGGCCGAGCACGCCCGTCCTGCTCGGCGCCGTGATCGGGCTCGCCGCGGGCCTCGCCTTCGTCGTGCGCCAGCGCCGGCTGACGCACCCGCTCATCGATGTCTCCCTCTTCGCACGACCGGCGTTCAGCGGCTCGGTGGCCGCGAACGCGGTGTCGATCTTCGCGCTCAGCGGGCTGCTGTTCTTCTTCTCCCAGTACCTGCAGCTCGTGCGCGGCATGACGCCGCTCGTGGCCGGCCTCGCCGAGCTGCCCGGCACCCTGGCCGCGATCCTCGGCGTCACCCTCGTGGCATGGATGGTCACCCGCCTCGGGCGCGGGCGCGCGATCGGCGCCATGCTGCTCACGACCGCGCTCGGCATGGCGGGCGTCGCGCTCGCCGAGTCGATGCCCGGCTACGTGTGGCTCGCCCTCGCCCTCGTCGTGACGGGCGCGGGCATCAGCATCGCCTCGACGATCGCGATCGATACGGTGGTCACCGTGGTCCCGCCCGCGCGCGCCGGGGCGGCCTCCTCGATCTCGGAGACCGCCTACGAGCTGGGCACCGCGCTCGGCATCGCGGTGCTCGGCTCCGTGCTCGGGGCCGCCTACCGGGCACGGGTGGAGGTGCCGCCCGGCACGCCCTCGCACGTCGCCGAGGCGATGTCCGACTCCCTCGCGGCGGCCGTCACGACGATCGGCCCGGACCACCCCGGACTGCTCGCGAGCGCGCAGCACGCCTTCACCGGCGCGATGCAGACCACCGCCCTCACCGCGGCGGCCGTCCTCGCGGCCGTCGGGGTGATGGCGCTGGTCGTGATCCCCTCCTCCGTGGAGAGCGGGGAGCCCGCCGCTCACGGCTGATCGGTCAGCGCGGCGCTCGCGCGCACCACCTCCAGCCGCTTGCGGTACTCGGCCTCGTCGATGTCGCCGCGGGCGAAGCGCTCGGCGAGGGTCACCTCGGCGCGGCGCAGGGGCGCGGCGGCGTCCGCGGCGCGGCGAGCCGCCTCGTCGGAGCGGCGCTGGGAGGCGTCATGACGGCGCCACCGGGTCACGAGCACGATGACGACCACGATCACCGCGATCCAGAACAGCGGGATGATGAAGAAGAACGGGAAGCCCGGCCCGCCGTGGCCGCCCATGTGGGGGCCGGGGCCGCCCTCGGCGAGGATCGGCGAGGTCAGGGCGGTGGCGATCGCATTCGACATGACATGTCCTTTCGACGGCGGGCCGCCTCCGGTGCGACCCGATGCCTCCAGCCAACCGCCCGGGGCCGCGGCGCACATCCGGCGCCGGGAGGCATTCGGCGTGCTCCGCACGGAGTAGGCCGGCCCTGCCGTCAGCCCCAGCCGGGAGTCACGAGGCCCGTCTCGTAGGCGATCACGACGAGCCGCGCCCGGTCCCGCGCCTGCAGCTTCTGCATGATGCGGGAGACATGGGTCTTGGCGGTGAGCGGTGAGAGCACGAGGGTGCCCGCGATCTCCTCGTTGCTGAGCCCCTGGCCCACGAGGCGCAGCACCTCGCGCTCACGATCGGTGAGCTCGCCCAGACGTGCCCCCTCGGGCGCCTCGCGCAGGCCGCCGGCCGCCCGATCCAGCAGCACGCGGGCGATGCGCGGCGAGAGCAGGGCGTCGCCCGCGTGCACGGCGCGCACGGCCCGGATCAGGTCGGTGGGCTCGGTGTCCTTGACGAGGAATCCGGCGGCGCCGGCCCGGATCGCGCGGACCACGTACTCGTCGAGCTCGAACGTCGTCACGATCACCACGCGCACGCCGGCGAGCGCGGGGTCGGCCGCGATCTGCTCGGTCGCCCACAGGCCGTCGCCGTCGGGCATGCGGATGTCCACGAGCGCCACGTCGACGTGCTCGTCGCCGAGGGCATGCAGCAGCTGGCGGCCGCCCGAGGCCTCGACGACGACCTCGATGTCGTCCTCGGCGTCGAGCAGCGCGCGGAACCCCGCGCGCACCAGCTGGTGGTCGTCGGCGATCGCCACGCGGATCATGCGGGCACCTCCGTCCACGGCAGCCGTGCCACGACCCGGGTGCCCCTGCCCCGCGGGCCGGGGAGGATGTCCAGGGATCCGCCGGCGAGCTCCGCGCGTTCGCGCATGCCGCGCGTGCCCGCGCCGGTCGGCGCGCTCCCGGTGCCGAGCCCGTCGTCGTCGACCTCGATCAGGAGCGCGTCGTCGTGGCGGCGCAGGCGGATGTCGGCACGGTCCGCGGCCGAGTGCCGCACGATGTTCGTGAGCGCCTCCCGCACGATCCGGTAGGCGGCCGTCTGGACGGCGCCGGCCGGGAGCGCCCCGCCGAGCTCGTCGCCCAGGCGCACGTCCAGTCCGCCGGCCGCGTGCTGGGCGAGCAGGTCGGAGAGGTCGGCGAGCTGGGGCTCGGGCGTCAGCGGCGCCTCCTCGCCGCGCAGGGTCGCGAGCACGCCGCGCGCCTCGTCGAGGCCTGTGCCCGCGAGCCCGCGGATGTTCGCGAGCGCCTCGCGCGCCTGCTCGGGATCGCGGTCGAAGAGGTGCAGGCCCACCCCGGACTGGACGGAGATCTGGCTGAGGGAGTGGGCGAGCACGTCGTGCAGCTCGCGCGCGATCTGCGCCCGCTCCTGCTGCTCCGCCTCGCGTCGCCGCTCCTCGAGCTCGTGCTCGCGGCGGCGGGCGCGCTCGGTGCGGGTCCGGATCGCGAGCCCGATGCCCAGGCACACGGCGAGCGCGACGGTGCCGGCGATGATGCGCCGTGGCGCGTAGGCGGGCGCGACGAGCTCGGCGAGGCTCACCCCGAGCACCCACACGGAGCCCGCGGAGACGAGCGCCCACAGCGGTGCGGCCCGCACCAGGGCGATCACGAGGGCGAATCCGAGCGCGATCGGCGGGGGCCCGAGCTGCGGCGGGAGGAACAGCAGGACAAGGGCGAGCGGGGCGACGATCGTGACGGTGGGGCCGGGATGCCGCCAGGCGAGCACGAGCGCCCCGGCCGAGACCGCCGCGAGGAGCGTCTTGAGGATCACCCAGATCACCGGGGTGCCCGTGCCCAGGCCGATCGCGAGCGTCGGCGGGACCTGGACGAGCAGGGCGATGACGGCGGGCGCGAGCGCCGCGACGCGCCCGGGGCGCGGCCACGGGGTCTGCGGGCCGCCGGGGCCCTCACCTGCGCGCATGGCAGGAAGGCTACGCCGCGCCGAGGGCCGCGACGTCCTCCCGCGGGAGGCCAGCGGCCTGCTCCTGGGGCAGTACGTCGTCTACAGCCACTTCTTCCAGCGGAAGACGACGTAGAGGCCGACCCCGAAGGCGATCATCGCGCCGATCGCGAGCGGGTACCCGAAGGTCCAGTGCAGCTCGGGCATGACGTCGAAGTTCATCCCGTACACCGCGGCCACGAGGGTCGGGGCGAACAGGATCGCCGCCCAGGAGGAGATCTTCTTCATGTCCTCGTTCTGGCGCTGGGCCACGAGGGTCGCGTTGACGTTGAGGATCTGGGCGAGGGAGTCGCGCAGCTCGACGCTCTCGCCGATCACGCGCGCGAGGTGGTCCGAGACGTCCTGGAGGTGCACCCGCAGCTCGTGCGGGATCGACTCGTCGTCCGGGCCGGCGTCCAGGCCCTGGAGGATGCGGGCGAGCGCGGTCGTGGCGCGCAGCAGATCGATGACCTCCTGGCTCAGGCGGTAGATGCGCTCGGCGGCCGCGGTGTCGCCGCCGAACACCTGGTGCTCGATCTCCTCGAGGTCCACCTGCAGACCCTCGAGGGCCGGGAAGTAGCCGTCGACGATCGCGTCCAGGAGCTGGTAGACCATGCCGTCGGCACCGAGCTTGAGCAGCTGCTCCCGGCGCACGAGCGGCGTGCCCACGCCGAGCATCGCCTGGTCCGAGGGCGACATGTCCGGGGAGATCGCGGTGCCGTTGACGAGGCGCCGGTCCTGGCACACGACCGCGACCGCCCGCGAGCGCATGAGCACGTGGAACTCGCTGAACTCGACCTCCTCGGCCGCATCGTCGTAGCGGGCCGAGCGCACCACGAGGAACAGGACGTCCTGGTAACGCTCGAGCTTGGGGCGCTGGTGGGCGTGCAGGAGGTCCTCGACGAGCAGCGGGTGCAGCTGCCAGGCCGAGGCGAGCGCTGCGATGTGCTCGGGCGTGGGGACCGGCATCACGGTGAGGGCCATGTGGTTCGGGGCGCTCTGGGCGAAGGCGAGGGCGTCGGCGAAGGTGTCCTGGGTGGAGACGTCCTGGGACTTGCCGTCGACGATGCGTCGCGTGAGCACGGGCGGCTGGCTCTGCCCGAGGCCAGGGGGCGCCGCGGGGGCCGCCGTCTGGGGCCGCAGCTGCCGGCTGCTCCGCCGCACGGGCGGGCCGGAGTCATACGGGAACACCATGGTCACCTCCCTGTCGTGCCGCTCGAAGTGTAGTCCGGCGCGGTGGCGACCTCGGACGCCGCGTGGCGCGACTGTTCACCCCGCCCCCTCCGAGCGGCACAATGGCGAGGCGACGCGGGATCGACACGGGCGCCGCCGAGGGCTCGGCGCCGGCGTCGCGACGAGAGGATCACGATCATGACCTCCTATGTCGCCCTGCTGCGCGCCGTCAACGTCGGCGGCACCGGCAAGCTGCCGATGGACGAGCTGCGCGCGATGTGCGCGGACGCCGGCTTCGCCGACGCCCGCACGTACATCGCGAGCGGCAACGTGGTGTTCTCGGCCGACGGCGACGAGGACGCTGTCCGCTCGGTCCTCGAGGAGAGGCTCGCCGCCTACGCGGGCGCGCCCGTCGGCGTGCTCGTGCGCGATGCGCAGCAGATGCGCGCCGTGCTCGAGGCGAACCCCTTCCCCGACGAGCCCGGCAACCGCACCGCCGCCGTCTTCCTCGCCGAGCCGCCTGCCGTCGATGCGCTCGAGGAGGCACGCCATGTCGACGACGAGCGCTTCGAGCTCGGCACTCGCGAGATCTACGTCCACTACCCCTCGGGCATGGGCCGGTCACGGCTGCGGATCCCGGCCGCCGAGCGCGGCACGGCACGCAACCTGAACACCGTCGCCCAGCTCGTGGCGATGCTCGACGAGCTCGACCGGGGGGCCTGAACGCGTGCCGGGCCGAGCGCCCCGGAGTCGTCGGCATCACATCTCCGGGACGCTTGACCGTTAGAACTCTAATCATTAGAGTTCTAACCATGACCGATCGAGCCGAGCAGTTCGCCGACGCCGTCTTCGCCATCGCCTTCGCCCAACGGGCGGCCGCCGACGAGTGGGTGCGACGCAGCGGGCTCACGCGCCAGCAGGCGTTCACGATCGGCTACATCGAGGAGAACCAGGATCGCGGAGTGATCGCCCGCGAGATCTCCGAGGTGTCGGGCACCACCCCGGCATCGGTCGCAAGCCTCCTGCGGGGGCTCGAGGACCGGGGCCTCATCACGCGCACGCCGTCGCCCGACGACTCGCGCGTGAAGCTCCTCGCCGCCACCGACGAGGGGGTCCGTCTCACCGAGGGCTTCGACGACGCCGTGCGCGAAGCCCAGGCCCAGCTGCTCACCGCGCTCTCCTCCGAGGAGCAGGACCAGCTGATGACGCTGCTCAACCGGGTCGTCGCATCCGTCGACCCGGGAGACATGCCGCGCCGCCGGCGAAGCCGCCGCGACAGCTAGTCGCGCCCGCTTCCGCCACCCCATCACCGCTTCTCACCAGCCGTTCACGGAACGGAGGATCACTCATGACCGAAACCACTCTCACCCCCCTGACCCCGGGCGCACCCCAGGGCCCCGCACCGGCCCCCGAGGCCGCCCCCACGACGTCCTCGAACCGCCTCATGCTCGCCTCGGCGCCCATCTGGCGCGCCCTCGTCCACCTGTGCATCCCGATGATCGCCGCCTTCTCGGTGGGCTCGATCTACAACATCATCAACGCGGGATTCATCGGCTCGCTCCACTCGACGCCGATGCTCGCGGCGCTCACGTTCTCGCTGCCCGTCTTCTCGCTCATCATGGCGATCGGCGGCGTGTTCGGCGTCGGCGGCGGGACCTATATCTCGCGCCTGCTCGGCTCGCAGGAGGCCGAGGGCGCCGACGGCGAGGCCGCCGGCCTCCGCATCAAGCAGGTGTCGTCGTTCGTCCTGTGGGGAGCCCTCGCCGGGGGCGTCGTGATCGGCGTCGTCGGTCTCGTGCTCGCCTCCCCGATCTCCGCGCTCGTCGGCGCCTCGGGGTCGGCCCTCACGCCGACCGCGCAGTACATCGGGGCGATGTTCGCCTTCGCCCCCGTCTACGTCGCGGTGTTCGCCCTCGAGCAGATCGTGCGCGCCGAGGGCGCGGCGGTCGCCTCCATGAACGGGCTCATCCTCTCCACGATCGCGAACCTCGTCTTCGACGTGCTGTTCATCCTGGTGCTCCCGTGGGGCGTGCTCGGAGCGGGGCTTGCCCTCGGGCTGTCCAACGCCGTGGCCGTCGCGTACTACGCGTGGTGGCTGACGCGGCGCAGCACCGTCGTCTCCCTCTCCCCGCGCCATCTCCGGCTGGATCGCGAGATGCTGCGCACGGTGTTCGGGGTGGGCGTCTCGGAGCTCCTGCAGTCCTCGTTCCTCATCGTCACGAGCCTGCTCGTGAACTGGATCGCGATCGGCTACGGCGAGGCGCTGCTCGCCTCGATGGGCGTCGCGCTGCGTATCTCGCAGCTGCCCGAGATGATCTGCATGGGCGTGTTCATGGGTGCGATCCCGCTGTTCGCCTACAGCTACGGGGCGGGCAACCACGCCCGGCTGCGCAGCGCCATCACCGGCTCGGCGGTCTCGATCCTGGGTATCACCCTCGTGTTCTCCGGGCTCGTGTTTCTGTTCCGTGATCAGGTGTTCGCGCTCTTCAGCGCCGATCCGGCCGTGCTCTCGGACGGCACCCAGATGCTCACGGCCATGCTCGTCGCGACCATCTTCAACGGCATCACCGGGCTCGTGATCGCGGTCTTCCAGGCCACCGAGCAGATGCGCAACGCGACGATCATGTCGGTGGCGCAGGGCGTGCTGTTCATCCCGGTGGTCCTGATCGCCAACGCCGTCTTCGGCATGACCGGCGTGATCTGGTCGATGACGGTGACCGAGCTGCTCACCTTCGGCCTGGGCATGGTGCTGTTCGCGACCTCGCGCCGGGCTCTCGACGCCGAGCCCTCCGCCGAGGCGGTCGAGGCCGCGGAGGCCGCGCTCGCCGAGTGAGACCGGCCCTCATCGAAGAGGCCGTCGTGCCGACGACATGCCGGGCCCCCGCCCGCGCCACCCGCGAGGCGTCAGCGCCCGAGGGCCGCGAGCAGCGCCTGCACCGCGCCGTCGTCGGTCGTGGCGTAACCGTCGTCCGTAGCGGACCCGAGGCGCCCCTCCACGGGGTCGGTCACGTGGCGCGAGGCCGAGGCGTGCACGGCCGCGACCCCGGTCGCGGTGAGGACGTGGACGTTGCCGGCGGTGATCCCCGCGCCGGCCATGACCTCGATCCGCCCTGCCGCACGGTCCACCGTGCGCGCGATCGTCTCCGCACGGTCGACGGCACGATCGCCGCCGCCGGAGGTCAGCAGGCGGCGCATGCCCAGGGCTGCGAGGGTGTCGAGCGCGCGGTCGTGGTCGGCGAGCGCGTCGAAGGCACGATGGAAGGACGTCTCGGGGGACTCCGCCACGACGTGGCGCACGAACCGCTCGTCGATCAGGCCCTCGCGCGTCGCGCCGACGACGACCCCGGCCGCGCCGGCCGCGACCGCCGAGCGCACGTCCGCGAGCATCACCCGGCGCTCGTCGGGCCCGTACTCGAAGCCGCCGGCTCGCGGCCGGATCAGCACATGCACCGAGACGCCGGTGGCGACGGCGGTCTCGAGGAGCCCGACCGACGGCGTGATCCCGCCGAGCGCGAGGGCGCCGCACAGCTCCATCCGGTCGACCCCGCGGCGCCGGGCGATCATCGCGCCCGCGACGTCCTGCACGGCGAGCTCGAGGACGACCCCCGGTGCGCTCATCGCCGGAGGTCCGCGACGGCAGGGGCGGGGATCTCCGCGTCGAAGGGGATCATCGGCCGTTCGATGCGCCGGTGGCCGAGCCGGACCAGGTCCTGGTCGACGCCACCCGGCGTCAGGGCCATCATTCAGTCGGCCGCGGCGTCGTACTGGTCGGGCTCGAGGTAACCCATCTTCACCACGACGATGTCGGCGCCGGTCATGGACAGTCCCAGACGCTCGAACATGGCAGACGTGGCGAATTGGGACCGTCGCGCGGTGACGATCACCTCGAGCCCGGTGGACCGATCCGCGTCGAGCACGCGCAACCGCGCGGCGGGGCCCGTCGCCGGGGAGTCGTCCGTGGCCTCGACGCGCACCGTGAGCGGCACGGGACCGGGGGCGCGGGTGTCGATCGTGCCGCCCACGCGGACGTCGACGATCCCGCCCACCCCGGTCTCGTGCGCGATGCGCACGGTCTCGGGGTCCACGATCGAGGCGACGAGCACGCTCACCTCCGCTCGGAGGACCTCAGGCCGGCGGGCGAGCTCGCCGAGGCAGACGGTGACGTCGTCGGCCCCGCCGGCACCGGGGTTGTCACCCGAGTCCGAGATCCAGAACGGCCGTTCACCCGAGGCGATCGCGGTGTCCAGGCATGCGGTGAAGGTGCCGGTCGGTGCCACGAACTCGAACTCGTGGCGTGCCTGCCAGACGGCGGTCGCGAGCTCGAGCACGGCGTGCTCGACGGCGCGCGCGTCGTCGCCGTACGCACCGATCGCCGCGCTGCAGCGCGGCTGGTCGGCCCATGCGAAGCCGATCAGGTAGGCCATGTCGGTGACCCCCGCACGGTTCTCGAGATCCGCGATCCGCGCGTAGAGCGCTCGTGCCGGCTCGACGCGCGTGGAGGTCATCTCCCCCGGCAGCAGGATCGGCAGCCGGATGAGGGCCTTGCTGGGTTTCGGTGCGGGCGTCCCGGGGGTCACGAGCCGCAGGCGCTCGAGGAGATGGCGCACGGCCCGCTCGCGGGTCTCCCAGGTGTCGATGTGGGGAGCGTGCCGGTAGCAGGTCAGCAGGTCCACCCCGGCGAAGAGCGCGTCGGACATGTTGCCGTGGAGGTCCATGCCGGTGGTGACCAGCGGCTCCTCTCCGATCACCCCGCGGATCGCGGTGATGAGGTCCCCCTCGGCGTCGTCCATGCCCTCGACGCTCATCGCGCCGTGGATGTCGAAGTACAGGCCGTCGAGGGGCGCCTGCTCGACCAGCACGGCGAGACCGTCGAGGATCTCCGTCTTCCAGGCCGCATAGGCCTCGGCGGCGACGACGCCGCCGGGCAGCGCGCCGGCGTGGAGCACGCCGTGCCAGTCGGCCGCCTCCCGCAGGTCGCTGCCGGGGGCGAGGAAGGGATAACGACCGAGGACATCCTGACCGCGCCGCACCTCGAAGTCCTCGAAGGAGGAGCGGTACGGGGTGAAGGTCGAGGACTCGATGTGGATCCCGGCGATCGCGATGCGCGGGCGAGGGCCGGGAGGAGTCGGTGGTACGGGCACAGGAAGACCTTTCGTCAGAGCGGAGTGTTGCGCAATGCAGAGCAGAGCGGACAGGGCGTGATGAGCGGACGGACCGTGACGCGACGGGAGACGACTCGACCATCGTCCGAGATGTGTCCTCAGGACGCGTCCAGCCTCCCGAACGCGGTCAGTGCCGCTCGTTCAACGCGAGCGCCGCCTGCACGAGCGCGAGGTGGCTGAGGGCCTGGGGCACGTTTCCGAGGAAGGCTCCGGTCGCCGAGTCGATCATCTCCGGCCAGATCCCGACGTCGTTCGCGAGGGCGAGCATCGACGTCATCCATTGCTCGGCCTCCTCGAATCGGCCCACGAGGGCCATCGCGGCGATGCCCCAGAAGGAGCAGGCGACGAACGCCCCCTCCTCCTGGGCCATCCCGGAGTAGCGGTGAAGCAGGGGTCCGCTTCCGAGATCGGCGCGCAACGCGTCGATCGTCCGGCTCATCCGCTCGCCCGTGTCGAACCCGCTGCGGGCGTGCAGCAGGATCGAGGTGTCGAGCGCGTCGCTGTCGGGGTGCATCAGGTAGGCGCCGCGGCTCTCCGACCAGCAGTTGTCCTCGACCCAGGTACGGATGCGGTCGGCCTCCGCGCTCCACCGGTCGCTGCTGCCGGGGATCTGGCCGAGCTCTGCGAGGTGGGCTGCGCAGGTCAGGGCCTGCCAGCAGCCCAGCTTCGAGGTCGTGTAATGGTGCAGCTCGGGCAGCTCCCACATGCCGGAGTCCCGCCGGTGCCAGGCATCGGCGGCCTCGTCGGCGACTGCGGCCAGCAGACGTCCCGTCTCCGCGTCGAGCAGGTTCCCCGCGTCGACGTACCCTCGCGCCACCGCGAGGATGTCGCCGTAGACACCCAGCTGCAGCTGGTCGTGAGCCCGGTTGCCGGCCACGACCGGGCCATGTCCGCGCCACCCCGGGACGTCGAACACGTGCGGTTCAGCAGGGATCGAGCCGTCGAGCCCGAAGAACACGTGCATGCCGTGCTCGCGCAGCGTGCGCAACGTCCAGGAGAGGGCGGAGTGGACCTCTTCGCGCAGCCCGAACCCGATCCAGGCGTCCAGGGTGTACGCGGTGTCGCGGACCCACGAGTAGCGATAGTCCCAGTTCTTCGGGGTGGTCAGGCTCTCGGGGAGCGAGGTGGTCGCAGCCGCCGCGATCGCGCCCGTGGGCTCATGCAGGAGAAGCTTGAGCGCGAGCGCGCTGCGCTGGACCGCCTTGCCCCAGGAGCCATCGCAATGGAACTCGTGGGTCCACGCTTGCCAGCGGTCGATGGAGCGATCGATCCCGCGATCCACGTCCTCGGGGCCGGGCAGGAAGACGGGCTCCCCGGAGGTCCCGCTCAGGACCACCAAGTGTCGTGACCCCTCTTCGGCCGTGAACTCGCCTCGGCAGGCCTGCTCATGGGTCTCGAGCGTCATGTCGCCCAGCGTCTGGACCGCGATGGTGACGCCGTCGTCGTGGAGCACCGGGCCGACATGCGTGCGTTCCACCCACGGCGAGGCCGTGCCCAGTGCGGTGCCCGGCTCGACGGACCAGCCCATCGGTATCGACCCGTGCAGACCCTCGATGCGGCACGCCAGCTCGCTCCACGGAAGGCGTCCGGCCAGTCCGACGTTCATGGACTGCGTCACGCGCGCCCGGCCGGTGTCGGTCTCATAGGTCGTCACGAGGACGTTGGTGCCCCGGACGTAACGACGCCGCATGCGGTACGGCACGGTCGGCGCGAGCTCGATGAAGCCGCCGTCGTCGGCGTCCAGCAGGGAGGCGAAGACCGGGGTCGTGTCCAAGTCGGGCACGGGGAACCAGTCGATCCGGCCGTCGGCGGCCACCAGCGCGACCGTTCGTCCGTCCCCGAGCGCGGCGTAGGAGCGCAGGTCCGCATAGCCTTCGGTGCGCGGCACCGGGTCACGGAAGTCGTCGTCCGCCGCGTGACCCGAGCCATCGGTTCGCGTCGTCGCGTCCCCGTCGATGGTCTGAGAGCCATCCGCCATCGGTGTCGGATCGTTCGGCGCGGCGCGCTGGGGATCTGAGCCGTCGCTGTCGTCCATGGCCACCTCTGCTTCTTGCTCCGGGCGACGAGGACCCCGCACCTCGAGGAGGATTCGAACAGTCCGCGGCCGTCGCTCCGCGAAGCGTACCGAAGGCTCGGCTCGGGATGCGTATGGCCGCGACGGCGCGGCGGACCTCGGGGCGCACGGATTCCGCGGCTGACGTGGAAGCAGGCTCGACCTAGCAATACGGTCGGTCACAGCAGATGCACAGCCTCACCATGTCGGCCCCTTACTCGCGCTCCGTACGGTCAGGTCCATGTCGACCGATCACCTCTGCCATCAGTCTGCCCATCGCTCAGGTCCCTCCCGCCGAGGATTCCTCGCCCTGAGCGGCCTGGGCCTCGGCGTCGCGCTCACCGCCGCCGGATGCTCCGCCTCGTCCTCATCGAGCACCGCGACCCTGGACGGGAAGACGGTGACTGGGGCCGTCGACGGCGACTTCTGGGACCGTTCGACCCTCCACACCGTCAAGGTCGTGTTCGACACCGACGACTACGACGCGATGATCGAGACCTACGCCTCGAGCCAGGACAAGACCTGGATCGAGGCGGACGTCGAGATCGACGGGAACGTCTTCGAGAAGGTGGGAATGAAGCTCAAGGGCAACTCGAGCCTGCGCAGCCTCGCCGGTGACAACGGCGGCGGACCGGGCGGGAATGCGCCCGGCGGCGCCGCGACCGCGTCGGACGGCGGGGGTGATGACACGACCTCGACCACGCAGGGCACGACGGCTTCCAACGGCGGGGGCGCCGCGGGCGGCGGGGCCATTCAGGGCGACGACGAGGGCGACGGCAGCATCTCGGCCGACGACCCGACGGGGCTCCCGTGGCTCATCCGCCTCGACAAGTACACCGACGGTCAGAGCTACAGCGGCCGCAGCGATTTCGTGGTCCGCGGCAACAACACCGACACCTCCCTCAACGAGGCCGTCGCCCTCGACGTCCTGTCGCTCGCGAAGGTGCCGGCCGAGACCTACGCGTTCACCCGCTTCAGCGTGAACGGCGCCGACGCGAAGCTGCGCCTCGTGCTCGACCTGCCCGACGACTCGGCCTGGAATGCCGACACCTTCGACAGCAAGGGCGCGACCTTCAAGGCCGACGCCGACGGCGACTACTCCTATCGCGGGGACACGGCCGACGACTACGCCGACGCCTTCGACGCCGAGTTCCTGGCCGACGGCCTGTCCGAGGACACCGCCTTCACCGCCCTCGGTGCGTTCCTGCAGTTCCTCAACGAGTCCGAGGACGCCGACTTCGCCTCTGAGCTGCCCGACAAGCTCGACGTCGAGGGCTTCGCGACCTATCTGGCCGTGCAGGACTTGGTCAAGAACACCGACGACATCGACGGGCCCGGCAACAACTCCTATCTGCACTACGACCCGGACTCCGAGAAGTGGACCGTCGTCGCATGGGACCAGAACCTGTCGTTCGGCGGCATGGGGGGCATGGGCGGCGGAGGTGGCCAGGGCGGCCAGGGGTTCCCGGGCGGAGGCACCATGCCCAGCGACGGCGGCGGCGCCATGCCGTCGGGCGGCCCGATGCAGGGCGGCGGCGCGTCGGACGCCGGAGGCACGCCGCCGCAGGGCGCTCCCCAGCCTCCGACGGGGGCCGGCGACCAGGGCGCCCCGACCGGGCAGGACGACCAGACCGACCAGAGCACGCAGGGCGGCGCCGCCCAGGGAGGCCCCAGGGGCGGCATGGGCGGCGGCCGGGGCGGCAACATCCTGTCCGAGCGCTTCCGGGCCGACTCCACCTTCTCGGCGCTCTACGACTCGACCCTCGCGTCGGTCAAGGAGGCCGTCTACACCTCCGGCGACGCGACCGACCGTCTGAACGCCCTCGTCTCCCTGCTCACCAAGGACGCGAGCGACCTGGTCACGGACGACGAGATCCAGTCGGACGCGGAGACGATCTCCACGGTGATCACGGGCTGAGGCCGCGCCGGGCGCGCCCGTCCGGCAGATGCTGCGCGCCCGCGCTCCGTGCGCGTCGCGGATCTAGGATCGAGGGAACCGACCCTGACGGAGAACCCATGAAGACCTTCACCCTGCCCGGCACCGACCTGGTGGTGCCCAACGTCGTCCTCGGCCTCATGCGCATCCAGGACAAGACCGACGACGAGGTGCGGACGCTCATCAGCGCCGCACGCGATGCCGGCATCACGTTCCTGGACCACGCGGACATCTACGGCACGGGCGTGCACGGCTGCGAGCGCCGCTTCGCCGAGGCCCTGCGGCTCACGTCGTCCGAGCGCGAGCAGTTCGTCATCCAGTCCAAGGCCGGGATCGTCAAGGACGGCCCGTACTTCGACTTCTCGTACGAGCACATCGTCGAGACCGTGAACGGCTCGCTCGAGGCGCTCGGCACCGACTATCTCGACATCCTCCTGCTGCACCGCCCCGATGCGCTCGTCGAGCCCGAGGAGGTCGCCCGGGCGTTCGACGACCTGTCGAGCGCCGGCAAGGTGCGCGCGTTCGGCGTCTCGAACCACACGCCCGGTCAGATCGAGCTGCTGCGGCGCTCCGTGTCCCAGCCGCTCGTCGCCAACCAGCTGCAGCTGTCGATCACGCACTCGCCGCTCGTCGCCCAGGGCGTCACGGCGAACATGGAGGGGCTGGACCAGTCGATCGTCCGCGACGGCGGCGTGCTCGACTACTGCCGTCTGCACGACATCACCGTGCAGGCGTGGTCGCCGTTCCAGGCGGGGCTCTTCGACGGGCCGTTCCTGGGCTCCGACCGCTTCGGCGAACTCAACGCCGAGATCGATCGCCTCGCCGAGAAGTACGGCGTCCCGGCCGAGGCGATCGCGGTCGCGTGGATCACCCGTCATCCGGCGCAGATGCAGGTCGTGCTCGGCACGACCACGCCCGAGAGGGTCGCCGCCGCCGCGCTCGGCTCGGACATCCCCCTCACCCGCCCCGAGTGGTACGGGCTGTTCCGCGCCGCCGGCCACCGGGTGCCCTGACACCGCGGAGGGGCCCGTGCGCCGCGCCACGCGAGGCTATGCCGAGGTCAGGCTCGCGTCGATGAGCACCTCGGCCGCGCCCCGGGCGACGGACGCCGCGTCGGGAGAGCCGTCGATGGCGGCGGTGGTCTGCGCTCCCTCGGCGAGCAGCGCGAGCCGGGGCGCGAGATCCTCGGGGGCGCCGAGCTCCGCGACGAGGTCGGCCAGCTGCTCTCGGAAGGCGTGCTTCTGATCGCGCGCGGCGCTCGCGACCACGGGCGCGACCGCGCCGAGCTCCCCGAAGGCGTTGATGAAGACGCAGCCGCGGAATCCGTCGTCGTGGAACCAGTCGTCCAGGACGTCGTAGACGGCGAGCAGCTTCGCACGCGGTGTGGCCGCCGCTGCGATCGCGGCGTCCAGCCCCTCTCTCCAGCGCTCGCTGCGACGCCGCAGCACCTCGAGGACCAGGGCCTCCTTCGACGGGAAGCTCGCGTACAGCCGCTTGAGCGGCACCCCGGCCTCGGAGCGCACCGCGTCCATGCCGACCGCCTGGATGCCTCGGCTGTAGAAGAGATGGTCCGCCGCCTCGAGCACACGGTCGCGGTCGGACGGCGCCTCAGCCGTCATCAGGTCGTTCATCGTCGGTTCCCTCGCCTTTCCTCTCGAGCGCTTGCGTGGAGAACGATCGTTCTCAAGTCTAGCCGCCATGCCGAGAACGATCGTTCTCGCACGACGAAGGAGAGCCTCATGGGATACGTCACCGTCGGCCGGGAGAACTCGGCGCCGATCGAGCTATACTACGAGGACCACGGCAGCGGCCAGCCCGTGGTGCTGATCCACGGCTACCCGCTCGACGGCAGCTCGCGGGAACGGCAGACGCGCGAGCTGCTCGACCTCGGGTACCGCGTCATCACGTACGACCGTCGCGGCTTCGGCCGGTCGAGCAAGGTCACGGAGGGGTACGACTACGACACCTTCGCCGCCGACCTCGAGGCCGTGCTCGACACGCTCGATCTGCAGGACGTCATCCTCGTCGGCTTCTCGATGGGGACGGGCGAGCTCGGCCGCTACACGACGGCGTACGGCGCCGACCGCGTCGCCAAGTACGCGTTCCTCGGCTCCGTCGAGCCGGGCATGCTCGGCCAGGGAGTCCCCCAGGAGCAGTTCGACGGCATCGCCGCCGCTGCCAAGGCCGACCGGTTCGCGTGGTTCACGCAGTTCTACCAGGACTTCTACAACCTCGACGAGAGCCTGGGCTGGCGCATCAGCCAGGAGGCGGTCACCGCGAACTGGAACACGGCGACGGGCAGCGCGCCGATCGCGGCGTACGCCGTGGTGCCCTCCTGGCGCCTGCCCCTCCCGGGGGGGACGGCGGCACCACCACGTCGCGCGACGCCCCCGACTGATTGATACTTCAACCATTCACGTCCTAGGGTGGACCTGTCAGTCGCAGGAGGTGTCGTCATGGTGCAGCAGCGTTCGTCCCCCGCCCACGAGCAGCCACGCGTGCGGCGCGACCGGAGCGCGACGGTGGTCGTGATCGGCTCCGGTCAGGCCGGGCTGTCGGCAGGGCACCATCTGGCGCGCCGCGGCTTCACGAGCGCGCTGGACGACCCCGCCGGCGCCCGCACCTTTGTCATGCTCGACGCGAACACCGCACCGGGCGGGGCATGGCAGCACCGCTGGGAGTCGCTGCACATGGCGACCGTGAACGGCATCTTCGACCTGCCGGGCTTCCCGAAGCCGCCGATCGACGACGACGAGCCCAGCCGCACGGCCGTCCCGCGGTACTTCGCCGCCTTCGAGCAGCGGAGGCAGCTGCCGATCCTCCGCCCGGTCACCGTCACCGCGGTGCGTCGCGCCGATGAGAGGCCCGAGGGCGAGCTGATCGTCGACACCGACGCGGGCACCTGGCGCACCCGCGCGATCGTCAACGCCACCGGCACCTGGACAAGTCCTCTCCTACCTCGCCATCCCGGCCAGGAGACGTTCGCCGGACGGCAGCTGCACACCCACGACTACGTCTCCCCCGACGAGTTCACCGGCATGCGGGTCGCGATCGTCGGCGGCGGGATCTCCGCGATCCAGCTCCTCGAGGAGATCTCCCGCACCGCGACGACGTTCTGGTACACCCGCCGCGAACCGGTCTTCCGCAAGGGCGGTTTCGATCCCGAGGTCGAGGGGCGCGAGATCATCGCCCAGGTCACCGCCGCCGCCGAGGCGGGCGAGCCGACCGGCAGCATCGTCTCCCACACGGGGCTGGCCTGGGCGCCCTACGCCGTGGCGGCGCGGGACCGCGGGGTCCTCGTGCGCCGCCCGATGTTCACCGGCATCGAACCATCAGGCGTCCGTGAGGCGGACGAGTCGTTCACACCGGTGGACGTCATCCTCTGGGCCACCGGTTTCCGGCCCGCGCTGGCGCATCTGGACCCGCTGAACCTGCGCAACGAGCGCGGCGGCATCGCCGTCCGCGGCACCCAGGTGGCAGCCGAGCCGCGTGTGCATCTGATCGGCTTCGGCCCCTCCCAGTCCACCGTCGGCGCGAATCGTGCCGGACGGGACGCGGCCCGCACCCTCGCCTCCTCTCTCGACGCCGCCGCTCGGGCGGGCGCTCCCGCTGCGGTCAGGGATCGTGTGCCCGCGGCGCCCGCCCCCGAGAAACCTCAGGAGATGCAGTTCTGATTGCATGACGGTAAATCTTCGGCTGACAAGGTTTCATTGGTGTGCCCGTCAGGCGCATGACACTCTTCGTGCATGACGTCCGACACCGATCTCCTGCGCATCCTCTCCGATTCTCTCCGTCGAGCAGCGCCTCGTGTCAGCCGCCCCGACCACCGTTTCACCACCGAGGACGAGCTCTTCGCCTCCCTCGCTGCGAACGACGGTGCGGTGACGGACAGCCTGCGCCCGGCGCTGCTCAAGGCCCTGCCGGGCTCGCAGTGGACGAGCGAGGAGCACGACGAGGGCCCCATGCCGGCAGGCGACTGGTGGGTCGTGGATCCCGTGGGTGGGAACCTCAATGCCCTGCAGGGCATGCCCGACTGGAACATCGGCGTCAGCCTCGTCCGCGACGGGCGGGCCGTGCTCGCCGCCCTGTTCGCGCCGGCCGTCGAGGAGATGTTCACCGCCATCGCCGGAGCAGGCGCGTGGCTGAACGGCACCGCGCTGGCCGTGTCCGCGAAGACCGACCTGCGGCTCGCTCTGACCGGCACCGGGCAGGCCCGGCCCCTCAGCGACCCCGCCGACCTCGACCTGCGCAGCCGTGCGATCGGCGCGATGATGACGCAGGCGCTCGCGGTACGGCAGTCCATTCCCGTCGGACAGCATCTGACCCACGTCGCCGCGGGCCGATCGGACGTGCACAGGCAGTTCGAGAACCTCCGCTCCCACATCGCGCCGGTCCTCATCGCGCGGGAAGCCGGCGCCACCGTCACCGACCTCGACGGCGCGGACTGGACCATCGAGAGCGAGGGCTACATCGCCGCCGCCCCGGGCGTCCACGCCGCAGCCCTCGACGTCCTGCGATCCGTGCGATAGGCGGCGCCCCGTCGACGCCGCCCCGTCCGGGCCGCCTCATGCAGAAGGACCCGCCGGGTACACCCGGCGGGTCCTTCTCACGAGTCACTGTCTCACGGTTTCTCGAGTGGAGCTTAGGGGAATCGAACCCCTGACCTTTTCATTGCGAACGAAACGCTCTACCAACTGAGCTAAAGCCCCGTGCCGCGCGCTCGTCGCGGCGACCCCGCCAAGATAGCACCTGATCAGGCCCCGGATCGAACCGGCGGCGTCGCCCTGACGAAGATCACACCGTGGGCGTCGCCCCCGCCTCGCGACGGGCCTGGAGGCGCTCCTCGATCTCGTCGAGCACCGCGAGGCGCTCGGGTCCGCGGCACGCGACGTAGGCGGGGTGCTCGTGCGGCGGCAGGTCCGTGCCCGTGGCCCCGGGCCAGGTGCGGATCGAGCCGCCGACGGCGCGCACGAGCACGAAACCGGCGGCGACGTCCCACGGATTGATGGTCGTGAGCATCGTGGCGTCGGCCCAGCCCGCGGCGACCCAGGCAAGCTCGAGCGCGGCGGTGCCGAGGTTGCGCACGGCGCCGATGCGTCCGAGCATCTCCTGCTCGGCCTCGACCGCGGAGGCGGCGTCCTCGGCGAGGTCGCGCGTGGTCGGGAAGCCGCTCAGCACGAGCGCGTCCCGCTCGGCGCGCGTCGCGTGCGGGTGCAGACGCTCGCCGTTGAGGAAGGCGCCGTCGGGCCCCGCGGTGAAGACCTGGCCGAGCACCGGGGCGTCGATCACGCCGGCCACGAGCTCGTCTCCGATCGCGGCGCCGATGGACACGCAGAACAGCGGCATGCCGGCGGCGAAGTTCGAGGTGCCGTCGATCGGGTCGACGAAGAAGGTCACGTCCGAGGCGCCGGCGCGCTCCCCGCCCTCCTCGCCGACGATCCGGGCCCCGGGCACGAGCCGCTCGAGGTTCTCGACGATGATCTCCTCGCAGCGCTTGTCGTGGATCGTCACGATGTCGTGCGCGGAGGTCTTGTCCTCACGGTCGATCGCGCTGCGGTCGAGGCTGCGGATGTGGTCGGCGGCGGCTCCGGCGGCGATGCGCGCGGCCTCGAGGAGGACGGCGGGGTCGGCGGCGTCGGAGGAGCGGGGGTCAGTGGTCGTGCTCGTCGTGGCCATGATCGCCAGCGTAGATCGGTGTGCGGGAGCCGTCGAGCAGCACCGCCATCTCCTCCCCCACCGCGGGCAGCGCCCGGACGGCCGCGCGCTCCGCCTCGATCTGCACGCCCAGGCCGCCGCCGCGCAGCACCACCATCGAGCCGAGCCGTCCGATGGTCTCGAGCCGCACCCGGGCGACCTCCCCTCCGCCGCGGCGCACGTCAGCCGGATCGTCGAGCAGCCGCACCGTCGCGGGGTCCACGAGGGCCATGGCCCGGGCTCCGTCGGCGACGCCGTCGTCGGGCCGCCCGGGGATGCGCAGACCCGTCTCGGTGACCACTGCGCCGCCCTCGAGGGTGCCCGTCAGCAGCTCCCGGCCCGTCAGGCGCGCCGCGAACCCGGTCGGCGGCCGCGCCAGGATCCGTTCCCGGGGACCGATCGCGGCGAGCCGTCCGGCCTCGAGCACGGCCACGTCGTCGGCGAGGGCGAGCACGTCCAGCAGATCGTGGGTGACCAGCAGCGCGGTGCGCCCGGCGAGGGTCTGGGCGAGCAGGGCGCGCAGATGCGCGGTCACCTCGGCGTCGAGCGCCGCGAAAGGCTCGTCGAGCAGGAGCAGGGCGGGGTCCGTCGCGAGGGCCCGCGCGATCGCGACCCGCTGCGCCTGGCCGCCGGACAGGCTGCGCGGGCGACGATCGGCGAGGGACGCGGCACCGACCCGGCCGAGGATCTGGTCGGCGAGACGGCGCGAGGCGCCCCGACCGGCACCCTGGGCACGCGGGCCGAACGCGACGTTCTCGCGCACGCTGAGGTGCTCGAAGAGCGCGGCGCGCTGCTGGAGATACCCGATGCGCCGTCGGTGCGGGGCGAGGCGACCGATCTCGCGCCCGTCGATGCGGACGCTGCCGACCGCCCCGAGGGTCCCTCCGATCGCCTCCATGAGGGTCGACTTGCCGGCGCCGTTGGGCCCGATGACCGCGGTGATGCGGCCCGGCGCGGGCGCGAGGGCGAGGTGCACGTCCCGGGCGGGCACGGCGATGTCGAGCTCGAGGGCGGCGGCGCTCATCGGGTTCCTGCCCGGGCCGGCGCGGCGCCCGCGCGCGGGCTGCGGCGCGCATAGGCCAGCAGCACAACGCCGAGGGCCACGATGATCAGCAGCAGGGAGAGCACGGCGGCGGAGCCGGTGTCGCTCTCGCGGGCGAGGTAGATCTGCAGCGGAAGGGTGCGGGTGGTGCCCTCGAGGGAGCCGGCGACCGTGAGGGTCGCGCCGAACTCCCCGAGGGAGCGGGCGAACGCGAGGATGGTGCCGGTGAGGATCGCGGGCGCCAGGCGCGGCAGCGTGATCCGGCGCAGCACCGTGAGGGGCCCGGCGCCCAGGGTCGCGGCGAGCCGCTCCGGCTCGCTCCCGGCGGTCACGAGTGCGCTCTCGAGCGTGAGCACCGTGAAGGGCAGCGACACGAAGACCTGGGCGAGCACGACCGCGGTGGTCGTGAAGACGATCCGCACGTCGACGGCCTCGAGGAGCGGACCGAACAGGCCGCGGCGCCCGACGGTCATGAGCAGGGCGAGCCCGCTCACGACGGGCGGGAGCACGAGCGGCACGAGCACGACGGCCCGCAGCAGGGAGCGGCCGGGCAGGCGCGTGCGGGTGAGCACGAGCGCGAGGGGCAGCGCGAGCAGCAGGCAGACGAGGGCCGAGATCGTCGAGGTGACGAGGGACAGGCGCAGCGCCGTGAGCGACGAGGTGGCCGTCAGCAACTCGACGGCCTGGCCCCACGGGACGTTGACGAGGATCGCCGCGAGCGGCAGCACCACCGCGCACGTGGCGATCGCCGCCATCAGCACGACGAGCGCGGGCAGCGCCGTGCCGTCGCGTCTCACGGGGCGCCGAAGCCGGCGTCCTTCAGGGCCGCCTGGCCGGTCGCGGAGAGCACGAAGTCGACGTACTCCTTCGCGAGGTCGGCGTTGTCGGAGTCCTTCGCCACGGCGATCGGGTACTCGGTGGCGTGCGCCGCGGCCTCGGGGATCGAGATCGCCTCGGCCTTGCCGTCGGAGCGCTTGACGTCGGTCGTGTAGACGAGACCGGCGTCGGCCTCGCCCGCCGTCACCTTGCCGAGCACGTCGGTGACCGAGTTCTCCTCGCTCGCGGGCGTGAGGGTGACGCCGGTGTCGGCGAGGATCTGGTCCGTCACGGAGCCGCACGGCACCTCGGCGGCGCAGCGCACGACCGTGAGGTCGGGCTTGGCGAGGTCCTGCAGCGTGGCGATGCCCTTGGGGTTGCCGGGCTGGACGGCGATCGTGAGCTCGTTGGTCGCGAACGTCGTCGGGTCGCCCGCGATGAGCCCCTGCTGCACGGCCGTGTCCATGGTCTTGGTGTCGGCGGTCGCGAGCACGTCGGCGGGGGCGCCCTGGCTGATCTGGGTCACGAGGTCGTTGGAGCCGCCGTTGGTCATCTGGATCGTGACCCCGGGATGCTCCTTGACGAACTCCGTGTTGATCTCGCCGTACACGTCGGTCAGCGAGGCCGCGGCGAAGACCGTGAGGGTCCGCTCGGTGGCGCCGCCGCCGTCGCTGCCACGGTCGGAGGCGGACGACGGATCGGAGCTCCCGCCGCCGCTGCACGCGGCGAGGGAGGCGATGAGGACGAGGGACCCGGAGGCCGCGGCGAGTCGACGCGTCAGTGAACTCATGCGCACAGGCTAATCGGTGTCTCCGAGGAGCGTCACGCCCCGCGGCGGCGCGCGAGGATCTCGTCGAGACCGAGGTCGACGGCGGGGGCCAGGCCCTCGACCTCCTCGCGGACGGCTTCCTGGTCCTCGAGGTCCTCGCGCTCGTAGCCCGTCGACGTGCCGAGCACGCTCGCGCGGTGCTCGAGGTGTCGGCTCTGCAGGTCGTCGACGTCGCCCCGCAGGGAGTAGGCGGGACGTGGGACCGGGCGCGGCGTCCACTCGTGAGGGTCGCGCAGGGTGGCGGGAGCGGGCGCCGTGCCGGCGGCCTCGGCAGCTGTCTCCTCTTCGCGGCAGGGAGCGGCGAGGCGTTCGGCGGCAGCCGTGCGCGCCGCGGCGAGAGCACGACGGCGAGCGGAGGTCTCGCCGCGCACCCGGTCACGGCGAGCGAGCTCGGCGCGACGGAGCAGGATCACGAAACCAGCCAGGACCACGAGCGGGATCACCGGCACGTACCAGGCCAGGACGCCAGCCAGAGCGAGCACGAGGGCGACGGCCGTGAGGGCGACGAGCGCCACGAGCGCCGTGCGGCGCCCGTGACGGGATCGCGCGGCCGGGTCCTCCTGCTCGATGACGACGCGGGCGGGCTCCTCGAAGCGCGGCCGGGCGGTCGGATCGGACGGACGCGAGAGCAGGCGATTGTCGGACATGTCGGCGTGCACCTCGGAGGATCGACGGCGGAGGTGGGCGGCCTCGGTGAGGTCACGGGCCGTCCCGGAGTTGCGGGAGAGGTCGATCGGACGGGTCTGGCCCATCACGTCGCGGCGCTCGGCGATGCGCGGCACCGCATACGCGAGCCACACGAGGAGCAGAAGCGCGAAGAGCACGGCGCCGAGGTTGATCGTTCCCACCCCGCAAGCCTAATGACACGGCTGTGATTTCCCTGGTCACGACGCGCCCGAGTTCGCCCGGCGTTCCGTGTCACAGCCCGCGGGCATCCCCGCCGGGCGCCTCGGCCTCCCGGATCAGGCGGGCCAGCACGCCGCGTCCGGTCGCGTCGGTCGCGACCTCGTCGGCCGTGAGCGCGAAGCCGCGATGGTCGCGCCACGCGCCGTCGACGTGGATGAGGGCACGCCGCAGCCCCTCGTCGCGCAGATGGAGCTTCTCGGCCACGCGCAGGCTCGCGGTGTTCTCGGGGCGGATGCCGACCTCGATGCGATGCAGCCCGAGGTCGGCGAAGCAGTGGTCGATCAGGAGGGCGACTGCACGCGGCACGATGCCCCGCCCGGCGAGACGACGGTCGATCCAGTAGCCGAGGGTCGCGCTCGACTGGGCGCCGTGGAGGATGGGGCCGGCGGTGACCTGGCCGGCGAGGCGACCGTCGACGACGATCACGAGCGACAGACCCGTGCCGCGCCGGCCGGCCTCGGCGGCCCAGCGCACCATCTGCGCGAACGGCGGGCGCCGTGCGTCCGGGTCCGGGTCCGTCGCATCCCACGGTGCGAGCCACGCGCGGTTGTCGGCGCGCAGGCGTTCGAAGGCCCGGCGGTCGGTGCGGCGCAGCGGGCGCAGCTCGATCTCCCGGTCCCGCAGCTCGATGGGCCAGGTGCTCGGCATGCGGTGCATCGTAGAGGAGGCGGGTGCGGGCCGGTGACGGTGGCCCTCCGCGGCATCGACACGGGCCGCCGGCGGCTCTAGTGTCGAGGAGGTGAGCAAGGTCGTCTTCATGTGCGGGCCGGCCGGCTCGGGCAAGTCCACGGTCGCTCGCCGCCTGGAGGACGAGGACGGGCTTGTTCGGCTGTCCTTCGACCAGGAGGCGTGGCGGCGCGGCATCCGCTCGATGCCGCTGCCTCCCGACGTCCACCGGGAGATCGAGTGCGAGCTCCGCAGCCGGCTCGTGGCCCTCGTCGCTGCGGGAGCCGATGTCGTGCTCGACTTCTCGTTCTGGTCGCGCGACGCCCGGGAGAGCTACCGCGACCTCCTGCGCCCACTCGGTGTGGAACCGGAGACGATCTTCCTCGCCACACCACGTCACGTGGTGCTCGAACGGATGCGGGCCCGCCGAGCTGCCCACCAGGACGACTATGCGCTCAGCGACGACCTCATCGCGTTGTACGTCGACCACTTCGAACCACCCACCGACGACGAGGGGCCGCTGACCGTCATCCGATGAGCCTCTCGTCCCCTCCGTCGTGCCAGCATGGCTCCATGAGCTCCCCGGGCACGCCGTCCTCACATCGCGACCCGGGGCGTTCCGGACACCCGGGCGCCTCGGAGGCCAAGGCCGAACGTCGCGCGGAGCTGCGCCGAGCGCGCCGGGCAGCCGTCGACTCCGGCGCGCTCGCGACGCCCGGCGCGCTCGCGGATCGCGCGGCCCCGCTCGCCCTGTACCTCGAGGGCGTCGCCCGCGAGCGCCCGACCGTCACGGTCGCGGCTTTCTGGCCCCTCCCCACGGAACCGCCCGTGCTCGAGGTGGTGGCGGTGCTGCGACGCGGCGTGGAGGACGCCGGGGCGAGGCTGCGCGTGCTGTTCCCGGCCGCGTCCGGCGGCGCGGAGCTCGACTGGGTCGAGGCCGACGAGTCGGCGGCGGCGCTCGCCTCGCCGGGGCGGGGCTTCGGCGACGAGCCGCCGGGGGTGCGGCACGGGCCGGGAGCCCTCGCGCAGGCGGATCTGATCCTCGCCCCCGCCCTCGCGGTCGACCGCTCGGGCACCCGGCTCGGCCACGGCGGCGGCTACTACGACCGCGCCCTGCTGTACCGCCGGCCGGATGTCCCGGTGATCGCGGTCGTCCACCCCTCCGAGCTGCTCGAGGCGGGAGCGCTCGATCGCGAGGAGCACGACGTGCCCGTCGAGGCGGTGCTCACCTCCGAGGGTCTGGTGGGCATGCCCGGTTGTATGCTCCCCCTCGGTGCGTGAGGCCCCAGCGGTCCGCGCCCGGTCCATCAGCGCTTCCGGAGGAACCCCGTGCCCACCTATGTCTACGCCTGCAAGAACTGCGGACATCGCTTCGAGCTGCGCCAGAGCTTCAGCGACGACGCGCTCGTGACCTGCCCGAGCTGCGGCCAGGACGCCCTGCACAAGGTGTACAACTCCGTCGGCATCGTCTTCAAGGGCTCGGGCTTCTACTCGACCGACTCGGGGTCCAAGGGCACGGGGTCCCAGGGCGCGGGTGCCGCGAAGGGCGCGGAGACCGCCGCGGCGACGTCGAGCTCGAGCGAGACCTCGTCGAGCACGACGAGCACGCCGACGGACTCGAGCCCCTCCTCGTCGGCGCCTGCGCCGACCCCCGCCGCCTGACGCACGGCACGGGGCCTTCCCTCCCCACATCGCGGGGATCCACAGCTCCCTGACCCTGGCGGCACGGCATGACCGCCGCGGCCTAGCGTCGCGCCATGCCCCGACTCCTCTCCCCCGACCGCCTGCGGGACCTGCGTCGCGCGCTCCGTCGCCGACGCCGGATGCTCACGCTCCTGCTGCTCCTGGCCGTCGCGGCCCTCGTGCTCCCGGCGTTCGCCCCGGCGTCCTCGCACACGGTCCCGGTCGTCACCGCCGCTCGCGATCTGCCGGCCGGGCACGTGCTGGGGCCGGGCGATCTCGAGGTCGCCGACGTGGCCGCGGAGCTCGCTCCCGACGCCGCGCTCGCCGAGCCCGCGAGCGCGCAGGGGCGACGCCTCACGACGGCGGTTCCCGCAGGCGCCGCGGTCGCCGCCTCGTCCCTGCGCGACGCGGACGACCCGGGCACCGCGGCGGGGCTCGACGTGATCGCCGTCCCGGTCGACACCTCGCTCGTGCCCTACCTCACGGCGGGCTCGCGGGTGCGCGTGCTCGCCTCGACGGCGGACCCGGGCGTGACCCGCAGCCTCCCGGCGACCGTGGTCGAGGACGCCGAGGCCGAGGGCTCGATCGCCCCGGGCGGCGACCCCGGAGCCACCACGACGGCGCTGCTGGCCGTCGAGCCGGCGGACAGCGCCGAGGTGGCCCAGGCGACACGCGAGGGGTGGGTGGTCGTGGCCGTGGTCCGGTAGGTTTCATCTCGCCTCCTCCGAGGCACCGGACACGCACCTTTCCCCCAGGAGGAAACCCATGAAGGGCTTCAAGGATTTCGTCATGAAGGGCAACGTCATCGACCTCGCGGTCGGCGTTGTCATCGGCGGCGCGTTCACCGCCCTCATCACCTCGATCGTCGACCACCTGATCCAGCCGGTCATCAACGTCTTCGGCGGTCAGAACGTCAACGGTCTGGCATTCCAGATCACCAATCCCAAGACCGTCGTCGACTTCGGCGCGATCCTCTCCGCCGTGATCTCCTTCCTCATCACCGCGGCCGTCGTCTACTTCGTCTTCGTGATGCCGATGGCCAAGGCGCGGCAGCTCGACCGCAAGCGCCGCGGCATTCCCGAGGAGGAGGAGTCGGCCGCTCCCGAGGACGTCATGCTGCTCACGGAGATCCGCGACCTGCTCCGGGCCCAGAGCGGTTCGGCGCCGACCGATCGCGGCACGGGCTACTGAGCACCGGGCTGCTGAGCCTCTGAGCGCTCCGGCACGTCGAGCGCACGCTCGCAGGGGCGGGACCGCACGGTCCCGCCCCTGCATCGTGTCCGCACCGTGCTGCGCGCTACCCTCGAACGCCGTGCCCCCTTCCGCCCCCGCCCCCTCGCCCGCCTCCGGCCGGACGCCGCTCGCCGACGAGGCGATCGACGCGGTGCTCGCCTGGTACCACGAGGCCGCGCGGAACCTGCCCTGGCGGCAGGCCGACCGGACGCCGTGGGGCGTGCTGGTCTCCGAGATCATGCTCCAGCAGACGCCCGTCGTGAGGGTCCTGCCCCGCTGGCAGGACTGGATGCGGCGATGGCCCGAGCCGGCCGACCTCGCCGCCGCACCCGTCGCCGAGGTGCTGCGGGCGTGGGACCGGCTCGGCTACCCGCGGCGCGCGCTGCGCCTGCACGCGTGCGCCCAGGCGATCGTCGAGCGCTTCGAGGGTCAGGTCCCCTCGGCCCCCGAGGAGCTGCGCTCCCTGCCGGGCATCGGCGAGTACACGGCCGCCGCGGTCGGTGCCTTCGCCTTCGGGGAGCGCACCGTCGTGGCCGACACCAACATCCGGCGCCTGCTCGCCCGCGCCGTGAGCGGGCGCCAGCAGCCGGCCCCGTCCTTCACCGCCGCCGAGCGCGCGCTCGTCGCCTCGTGCGTGCCGCACGACAGGGCCCGCAGCGTGCGCTGGAACCAGGCGACGATGGAGCTCGGGGCCCTCGTGTGCACCTCGCGCACACCGCACTGCGACGCGTGCCCGCTCGCGGCCCACGGCTGCGCCTATCTCGCGGCGGGCCTGCCCGACCAGCCGGAGGCGAAGCGCCGGGTCCAGCCCTTCGAGGGCACCGACCGTCAGATGCGGGGCATGATCATGGCGCGACTGCGCGCCGACGGCGCCGCCGACCGGGCGCTCCTCGACGCGCTCGACACCGCCGACCCCGCCCGGGTCGAGCGCTGCCTCACGACCCTCGTGGCCGACGGTCTCGCGGTCGAGCGCGACGGCTTGATCTCCCTGCCCTGAGACCGCCCGGGGCAGGGCGCGGGAGGCGCGCTCAGAGGTGGCGGATCATCCGGGTGTTGCCCAGGGTGTTGGGCTTGACCCGTGCCAGGTCGAGGAACTCGGCCACGCCGGCGTCGACCGAGCGCAGCAGCTCCATGTAGATGCTCGGGTCCACGCCGTCGTCGGCCATCACCTCGAAGCCGTGGCGCTCGAAGAACCCGACCTCGAAGGTCAGGCAGAACACACGGGACAGCCCGAGGGCGCGAGCCCGCTCGAGGAGAGCCTCGAGCAGGGCGTGCCCGACACCCCGGCCGCGCTGGTCCGCGCGGGCCGCGAGCGTGCGGACCTCCCCGAGGTCCTCCCACATGACGTGCAGGGCGCCGCAGCCGACCAGCTCGCCGGTCTCCTCGTCAACTGCGACCAGGAACTCCTGGACGGCCTCGTAGTAGGCCACCATGTCCTTGCCGAGCAGGATCTGCTCGGTCGCCAGGGGCTGGACGAGGGCGTCGATCCCCCGCACGTCGGCGGGCAGGGCGGGACGGATGCGGTGGGTCATGGTGCTCTCCTCGCGGCGATCTCGGGGCTGGACTCGTCGTCGGGGCCGTCGTCGGACGCCGCGCCGTCCGACGTCTCCTCGCCCTGGGCCTCGGCGGCCTCGCGGGCGTCGGCGCGGCGATCGAGCACGCGGTGCACGATGTTGACGACCCGGTCGGCGATCAGGGCGATGACCACGGCCGCCACGAGGGCCACGCCGATGCCGAGGGTCTTGTTGTGCTCGAACCACTGGCCGGCCACGGCGCCGATCGTCACCGAGTAGACCGCCCACGTGAACGTGGACAGCAGATCGCGGTGCAGGAACTGGCGGTGCGGGTAGCGCAGCGCCCCGGCCACGAGGTTCACGGCCGTGCGGCCGAAGGGGATGTAGCGCGCCGTCATGAGGAACAGCAGCGCGCGGCGCCGGAGCCCTCGGTGGGCGGCCTCGACGGCCCCGCGGCCGCGGCCCTCGCGGAAGAACCGGAAGCGGTCCCAGCCCACGAAGCGGCCGATCGCATAGGCGACGTTGTCGCCCAGGCAGGCGCCGGCCCACGCGGCCAGGCCCAGCAGGATGATCGACGGCTTGCCCGAGGACGCCCACAGGGAGCCGAGCGAGACGACGACGGACTCGCTCGGGACCGTCGGGAAGAAGCCGTCGAGGAAGGAGAGGCCGAGCACGACGAGGTGGACCCACCACGCATCCGCGATGGTGGTGATCCAGGCCTCGAACGCTCGCACCTCTCCTTCCTGTCAGACGGCGCGGATCAGGACAGGCTGGTCCGGGTCGCGGAGTCGGAGCCGTCCTCGCGGCGCGCCTCCGTGGCGTCGGCGGGCCCCGCCTCGGGCGTGATCCGGTCGCTCCCCGTGCCCTCGGCCTCGGCGTCCGGATGCGTGAGCTCCTCGGCCCGGGCCTGGGTGATCGACTCGACGTCGACCTCCTCGGAGATCGGGCTCAGCGTCCCGTCCTCGCCCCGGCGGCTGAAGACGAACTCGCCGAGGATCCCCTCGCCGCGTGCGTCGACGACGAGGCTGTCGCCGGAATGCACCTGGCCGAACAGGATCTTCTCGCTCAGGGCGTCCTCGATGTCGCGCTGGATGGTGCGACGCAGCGGCCGCGCGCCGAGCACCGGGTCGTAGCCCTTCTCGGCGAGCAGGGCCTTGGCCGAGGGGGTCAGCTCGAGGGTCATGCCCTGCTCGGCCAGACGGACGTCGAGCTTGCCGACCATGAGGTCGACGATCTCGACGATCTCCTCCTGCGACAGCTGCGGGAACACCACGACGTCGTCGACACGGTTGAGGAACTCGGGGCGGAAGTGCTGCTTGAGCTCCTCGTGCACCTTGTTCTTCATGCGCTCGTAGTCGGTCGAGAGGTCGCCGCCGGCCTGGAAGCCCACCTGCACGCCCTTGGCGATGTCGCGGGTGCCCAGGTTGGTGGTCATGATGATGACGGTGTTCTTGAAGTCGACGACGCGGCCCTGGGAGTCGGTCAGGCGACCGTCCTCGAGGATCTGCAGGAGCGAGTTGAAGATGTCCACGTGGGCCTTCTCCACCTCGTCGAACAGCACCACCGAGAACGGCTTGCGCCGCACCTTCTCCGTGAGCTGGCCGCCCTCGTCGTAGCCGACGTACCCGGGAGGCGAGCCGAACAGGCGCGAGGCCGTGTGCTTCTCGCCGAACTCGGACATGTCGAGCTGGATGAGGGCGTCCTCGTCGCCGAACAGGAACTCCGCGAGCGCCTTCGCGAGCTCGGTCTTGCCGACGCCCGTGGGGCCGGCGAAGATGAACGACCCGCCCGGACGCTTGGGGTCCTTGAGGCCGGCGCGGGTGCGGCGGATCGCCTGGGACAGGGCGTGGATCGCCTCGTCCTGGCCGATGACGCGCTTGTGCAGCTCGTCTTCCATGTGCAGCAGGCGCGAGGACTCCTCCTCGTTGAGCCGCACCACGGGGATCCCGGTCGAGGCCGCGAGCACCTCGGAGATGGTCTCCTCGGAGACGACCGTGACGGCGTCGGAGTCGCCCTCGCGCCACGCCTTCTCCTTGGCGTCGCGCTCGGTGCGCAGCGACTGCTCCTGGTCGCGCAGGGACGCGGCCTTCTCGAAGTCCTGGCCGTCGATCGCGAACTCCTTGTCCTTGCGGACGGCCTCGATGCGGGCGTCGAACTCCTTGAGCTCGGGCGGCGCGGTCAGACGACGGATGCGCAGGCGCGCGCCCGCCTCGTCGATCAGGTCGATCGCCTTGTCGGGCAGGAAGCGGTCGTTGACGTAGCGGTCGGCGAGGTTCGCGGCGGCCACGAGCGCCCCGTCGGTGATGGTCACCTTGTGGTGCGCCTCGTAGCTGTCGCGCAGGCCCTTGAGGATCTCCACGGTCAGCGCGATCGACGGCTCGTCGACCTGGATCGGCTGGAAGCGGCGCTCGAGGGCCGCGTCCTTCTCGATGTGCTTGCGGTACTCCTCGAGCGTGGTCGCGCCGATCGTCTGCAGCTCGCCGCGCGCGAGCATCGGCTTGAGGATGCTCGCCGCGTCGATCGCGCCCTCGGCCGCGCCGGCGCCGACGAGGGTGTGGATCTCGTCGATGAACAGGATGATGTCGCCGCGCGTGCGGATCTCCTTGAGGACCTTCTTGAGGCGCTCCTCGAAGTCGCCGCGGTAGCGCGAGCCGGCCACGAGCGACCCCAGGTCGAGCGTGTACAGCTGCTTGTCCTTGAGGGTCTCGGGCACGTCGCCCGCGACGATGGACTGGGCGAGGCCCTCGACGACGGCGCTCTTGCCGACGCCGGGCTCGCCGATCAGGACCGGGTTGTTCTTGGTGCGGCGCGAGAGCACCTGCATGACCCGCTCGGCCTCCTTCTCGCGCCCGATGACCGGGTCGAGCTTGCCCTCGCGGGCGGCCTGGGTCAGGTTGCGGCCGAACTGGTCGAGCACGAGCGAGCCCGCGGGCTGCCCCTCGGCGGGGCCGCCGGCGGTCGCCGGCTCCTTGCCCTGGTAGCCCGAGAGACGCTCGATGACCTCCTGGCGCACGGCCGACGGCTCGGCCTTCAGGCGGGTCAGGACCTTGACGGCCGTGCCCTCGCCCTCGCGCAGCAGGCCGAGCAGGATGTGCTCGGTGCCGATGTAGTTGTGGCCGAGCTGGAGCGCCTCGCGCAGGGACAGCTCGAGCACCTTCTTGGCGCGCGGCGTGAAGGGGATGTGCCCCGTCGGGGCCTGGTTGCCCTCGCCGATGATGTCGCGGACCTGCTCGCGAGCCGCCTCCAGCGTCACGCCCAGGGCCTCGAGGGCCTTGGCGCCGACGCCCTCGGCCTCGTGGATCAGTCCGAGCAGGATGTGCTCGGTGCCGATGTAGTTGTGGTTCAGCAGTCGCGCTTCGTCCTGGGCGAGGACGACGACGCGCCGGGCGCGATCGGTGAAGCGTTCGAACATGTCACTCCCATGCTGGTGGTGGTGGTTGCACCGAGACTACGCGGACGGGCCGCGTTTCCTTCCCGGTGTTCGCCGCAGGCGTGACCACGGTCCGACGGCGATTCCGCCACAGACATCGGATGTATGTTTAGGATGGGACGATCACTCACGTCGGGAGGCAGTCCATGAGGTTCTTCGCACACGGGCCGCGCGGTCACGAGCGCGTGGCGGTGCAGCACGAGGGCACGGCGTACGACATCACGTCGCTGACCGGGGAGCGCACCGCGATCGACCGCTCCTTCCTCGAGCAGGACGGCCTGGCGCGCACGCGCGAGGCGATCGAGGCCGGCACGCTGCCGCAGATCGACGAGACCTCCGATGAGCGGGTGGGCACGCCGCTGACTCCCGGCAAGATCCTGTGCATCGGCCTGAACTATCTGGATCACGCGCGGGAGACGCACGCGGAGATCCCCGCCGAGCCGATCGTCTTCATGAAGGCCCCGGACACCGTCGTCGGTCCGGACGACGACGTGCTGATCCCCCGCGGATCGGTCAAGACGGACTGGGAGGTCGAGCTCGGCGTCGTGATCGGCCGCACCGTGCGCTGGACCGAGGATCCCCGCGAGGCCCTCGACGCCGTCGCCGGCTTCGTGGTCGCGCATGACGTGTCCGAGCGCGAGTTCCAGATCGAGCGCGGCGGCACGTGGGACAAGGGCAAGAACTGCGAGACCTTCAACCCCCTCGGGCCCTACCTCGTCACCGCCGACGAGATCGCGGATCCGCAGGACCTGCGTCTGCGCCTGAGCGTGAACGGCACGGTGCGCCAGGACGGCACCACGGCCGACCAGATCTTCGGCGTCGGCGAGGTGATCGCCTACCTCAGCCGCTTCATGACGCTCTACCCCGGGGACCTCATCAACACGGGCACCCCCGCCGGGGTCGCCATGGGCATGCCCGACCAGCCCTATCTGCGGGCCGGCGACGTGGTCGAGCTCGAGATCGAGGGCCTGGGCCGCCAGCGCCAGACCTTCCGCTCCGCCTGACCGCCTCGCCAGACCGCCTCGCCCGCGCGTGCCGTCCCCGCCCCTGCTGACCCGTCCGCTGTGAAAGGACCCCCACCATGCCTCTCGACGACTATCAGGGCCTGCGCGTGATCGTGACCGGCGGTGCCTCCGGCATCGGGCGCGCCACCGCACGCCGCTTCCTCGAGCTCGGCGCCCGGGTGTGCGTGCTCGACCTACGGCCCGAGGGCGCACCCGCGGGCGCCGAGCAGGTCGAGGTCGACCTCGGCGACCGCCCCGCGACCACCGCCGCGGTCGAACGGGCCGCCGAGCTGCTGGGCGGCATCGACGTCGTCGTCAACAACGCGGGGATCAGCGCGGTCGGCGACGTCACCGCCAACGACGACGAGGAGTGGGCGCGCGTGCTCTCCGTCAACGTCACCTCGATGGCGCGCGTGACGTCGGCGGCGCTCCCCCATCTCCGCCGGTCCACGGCGGCCGCCGTGGTCAACATGGCCTCGATCGCCTCCTACGCCGGCCTGCAGGAACGCGTGCTGTACTCCGCGACCAAGGGTGCCGTGCACGCCATGACCCTTGCGATGGCCACGGATCATCTTCCCGACCGGATCCGGGTCAACTGCGTCAATCCGGGCACGGTCGCCACCGAGTTCGTCGACCGCATGCTGCAGGGGTTCCCGGACCCCGTCGCGGAGCGCGCGGCGCTCGACGCCCGCCAGCCGACCGGCCGCATGGTCACGCCCGAGGAGGTCGCCGAGACGGTGGTCTTCCTCGCCTCTCCGCGCAACGCCTCGACCACGGGCACCTCGGTGGCGGTCGACGGCGGCATGTACGGCCTGCGGGCCCGCTGAGCCCAGGCGTCCATCGGCCACGTCGTGCCGCGGACCGCGCGCGTCGCGCGGCGGGGTCCACGTACAGTCATCAGAAGGCATCGTCGCCCCGCGGCGGGTCTCCCATCACGTCGAGGAGGAACTGCTCATGGCCGATGTCACCGTGACGGACCGGACGATCAACGCCATCAAGTCCATGATCGTCGAGGGCGAGCTGCGGCCGGGTGATCGCCTGCCCCCGGAGAAGGAGCTCTCGGAGCGGCTCGACGTGAGCCGCAACTCGCTGCGCGAGGCCGTCAAGGCGCTCTCGGTGATCCGGGTGCTCGCCGTGCGGCAGGGCGACGGCACGTACGTCACGAGCCTCGCCCCTGATCTGCTCATCGAGGCCGTGGGCTTCGTGCTCGAGCTGCATCAGGACTCCGAGATGGTGCACATGCTCGAGGTGCGGCGGCTGCTCGAGCCCTCGGCCGTCGAGAGCGCCTGCGCGCACCTCACGGCGGAGGACCTGCAGGCGCTCGAGGACCTGATGGCGCCGCTCGGCGCGGACTCCGACATCTCGACGCTGGTCGAGGCGGACATGAAGTTCCATCACCTCATCAACTCGCGCTGCGGGAACCCGTACCTCTCCTCGCTCCTGGACGGGCTCGCGAGTTCGACCGCGCGGGCGCGGCTGTGGCGCGGGCTCACGGAGGACTTCGCGGTCGAGCGCACTCTCAACGAGCACCGGCGCATCCTCGAGGCGCTCCGCCAGGGACGGGGCGATCTCGCGCGCATCCACGCCGCCGCGCACGTGGCGGGCGTGGAGGGATGGGTCGCGCAGGGCACGGCCACCGACGCCGCCGCCTCCGATCCCGCCTAGGGCCCGCGCCCCAACCCGCCCGCTGAGCGCCGGCGGCAGCGCAGCCAGTTTCGGCGGTGCCGAACGCCGGCGGCACCGAGCCGTGACAGGACCGGAGCCTGGTGCCGACCGCGTCGTCGTCTGGAGCCGACCGGGTCGGCGGCGGGATCCTTGACGGGCCCCGGGTCAGCAGGGTGGTGGTCCGGGGTCGTCGGGCAGGTCCCGTTGGCGTTCTCGGTCCAGGCCCCGTCGGCGTTGGCGCTGGAGTCGTTGATGCGCTGCCCAGTGGTCGGCGAGGTCGGTGGCGATGCGTGGGGTGAACAGGTCGGTGTCGTCGGGTACGTCGACGCTGGTGGTATCGGTGAACACCCACCGCGTTGACCCGGGTCCGTGCCCCCGTCCCTGGTCTGGGACCGGGAGGCGGGTGGGGTCGAGGCGACCGAGGGTCTTGGCGAGGTGGTGCTGCCAGCACAGCAGGTGGAGGTTCTCGATCGCGGTGAGGCCGCCCCGCCCGGGATCGGTGTGGTCGTACTCGATGATGTGGTCGCACTCCGCGGCCTGCGAGGTCGGCCGGGCACACCCCGGGACCGCGCACGTGCCATGACGGTGGCGGAGGTGTTCGAGCATCCCCCGGGTGGGCTGGTACCTCTCCTGACGGGCGGGCAGGAACGCCCCGGTGATGGGGTCGGTCAGGACCCGGTACCAGGTGTCCTCACCCCCGGCCAGGGACCGTGCCATGTCCGCGGGGATCGGGATCGTGCCGTCGAGCAGACCGGGCTCGTCTCCCGCACCCAGCAGGGTCGTGGCCGGGACCGTCACGCCGACCCGGAACCGGGGCGCGGGGACCTCGACCGAGCCGGTGTCCAGGATCGAGCGGGTCAGGATCGCGTACCGCAACGCCGCCAACGACATCGCCCTGCCCGCCCGGCCCACGGTCCCATCGTCGAACGGCACCACGCCGTCCCCGGCCCCGGCGGAGACGCCTGTCCCCGCATCTCCACCGTCCCCGGGCCTCGTGGCGATGGCGGTGAGGGTGCGGCGTTGGGCGGCCTGGACGGCTCGCGCGGCGGCGTCCAGGCGGGTGGCCAGGGCGTGGATCTCCGGGACCGGGCCCAGCACCGACAGGCACGCCACGCCCTCCTCCTCGATGCGACGGACCTCGACACACCGCCGAGCGGCGGGCTGCTGGTCCTCGGCGAGCAGCTGCCGGCTGTGGATCCGGGTGATCACCAGACCCAGCTGCCGGGCGAACTGCTCGGCGGTGACCGCGAGGTCCCACGAGGCGATCTCGGCGTCCACGAGCGCCCGCTGAACGGGGGTCAGGTCGGTGGTCTTGGCCAGGATCCTCGTCATCCACGGGGCGGGCAGCTCCCCGGCCGCGAGACGCCGCCACACCCCCGGCAGGTCGACCACGGCGATGTGGGCCTGACGGATCCTGCGGTGAGCGACATGCTCGGTGACCCGCAAGGCGAGGGCGACCCGCAGGTCCATCTCGTCGACCTCACACGGATCGGTGTCCGGGGAGGCGGGGTCGATCCAGAACGCGGCCAGGGCCCGCATCTGGACCGCCAGACGCCGTGACTCCGCGACCGCGTCATCCCACAGGCCCTGCAGACCCGCCGACAAGGCCGGCGCGTCCAGGGACCCCGCCCGCAGGGCGAGAGTGTCGCGCGTGAGCCCGGGAAGGCGTCGCCGGCGACCTCTCACCCAGTCCCGCCCCATGACCACCATCCCCTGACACTCCGGTTCCGAACACCTGTTCGAATCAGGATAGGGTGCGGCCCCGACATTCGGGATCCAGCATCGAGGGCGGTGGATAACCCTGACACGGAGGCACGCCGCGCCCGGCCCGCAGTCGACAGCTTGCCCCGGGGAGGGCCGTGAACTGCACATGCCCCGGCACCCGGGCCTGGTGCTGCGACGCCGTACCGGCACTGGACCGCTGGCCCGTGGAGAAAGGCCGACACCCCCCGAAGATCCCGCTCACGGACCGTGCCCGCGACCCCACGGTCCGCGACCGGACTCATCCAGCACGATCCGCATTGCCCTCCGCATCACCCAGCCCCATCAACGCCACGCCGCCACCGGCGCGGGCGCCCACCGCCCCCGATGCCGGACGCACGACCTCGCAGCGGGGCCTATCCGCCCCGACAGCACCTCGCCGCCGCGCCCGCCGCTCCCCCGTCGCGGCGGTCATCGCCCGGCTACCGGACAGGAAGGCGCCGGTCGACGCGGTCGGCGGTGCCGTTCAGGACCATCTCCCGCGCGGCGGGCTCCCAGCCTCGCAGCACCCCGAGCAGCCGCCCGGCACCGCAGGCGTGGTCGGCGGGAGCGGGTGCGATCGGCCAGTCGCTGCCGAACATGAGCCGTTCGGGGCCGAAGACCTCGAGGGCGATCGCGACCGCCTCCTCGAACCGGCCGTCCCCGCTCGTCGCGAGGCCCGAGACCTTGGCGACGGTCGAGGGCTGTGCGGCGATCCGGCGCAGCTGCTCCTCCCAGCGGGCCATGCCGGGGGCGTCCCCGAGCGGGGGCTTGCCGAGGTGGTCGAGCACGAGGGTCAGGTCGGGGTGGGCCTGCGCCACGCGCACCACCTGCTCCAGGTGGCGCGGATACGCGTCCGGCACGTCGAGCGGCAGCGCGACCCCGGCGAGGAGGTCGAGGGAGCGGGCGACGTCGGGGCGTTCGAGGAAGCCCGGGTCCGGGTCGTCGTGCACGAGGTGGCGGACCCCGACCACGTGCACCATGGCCGCGGGATCGGCGAGCAGGGCGCCGACCCGCTCGGGATCGGCGAGCGAGAGCCAGGCGACCACGTCGGCGCGGGACACCTGGCCGCCGGCCGCCTCGATGCGCGTCGCCGTCCGCTGCAGGTGCTGCGTGTCCGCGAGGGTGTCGTCGGCCTGGACCAGCACCACCCGGCGCACGCCGAGCGCCTCGTGTCCGCGGCGGGCGTCCTCCCAGCCGAAGCTGCGGTGCAGGGCCGGGTGCGCATCGAGCCAGGCGTACGGGCTGGCCCCGAGGTCCCACAGGTGCAGGTGCGCATCGGTCACGCCCTGCCCGGCCGGCTCGGGGGCGCCCTCGCGCGGCTCAGATGGCCGCGGCGGCATCCCAGGCCTCCTCGGGGATCGGCACCCGCATGCGTCCGGCGTTCTGGTGGACCTGAGCCGCGGTGCGCATGCCGAGCACGACCGTGTCGATGGCCGGGTGGCGCAGGGGGAACTGCATCGCGAGATCGGGCAGCTCGGCGCCGTGCTCACGCGCCACACGGGCCAGGGCCCGTGCGCGCTCGAGCATCTCGGCGGGCGCGGCCCCGTACTCGTAGGCGGCGTCCGCGGCCGGCTCCGGGCGCGCGAGGATGCCGGAGTTGAACACGCTGACCGCGACCACGCCCACCCCGTGCTCCTCGCACGCGGGCAGGAGCTCGGCGGCGGCCGGCTGCTCGAGCAGCGTGTACCGGCCCGAGACCATCACGAGGTCCACGAGTCCCGTGCGCACCGCTCGGGCGAGCACCTCGGTGTCCTTGGAGCCGACGCCGACGGCGCGCACGAGGCCCTCCTCGCGCATCGCGGCGAGCGCGGGCAACGCCTCGGCGAAGGCCTGCTCGGTGGGACCCTCCTCGGGATCGTGCAGGTAGAGGATGTCGACCCGGTCCAGCCCGAGCCGTTCGAGGGACTCCGCGTGCGAGGCGCGCACCCCGGCCTCGCTCATGTCCCACACCCGGACGCGGTCGTCAGGGACCGCGAAGGCGTTGTCCATGTCGTCGCCCCCGCCGGGCCCGGGCCGCAGCAGCCGCCCCACCTTGGTGGAGATCAGGTACTGCTCGCGGGGGCGGCCGCGGAGCTGGGCGCCCAGGCGCTCCTCGCTGAGGCCGATCCCGTAGTGCGGGGCCGTGTCGAAGTAGCGGATGCCCTCGTCCCACGCGGCCGCGACCGCGCCCGCCGCCTCCTCGTCGGAGGTCTCCCGGTAGAGATTGCCGAGCTGGGCGGCGCCGAACCCGAGGGCGGGCAGCGTGAGCGCGCCGGTCATGCCCGCTCCTCCGCGTCGGCCCCGGGCGTTGCAGGAGGCTCGGCGGGCAGCTCCCAGACCAGGGCGATGCCCTCGTCGCCGCCCTCGTAGCTGTCGGGGGCGGCGAGGTGACGGTTGATGTGCTCCTGCCAGCGGACGTTCGCGGGATGGTCCCGCAGGTAGGCGCGCATGGCCTCGTAGTCCTCGACCTCGACGACGTGGAAGAGGTCCGTGCCGTCGCGCCAGATCCGCCACGTGAGCACGCCGGCCTCGCGCAGCGCCGGGTCCAGCTCGTCGGGGATGCGCGCGTGGTCGCGCTCGTAGCCGGCCTCGTGGCCGGGGATCAGACGGGTGTGCAGGGCGATCCTCTGCATGGTGCGAGCTCCTGTCGTGGTCGTGGCGCCGCGGCTCATACCAGGCCCGCGGCGGCGGGCGCGATGGCGGATCCGAAGACCGGCGCGGCACCGGTCGGGGCGTCGTCGATCCGCAGCTCGACGACGGGCAGCAGCACGTCGGGCCGCCGGATCGGCAGCGTGAGGGTGACGACGTCCTCGCCCAGGCCGCCGACGGTCGTGGTCTCGGCCTGCTGGGCGGGATCGATCGTGGTGAAGCGGACCTCCGAGCCGTCGTGCAGCAGACGCGCGAAGCGCACGCGCCCCGCCAGACCCGGCAGATGCAGATGCTGCATGGGCCACGTCGTCAGATGCACGTACAGGCGGTCTCCGCGCCGGGTGAGGACCGTGCCCTGCGGCGCCTCGAGGCCGCGTGCCGCACCGGCGCCGTGCACCGCGTCGCCGTGCAGCTCCATCCAGGCGGAGAGCTCCTCGAGGATCTCGGCGTCCTCCGTGCGCAGGCCGCCGCGGCCGTCGGGTCCGACGTTCAGCAGCAGGTTGCCGTTCTTGGCCACCGAGTCGACGAGCATCCGCACGAGCAGATCCGCGCTCTTGAAGTCGTGGTTGTCGCGGTCGTAGCCCCACGAGCCGTTCGTGGTCTGGCATGCCTCCCAGCGGACCTCCGCCCCCGACGCGTCGGTCATGGGGCTCGCGGGCTGGTACTGCTCGGGCGTGACGAGGTCGCCCGGGATGCCGAGCCGGTCGTTGACGATCATCGCCGGCTGCAGGGTCCGGCACAGGGCGAGCAGGGCCTCGGCGTCCCAGTCCTCCGCGAACTTCCCGCCCTCCTGCCCGTAGGTGAAGTCGAAGAAGAGGTAGTCGATCGTGCCGTACCCGGTGAGCAGCTCGCGGACCTGCGCGAACAGGTAGTCGCGGTAGCGGGCCATGTCGCGGTCCGCGTTCAGCTCGTCCCAGTCCCCCGTGTCGCGCAGGGGGTGCTGCATGTCGATCGTGTAGTCCGGGTGATGCCAGTCGAGCAGCGAGTAGTAGAAGCCGACTTGCAGCCCCTCGGCGCGCAGGGCGTCGACCCACTCGCGCACGAGGTCCCGTCCGCACACGTCGGGCGCGGAATAGGTCGTCTCGGCGGTCTCGAACAGGCAGAAGCCCTCGTGGTGCTTGGTGGTCAGCACGGCGTAGCGCATCCCCGCCTCGCGGGCGCGGCGGGCGATGGCTCGCGCGTCGAAGCGGTCGGGGTCGAAGACGTCGGCGTACCGCGAGTAGTCCTCGACCGTGCGCCGCTCCCGCGTCATCGACCACTCGTGCCGGGCCGGCACGGCGTACAGCCCGAAGTGCACGAACAGCCCGAAGCGCGCCTGGTCGAACCAGGCCTGCGCGTCCGTGGAGGGGGAGGTGGTCATCGGTCTTCCTTCCAGACGATCCCGGTGGGATAGGTGTGGTCGCGCACGGAGGCCTCGAGCATGCGCGCTCCGCCGCCCGGCGTCTCCGGGGCCACGTACGCCCCGTTCGCGATGACGACCGGCGCCTCGAAGTGCTCGTGCAGGTGGTCGACGTACTCGATCCAGCGCTCCTCGGTCGTGCCCGCCACGGCGACCGCGTCGAACATCGCGAGGTGCTGGACCGTCTCGCACAGGCCCACCCCGCCGGCGTGAGGGCACACGGGGATGCCGAACTTCGCGGCGAGCAGGAGCATCGCGATGTTCTCGTTGACACCGCCCACGCGCGTGGCGCTCCTGCTGCCGGGAGCGCTGCCCGTGCGCAGCCTCCTCCAGCTGGCGCTCACGGGCGCCTGGGGCCTGCTGTGCATGGTGCTCCCCCCGCTCGCGGTCCTGCTCGGGGCCGGGGTCGCGCTCGACCTCTGCGGCTCGGTCCTCGCGCGCCCCATCGACGCCCTGCTCGCCCAGCTCGACGAGGCCGCCGCCGAGGCGGATCAGGACACGGGCGACGGCGCCGCCCGCAGGAGGGCTACGCTGGATCGCGATCAGGACGAGGAACGGGAGAGTCATGGCCAAGTCCACGGTGGACGTCACGCGCGCCGATGCGGTGCTCATCGGAGGGGGCGTGGCCAGCGCGACCCTCGCGGCCCTGCTGAGCGAGCTCGAGCCGGGCTGGGAGCTCGAGGTGCTCGAGAAGCTCGACGCGGTCGGTCAGGAGTCGAGCGACGGCTGGAACAACGCCGGCACCGGCCACAGCGCGCTGTGCGAGCTCAACTACACGCCCCAGGACGTCGACGGCTCGGTCAGCCCCGCCAAGGCGATCAGCATCAACGAGCAGTTCCAGGTCTCGCGCCAGTTCTGGGCGCATCTGGTCGAGTCCGGGCGCATCGGCGACACCTCCTTCATCCATCCGGTGCCGCACATGAGCTTCGTGCACGGCCTCGAGAGCACCGACTACCTGCGCCGACGGCACGACGCCCTCGTCGCCAACCCGCTGTTCGACCGGATGCGGTTCACGACCTCCCACGAGCAGCTCGCCGAGTGGGCCCCCCTCGTGAGCGAGGGCCGGCCCGTGACCGAGTCGATCGCGGCCACCTGGTCGCCCGACGGCACGGACGTCAACTTCGGCCAGCTCACGCGGAACCTGTTCGCCTTCGCCGAGACCGTGGGCACCACCGTGCGCACGGGGCGCGAGGTGATCTCGCTGCGCCGCATGGGCGGCGAGTGGGGCGTCATGAGCCGCTCGAGCGCGACCGGCGCCGTGCACGTGACCCGCACCCCCTTCGTCTTCGTCGGCGCCGGCGGCAACGCGCTGCCGCTCCTGCAGGACTCCGGGATCGACGAGATCCGCGGCTTCGGCGGCTTCCCCATCTCGGGCGAGTGGCTGCGGTGCACGAACGAGGAGATCATCGCCCGCCACGACGCCAAGGTCTACGGCCGGGCGAGCGTCGGCGCGCCTCCCATGAGCGTCCCGCACCTCGACACGCGCTTCGTCGACGGCCGCCGCTCCCTCATGTTCGGCCCGTACGCCGGGTGGAGCCCAAAGTTCCTCAAGACGGGCCGGTACACCGATCTGTTCGCGTCCATCAAGCCCGGCAACATCGCCCAGATGGTCGCGGTCGCTCCCCCGAACCTCGACCTCATGACCTACCTGGCCAAGGAGCTCGCCGCGACGAGCGGCAAGCGCTTCGCGGCGCTCACCGAGTACATGCCGGGCGCCCGCGAGGAGGACTGGGAGCCGGTGACGGCGGGCCAGCGCGTGCAGGTGATCGCCCCCGACCCCAAGAAGGTCGGCGTGCTCCAGTTCGGCACCCAGCTCATCACCGCCGCGGACGGCTCGATCGGCGGCATGCTCGGCGCCTCCCCCGGCGCCTCCACGGCGACCACGATCATGCTCGACATGATGGCCGCCGTCTTCTCCGACCGGATCGACGCCTGGCGCCCCCGGATCGCCCGGATGATCCCGTCCTACGGCACGTCCCTCTCGGACGACGCCGACGCCGCCCACTCGTCCCTCGAGAGGACGGCGAGCATCCTCGGCCTGTCCCACTGATCCTCCGTCCGGCCCGGCCGGGCCGGGCGGCTCGCAACCGCTGGAGCCCCACCATGCGCATCTCCCTGATGGCGACCTGTCTGGCCGACGTGATGGCCCCCGACGTCGCCCGATCCACCGTGCTCCTGCTCGAGCGCCTGGGGCATGAGGTCGTCTTCGACCCCCGCCAGACGTGCTGCGGGCAGATGCACACCAACACGGGCTACTACTCCGAGGCGGCGCCCGTGGTCCGCAGCTTCGTCGACACCTTCTCGGCGCAGCTCGAGAGCGTCGACGCGATCGTGATGCCCTCGGGCTCGTGCGCCGGCTGCGTGCGCGACCAGCACGCGCTCGTCGCCCGCCACGAGGGCGACGCCGTGCTCGAGGAGCGCGCCGCCGCCGTGGCCGCCAAGACCTACGAGCTCTCCGAGCTGCTCGTCGACGTGCTCAAGGTGACCGACGTGGGCGCCTACTTCCCCCACACCGTCACCTACCACCCCACGTGCCACTCGATGCGCGTGCTCAAGGTGGGCCCCCGCCCGCTGCGCCTGCTGCGGGCCGTCGAGGACATCGAGGTCGTCAACCTCCCCGCCTCCGACACGTGCTGCGGCTTCGGCGGCACCTTCTCCGTCAAGAACGCCGACACGTCCGACGCGATGGTCACCGACAAGGCGGCGAACGTCGTGAAGTCCGGCGCCGACTACGTGGTCGCGGGCGACGCCTCGTGCCTCATGAACATCGGCGGCAAGCTCTCGCGCACGGGCGCGCGCCCCCGTCCCATCCACCTGGCGCAGATCCTCGCCTCCACCCGGGAGCACCCGTTCGTGCCCTCGGACGTCATGCTCGGGAGGGCCTCATGAGCACCGTCGACCTCGGCATGCCGGCGATCCGTCCGCAGCACGCCTCGCCCCAGACGTCCCATCTGCGCGGCGAGGAGTCCTTCCCCGCGGCCGCCCGCCACGAGCTCGCCGACGCGACGTTGCGCGGCAACCTCGCCCACGCGACGAGCACGATCCGCGCCAAGCGCGCCGGCGTGGTGCGTGAGATGCGCGACTGGCAGAAGCTGCGCGACACCGGGAGCGCCCTGAAGTGGCAGGTCACCGACCACCTCCCGGAGATGCTCGAGCAGCTCGAGCAGGCCGTCACCGCCGCGGGCGGCCACGTGCACTGGGCGCGCGACGCCGAGGAGGCCGGCGACATCGTCACCTCCCTCGTGCTCGAGCGCGGCGGTGGCCCCGTGCTCAAGATCAAGTCGATGGCGACGCAGGAGATCGGGCTCAACGAGACCCTCGCCGCCGCGGGCGTCACGGCGATCGAGTCCGACCTGGCCGAGCTCATCGTGCAGCTCGCGGGCGACACGCCGAGCCACATCCTGGTCCCCGCGATCCATCGCAACCGCGACGAGATCCGGCAGATCTTCCTGAGCCACATGCCGGACATCGACCCCGACATCACCGACGACCCGGCCGAGCTCGCGGGCGCGGCGCGGCGCTTCCTGCGCGAGCGCTTCCTGGACCTGCCCGGGGGCGTCGCGATCTCGGGGGCCAACTTCGCCGTCGCCGAGACGGGCACGATCTCGATCGTCGAGTCCGAGGGCAACGGCCGCATGTGCCTGACGCTGCCGCGCACGCTGATCTCCGTGGTCGGGATCGAGAAGGTGATCCCGAGCTTCGCGGACCTCGAGGTGTTCCTGCAGCTGCTCCCGCGCTCCTCGACCGGCGAGCGCATGAACCCGTACACGTCGCTGTTCACCGGGGTGCGCGAGGGCGACGGGCCCGAGGAGTTCCATCTGGTCCTGCTCGACAACGGGCGCAGCGCGGTGCTCGAGGACCCCGAGGGCCGCAGCGCGCTGCACTGCATCCGCTGCTCGGCGTGCCTGAACGTGTGCCCCGTCTACGAGCGGGCGGGCGGCCACGCGTACGGCTCGACCTACCCGGGGCCGATCGGCGCGATCCTCTCGCCCCAGCTGACCGGCATGACGGGTCCGGACGACCCCAGCTCCTCGCTCCCGTACGCCTCGAGCCTGTGCGGGGCGTGCTACGACGTGTGCCCGGTCAAGATCGACATCCCCAAGATCCTCGTGCACCTGCGGGCCAAGGACGTCGACCAGCGCCGGGAGACGCGCGGCCAGTTCCACGGCACGTGGGACGTGGCGATGCAGGGCATGAGCCGGCTGATGTCCTCCCCGCGCGCCTACGACGCGACGGTCCGCGCGAGCCGCCTCGCGGGTCTGCTCAAGCGCCACGGCAACATCGGCCGCCTCCCCTCCGCGCTGCCGGTGATCCCCGGCTGGACCGACCATCGCGACCTGCCCACCCCCCACGAGTCCTTCCGCTCGTGGTGGAGCTCGCGCGAGAGCCCGGCCGCGGCGCCCGAGCAGACGCAGGACCCCGGCGACGGCACGGCCGACGAGGAGGCACGGTGAACGACTGGCACGACGACCGCCCCCGCCGCACCCCGGGGCTGAGCGCCAAGCAGGAGATCCTCGGGCGTCTGCGCACCGCGCTCGCGGTCGAGCGGCGCGATGCGGTGACCGAGGCCGCGGACGTCCCGCGGGCCTACCAGCGGGCCGACGACCGCCAGGAGACCGCGACCGACCCCGCCAAGGTGCGCCAGCTGCTCGTGACCCGGCTCGAGGACTACACCGCCGTCGTGCACCGCACGACCGCGGCCGGCGTGCCCGCCGCGGTCGCCGAGGCCCTCGGCGACGCGCAATCCGTCGTGGTGCCGCCGGCGCTGCCCGCCGCATGGACCGCCGGCCTCGCCGTGGAGCCCGTGCGCGACGACGGCACGCTCGGAGCACGCGAGCTCGACGCGATCGACGCCGTCGTCACCGGATGCCACACGGCGATCGCGCTGACCGGGACCATCGTGCTGCGCGGCGACGACCTCAGCGGCCGCCGCATCCTGAGCCTCGTCCCCGACCTGCACGTGGTCGTGGTCGACGCCGCCGACGTGGCCCTCGGCGTGCCGCGCGCGATCGAGCGCATGGCCGAGGACCCGACGGCGCCGTGGACCATGGTCTCGGGGCCGAGCGCGACGAGCGACATCGAGCTGTCGCGGGTCGAGGGCGTGCACGGCCCCCGGCATCTGCACGTCGTGCTCGTCGAGCCCGACCCGGACCCCGCACCCGAGACGACCGCCCAGGAGGCACAGGCATGACCGAGACCCAGCAGATCGGCCCCCGCGGGGGCGTCCACGAGATCGCGGCAGGTCCCTACCGGGCACGGATCTGCGAGGTCGGCGCGACCCTCGACGGTCTCGAGCTCGACGGCCGCCCGCTCATCCTCTCGAGCCCGCTCGACGGCCCGACGATCCTCTCGCGCGGCGCGCTCGTGGCGCCGTGGCCCAACCGGATCGGGGACGGCCGCTACACGTGGGACGGGCGCGAGCTGCAGACGGCGATCACCGAGCCCGATCGCGGCAACGCGCTGCACGGCCTGCTGTCCTTCCAGCTCTACTCCCCCGTCGACGCGGCGGATGAGGCACAGCGGGACGCGGTGACGCTCTCGACCGTCCTGTACCCCACGCCCGGCTACCCCTTCCTGCTGCGCGTCGAGGTCGAGTACCGCCTCAACGCCGAGGACGGCCTCACGACGACGGTCACGGCGACCAACCTCGGCCGCACGGACCTGCCCTACGGCGTGTGCCCGCACCCGTACCTCGTGGCCGGCCCGGGCCCGCTCGACACGTGGGAGCTGGATCTGCGCGCCGGCACCGTCCTGCAGGTCACGCCCGACCGTCTGCTGCCGACGGGCATGGCCGCGGTCGAGCACGGCGGCGACCTCGACTTCGCGGGGGGTCGCACGGTCGGGTCGACGTTCCTCGACCACGCGTTCACCGACCTCGCACGGACCGACGGGCAGGCGCGGGTGGCCGTGACCGATCCCTCCGGGACGGGCGTCGAGATCGTGTTCGACGAGCGCTGCCCGTGGGTCCAGGTCCACACCGGCGACCGGCCGGAGCCCGAGAACGATCGCCAGGGCATGGCCGTCGAGCCGATGACCTGCCCTCCGGACGCATTCCGCAGCGGCACGGATGTGGTGCGCATCACCCCCGGCTCCCGGCATCGGGCCGCCTGGACGATCCGAGGTTTCTGACGCGGTGACCGCAATCATGAGAAAAACCCCCGGGAGATGAACTCCCGGGGGTTTTTCAGGTCACGACATCAATCAGTGCGCGGCCTCGTATGCGGAGCGGACCTCGCTCGCGATGCGGCCGCGGTCGGAGACGGTGTAGCCGTTCTCGCGGGCCCACTCGCGGATGCGCGCCGTCTCCTCGGGGGACGTCGTCGAGGACGAGGCGCTGCGGGTCGTGCGGCGACCGCTCACGCGACGGGCCTTGCCCGTCCACGAGCCGATCTCGTTGCGCAGGCGCTGGGCGTTGTCCGCCGTCAGATCGATCTCGTAGCCCACGCCGTCGAGCGAGAAGGAGACGGTCTCGTCGGCCTTGGAGCCGTCGACGTCGTCGATCAGCTCGACGAAGGTCTTTCGTGCCATGTAGGAATCACTCCTCGAGAGGGCTGGCGACGCCAGCTATTGGGTGATGCTGTCGACATGACCGTACCCCCTGTGCGCATTCCTGGCGAATTGACGCGCCGCGGGCTGCGGCGCACCGAATGCGGATTGTTCTCTCAGGAAGGGGAGGAGGGAGAAGTCGAACCCGTCTCGGGATGAGCGGCGGCATATTCACGCTCCGCTTCGCGCTCTGCCTCGCGTTCATGGCGATCCGCCCGCAGGATCGCGCGCATCGCGAACCAGAACAGCAGACCCACACAGATCGGCGGGACCAGGGAACCCAGTTCGTACAGCCAGTCGATGTGACCCATCAATTGCTCCCGTGCTTGACGAGGGGAAACAGGATCGTCTCACGGATGCCTCGTCCCGTGAGGGCCATGAGCAGGCGGTCGATCCCCATGCCCATGCCGCCCGTCGGGGGCAGAGCGTACTCCATGGCCTCGAGGAAGTCCTCGTCCAGGCGCATCGCCTCGTCGTCCCCCTGGGCGGCCAGACGCGCCTGCTGCTCGAAGCGCTCGCGCTGGATGACGGGGTCCACGAGCTCGGAGTAGCCCGTCGCGAGCTCGAAGCCGCGCACGTACAGGTCCCACTTCTCGACCACGCCGGGCACGGAGCGGTGGGCGCGCACGAGCGGGCTCGTCTCGACCGGGAAGTCCATGACGAAGGTGGGGCGCCAGAGGTCGTCGCCCACCCGGTGCTCGAACAGCTCCTCGACGAGCTTGCCGTGGCCGTACTTGGGATGGTCGAGGTCGAGCCCGAGCTCGGTCGCGATGGCACGCAGCTCGGCGACCGACGTCTCGGGCGTGATCTCGCGCCCCAGCGACTCCGAGAGCGAGCCGTAGACCGTGATCCGGTCCCAGGTCCCGGAGAGGTCGTACTCGCTGCCGTCGGCGAGGGTCACGACCTCGGAGCCCGTCGCGCGGCGCGCGGCCTCCTGGACCAGCTCGCGCGTGAGGGCGCCGATCGTGGTGTAGTCGCCGTAGGCCTGGTAGGCCTCGAGCATCGCGAACTCCGGCGAGTGGGTCGAGTCGGCGCCCTCGTTGCGGAAGTTGCGGTTGACCTCGAAGACGCGCTCGAGGCCGCCCACGGCGGCGCGCTTGAGGAACAGCTCGGGGGCGATCCGCAGGAACAGGTCCATGTCGAAGGCGTTCATGTGGGTCACGAACGGGCGGGCCGCGGCGCCCGACGGGATCGCCTGGAGCATGGGGGTCTCGACCTCGATGAACTCGCGCTCCTCGAAGCTCGTGCGCAGCGAGCGCATGACCGTCGAGCGTAACCGCACCATCTTGCGGGCCTCGGGGCGCACGATGAGGTCGACGTAGCGCCGGCGCACCCGGGACTCCTCGGAGAGGTCGGCGTGCAGGACCGGGAGGGGCCGCACCGCCTTGGACGCCATCTGCCAGGCGTCCGCGAAGATCGACAGCTCGCCGCGCCGGGAGGCGCCGATGCGGCCGTGGAAGAAGACGTGGTCGCCGAGGTCCACCTCGGCCTTGAACTCCGCGAGGCGCTCCTCGCCCACGGCGGCGCGGCTCAGCATGATCTGCAGGCGCTCCCCCGCGCCGTCCTGGATCGTCGCGAAGCACAGCTTGCCGGTGTTGCGCACGAAGACGACGCGCCCGGCGACGCCCGCGACCTCGTCGGTCTCCTCGCCCGCGGCCAGGTGCCCGTACGTCGCGCGGACGTGCGCGATCGTGTCGGTCACGGGCACGGAGACCGGGTAGGCCTCCTCCCCGCGCTCGAGCAGGCGCTCCCGCTTGGCCCGGCGCACGGCGATCTGGTCGGAGGTGTCGACGGCGTCGTCATGGTCGGGGGTCTGGGCGTCGTTCATGCGTGCGATTGTCTCAAAGCGAGCGGCCCGGCCGCGGGTCGGGGCCGCTCAGGCCGCTGTCGCCTCCACCACAGTGGAGTCGAGCAGGCGGGTGCCCTCGACGCGCGCGGCGAGCACGACGAGCACCGGGCCGCGATGCTCGGGCCCGATCTCCGCGAAGGTCGCGGGGTCGACCGCGCTCGCGTAGTCCCAGTCCACGCCGGGGGCATCGCGCTCGGAGCGCAGCGCCGCGAGCATGCCGGCCATGCTCGGCGCGGCCGCCTCGACGGCGCGCACGGTGCGGGACAGGGCCAGGGCGTCGCGCCGGCCGTGCTCGCTCAGGTACACGTTGCGGCTCGAGCGGGCCAGCCCCGAGTCCTCGCGCTGGATGGGGACGGCCTCGAGGCGCACGGGCACGTCGAGATCGGCGACCATGCGCTCGAGGATCGCGAGCTGCTGGGCGTCCTTGCGTCCGAACACGGCCACGTCCGGCCGGGTCAGGTGCAGCAGCTTGAGCACGACCGTCGCGACGCCCGCGAAGTGCGTGGGCCGCGCTGCGCCCTCGAACACCGAGGCGATGGGCCCGAGCGCGACCGAGACGACGGGTGGCAGCACGGGGTACATCTCCTCGACGGAGGGTGCGAAGACGAGGTCCGCGAGGCCGTCGACGAGGGCCACGTCGGCCTCGAGGGTGCGCGGGTAGGCGTCGAGGTCCTCGCCCGGCGCGAACTGCAGGGGGTTCACGAAGTCGGTGAGGATCACCGAGCCGTCCTCCCCCGCGACCTCGCGCGCGCGGCGCACGAGCTGCAGATGGCCGTCGTGCAGGGCCCCCATCGTCATCACGACGACGACGGGGCCCGCCATGGCCTCGCGCGCCGTGCGCAGCTGGGCCGTGGTGGTGACGAGAGTGGTCACGCGTCGTCCTCCTGGGTGCGCGGATCGGGCGCAGACAGGATGTCACGGATCGCGGCGGTCTCGTGCGGCCCGAGGCCCGCCCGGGCGAGGGCGGCGAGCGCGAGCGCGCGGTATGTCGTCTCCGTGTCTCGCGGCGCGGTCCAGGTCGCCGCGGACTCGGCCTCGGCGATCGCGGCGAGGTGCGCCGCGACGGTCCCGGCGTCCCCGCGCATGACCGGTCCCGTGAGCGCCGCGGCGCCGCGCCGCAGGGACTCCTCGAGGGCGGCGCCGAGCAGGGGGCGCAGGTAGGCACCGGGGTCCTCGATGCCGATGTCGGCCAGCAGGTCGCGGGCCTGGGAGACGAGCACGGTGAGGTGGTTGGCGCCGTGGGACAGCGCCGCGTGGTACTGGGCGCGGTCCGCCTCGGCGACGGGCACCGGCTCCCCGCCCGTCTCGACCACGAGCGCGTGCGCGATCGCCTCGGCGGCGCCGCGCGCGGTGACCGCGACGGGGCAGCCGATCAGCCGGGGCAGGTCGGCGGCGGTGCCCGTGAACGTCATCGCCGGGTGCAGGGCGATCACGGCCGACCCGCACGCGGCGAGCGGCTCGAGGACGGCGGTGCCGTGGGCGCCCGAGACGTGCACGAAGACCTGGCCGCCGGGCACGAGGCCGGTCGCCGCGATGCCGGCGGCGAGGCCCGCGAGCTGGTCGTCGGGCACGGCCAGGAGCACGACCTCGGAGCGTTCGACGATCTCGGCCACGCCGAGCAGCGGCACGCCGGGGAGCAGGTCGGCCGCGCGGGCGCGGGAGGTCTCGGAGACGGCGTAGGCGCCCGTGACGGCATGGCCCTCGGCGCGCCAGGCGGCCCCGAGCACGGCGCCGACCCTCCCGGCCCCGATGACGCCGATGCCCAGACGCGGGGCGGTGCTCGCGTGCTCGCTCATGCGGCCATCTCCTCCCCCGGCAGCTCGAGGGGCGGGCGGGGCCACGTCTCGCGGTCGCGGTAGAGCCGGCCGCTCGCGGCGTCGCGCGCGAGGGTGTCGCGCAGGGCGACGGCGGCCTCGAGCGGCACGTCGGAGACCTCGGCGCTCGTGACCGCGACGGCGACGTCCACCGTCGCGACGCCCAGGCGCCGGGCGAGGGGGCCCTGGGCCAGCGTGACGCCCTGGATCCGCTCGCGGGGCACGAGGACGAGGCGCCGCGTGAGCACGCCGGTGCGCACGGCGAGCACCTCGGGCAGCAGCACGGCGACAGCGGTGCGGCGCGCGATCCAGAAGAGACGATGGGCCGCCCGCAGGCCGTCGAGCTCGCGGGCCGGGCGGGACAGCAGGTCGAGCGCGACGGCGAGGTCGTCGTCCGTGCCGAGCGGCGGCAGCAGGCTGCCGAGGGTGCGGTGCAGCTCCTCGACGGTGCCGACCGGCAGCACGTGGCTCGCGCCGTCGCCGCCGCCCTCGGCGCCGATGCCGGCGACGGTCGCGGTGGCCCCGATCCAGCGGGGCCCGCGCCACAGGAGCGGCTGGGACAGGCGGAGGTCCTGGACGCGGCCGGGCCCGATGTTGTCGGTGCGGGTCGACAGCAGCCCGCGGCGCATGCGCAGGCCGCGCTCGGTGAGGCGGGAGACGAAGCCCCAGCCGTTCTCGATGCGACGGAGCACCATCTGCGGCACGATGAGCAGGGCCGGGATCAGGGCGGCGAGCGCGCCGAGACCGATGCCGTCGGTCGTGATCGAGACGACGACGGTGACGATCACCCAGACCAGGCCGACGAGCAGGCCGAGCATGAAGCCGAGGTCGCGCAGCATCGAGCGCAGCAGGCGCTCGGTCGGGACCTGGGCGATCGCATGGCCCTCGGTGACCCCGTCGTAGACGAAGGAGCGCACGCTCTCGCGCGCCGAGGAGCGCGCGGGTGCGGCGTCGGGATCGGGCTCGGGCTCGCCGGGCACGGCGTCCGGGCGCGGGCGCCGCGCGGATCCGACGGGGCTCGCGGCGACCTCGAGGATCTCGCGGCGGATGGTCTCGGCCTCGCGGCCCGTGACGTAGTCGAGGTCGAGGTGGGAGTCCGCGCCGCCGGCGATCTCGATGCGCACCTTGGCGAGCCCGAGCACGCGGGCGAGCAGCGGCCGCTCGACCGAGACCGACTCGATCTTCGAGCGGGGGGCGGTGCGCCGCGTGCGGGTGAGGACCCCGGCGTGCATGACCACCCCGTCGGCCGTGATCGCGTATGTCGTGCGCCACCACCGCAGGGTGCTCACGGCCATCGTCACGAGCAGGGCGGCCACGAGCAGCCCGGCGAACAGGAGGGCGCGCCGCCAGGTGAACTCGGAGGCGAGCCGGCCGAGGTTCTGGGCGGTGACGACCGCGACCAGCCCGGCCAGGAGCTTCCAGCCGGAGATGAGGGGGGTCAGCGGATGGGTGCGATGGAACGTGGGGGCGTCCTCGGGCGCGCCCTCCGGGACGAGCGTGCCCTCGGGCGGGGTCTCGTCGCCCGGAGGCGGGACGTCGGCGGCGCTCACAGCGACTGCATCCTCTCGATGCCGCGCGTCGTGAGCAGCTCCCGCAGCCGCTCGGCCTCCTCGCGCGGCAGCCCGGGAATCGAGCCGTCCACATCGGTCGAGGCCGTCGAGTAGGAGATGCGCGCGATGCCGAAGCGGCGCTCGATGGGCCCCTCATGGATCTCGACGCTCTGCACGCGCCCGTACGGGGTACCGGTCACCGAGCGGAACATGATGCCGCTCGCGACGACGAGGTCCTCGTCGCGGTCGAGATAGCCCAGGGCGCGCACGCGCCGCGGGGTGAGGATCAGACCGGGCGCGACGACGAGCAGCGGCACGAGGGCCACGAGGCCGAGCCACCACCAGTCGAGCCGGACGGCGAGGACCACGCACGCGACGGCGAGGGCGAGCGCGATCAGGTCCGGGATCAGGCCGCCGAGGTAGCGGGCCGGGATCAGGCGGGGCGAGACGGGCCGCAGGCCGTCGGCGCCGAGAAGGGTGCGCGCGGGACTCATGGGTCCATGGTGTCAGGTGCTCAGGCCCGCGTGCCCGTGCTCTCGGTGGCGTTGCCGCCGTCCTCGGGCGGGAGGGTGCCCCAGCGCTCGACGATCACGCCCACGATGCCGAGCACGATGCCGCCGAGGGCCGCGAACGAGGTGGGCAGGACGGCCTGGACGAGGTCCCCTCCCCCGCGGCCGAGCAGGAACAGGGCCTCCCCCGCGAACAGGCCGCCGACGATCGCGCCGGTGAGGGCGGCGGCACGGGCGAGCAGCACGGTGCGATAGGCGGTCGGCATGTCGAGCTGGTGGCGGCGCGGTGCGAGCGTCGGGTTGCGGTGGCGCTCCTCGGACTCCTGGAGGTAGCGGCGCAGGGGCAGGCCGAGCAGGAGCAGCACGCCGGCGAGCACGAGCAGCACGATGCCCGTGAGCCAGCCCGCGACGGGGATCGCGGAGCCGTGGGAGGCCACGAGCTGGGAGGCGAGGGCGCCGACGGCCGCCGCCGCGAGCAGCGCGACGATCAGCCATGGGATGTTCAGCGGCTTCATGGCGTCCTCGGGCTCCGCACGCCGTCGCGGTCCGGCGCGTGCGCGGCGAGGTCCGCGACCCGGCCGCGGCCGGGCAGGACGTCGTCGGGACGGGCGGCCGCCCACGGTGCCAGCACGAAGGCGCGCTCGTGGGCGCGCGGGTGCGGGAGGGTGAGGTCGGGGTCGTCCTGGACCAGCTCGCCCCACGTGACGACGTCGACGTCGAGGGTGCGCGGGCCCCAGCGCACGGTCCGCTCGCGGTGCGCGTCGGCCTCGATCGTGTGGGCGAGGTCGAGCAGCTCCCACGGTCCGAGGTCGGTGCGGAGGCCGACCACGGTGTTGAGGTAGGGGCCCTGCTCGGCGCCGTCGACGAGCACGCCGCCGACCGGGTCGGTCTCGACGACCGGCGCCGTCCAGGCGATCTCGACGCCCTCCGCGCCCGCGAGCAGCTCGAGGGCACGGCGCACGTGGGCCTCGCGGTCGCCCAGGTTGGTGCCGAGCGCGAGCACGGCGGGCACGGGCGGGGCGTCGCGGCGGATGCGCACGGCGACGTCGGCGAAGGGGTGCGGGATCGGCGCCGAGGGCTTGTGCACCGTCACCTCGACGGCGCGCACGAGGGGCTGCTGGGCCAGGACGGCATCGGCGAGACGCCGGGCGAGGGTCTCGATGAGGTCGAGCGCGCCCGTGCCGACGACGTCGACGACGAGCCCCGCGACGGCGCCGTAGTCGACCGTGCGGGACAGGGCGTCGTCACGCGCCGCGGGGGCGGTGTCGAGATGGAGCGTCACGTCGACGACGAACTCCTGGCCGTCACGCTTCTCGGCGGCGAGCACGCCGTGGTGGCCGCGGGCGCGCACCCCGGTCAGCTCGATCGTGTCGTGGCGCCTCATGTCCGGGCCGTCCCGTCACGGTGGCGGGTGAGCTCGCGCACGGCGGCGGTCCCCGCGACCGAGGGCCCGACGTCGTGCACGCGCACGCACCAGGCGCCGCGCAGCGCGCTGTAGGTCGTGAGGGCGGCGGTGACCGCGTCGCGGTCGAGCGGGGCGCCGTCGGCGGTGGTGAGGCTGGCGATCGAGCGCTTGCGCGACACGCCGATCAGGAGCGGCAGGCCGAGGGCGTCGAGGGTCTCCCAGCGGGCGAGCAGGTCCCAGTCGTGGCCGCCGCGCTTGGCGAAGCCGAGGCCGGGGTCGGCGACGATCGCCCGGCGCTCGACCCCGGCGGCGGTGAGCGCCTCGACGCGCGCGGCGAGCTCGGAGGCGACGTCCACGGCGATGTCGTCGTAGTCGGCGAGAGAGCTCATGACGTCGGCGTGGCCTCGCCAGTGCATCGCGACCATCACGGGCGGCGTGCCGCCGGCGGTGCGGGCGCGCGCGACCAGGGCGGGCATCTCGGGGTCGGCGAGCCCGCCGGACACGTCGTTGACGATCATCGCGCCCGCCTCGAGGGCCGCGGCGGCGACCTCGGCGCGCATCGTGTCGACGCTCACGCACACGCCGTCGCGGGCGAGGGCGCCGACGACCGGGAGCACGCGGCGCAGCTCCTCGGCGGCGTCGACGCGCTCGGCGCCGGGACGGGTGGACTCCCCGCCGACGTCGATGATCGCGGCGCCCGCGGCGAGCAGGGCGCGCGCGTGCGCGAGGGCCTCGGCGGGCTCGTCGTGCTCCCCGCCGTCGGAGAAGGAGTCGGGGGTGACGTTGAGGATGCCCATGACGAGCGTGTCCTCGCGCTCAGCGAGGCGGGGCGGGAGGCCGTGGGGTCGCAGCATGAGCCGTCAGCCCCTGACGATCAGGCTCATCGCCTCGGCCCGGGTGGCGCTCTCGCGCAGCATCCCGCGGACGGCCGAGGTGACCGTGCGCGCCCCCTCCGCGCGGGCCCCGCGCATCGACATGCACAGGTGCTCGGCCTCGATCACGACGATCGCGCCGCCCGCGCCCAGGTCCGTCATGAGGGCGTCGGCGATCTGGCTCGTCAGGCGCTCCTGGACCTGTGGGCGCCGCGCGAAGACCTGCACCGCGCGGGCGAGCTTGGACAGGCCCGTCACGGTCTCCCCGTTGGGGATGTAGCCCACGTGCGCATGCCCGAAGAAGGGCAGCAGGTGGTGCTCGCACATCGAGTGGAAGCGGATGTCGCGCACGAGCACGAGCTCCTGGTGGTCGATCGCGAAGTGCGTGGACAGCGGCTCGTGCGCGTCCTGCTCGAGCCCGGAGAAGACCTCGGCGTACATGCGGGCCACGCGCGCAGGGGTCTCGCGCAGGCCGTCACGGTCGGGGTCCTCGCCGATCCCGGCGAGGATCTCGCGGACGGCGGCCTCGATGCGGGGTGCGTCGACCATCCGTCCTCCGTTCAGGCGTCGTCCCGGGACGGTCCGGGGGCGCCGGGGATCTGGGGTCCGTCCTCGCCGCCGGGATGCGGCAGCTCGGGGGCGCCCGGGGTCAGCGGCTCGCCCGCGTCGGCGGACTCGTCGCCCTCGCTCGAGGGGTCGCCGCCCACGAGCGGGGCGTGGAAGACGGGCCGGTCGGACGAGGATTGCCACACCTGGCGCACGGGGCGCTTGCGCACGCCCTGGAAGATCTCGGCGAGCTGGTTCTCGTTGAGCGTCTCCTTCTCGAGCAGCTCGAGCACGAGACGGTCCAGCACGTCGCGGTTCTCGGAGATGATCGCCCAGGCCTCGTCGAGGGCGTCGTCCAGCAGACGGCGCACCTCCTCGTCGATGAGGGTGCGGGTCTCGTCGGAGAACTGCTGGTCCTGGCCGGTCTGCATGCCGACGAAGACCTCGTCCTGGCCGCTGCCGTAGAAGACCTGGCCCACCCGGTCGCTCATGCCGAGCTGGGTGACCATGGTGCGGGCGATCTTGGTGGCGTTCTGCAGATCGCTGCCGGGTCCGGTGGTGACGTCGTGGAAGATGCCCTCCTCGACCGCGTAGCCGCCCATCGCGTAGGCGAGGCGGTCCAGCAGCTCGTTGCGGCTCTGGTAGTTGCGGTCCTGGGTGGGGACCACCATCGTGTAGCCGCCGGCCTGGCCGCGCGGCAGGATCGTCACCTTCTGCACGGGCGCGCTGTTGCGCAGGGCCGCGGCCACGATGGCGTGGCCGCCCTCGTGGTAGGCCGTCATCTGGCGCTCGCGGTCGGTCATCACCTTGGAGTAGCGCTGCGGGCCCATCGAGACGCGGTCGATGGCCTCGTCGAGCGCCCGGTTGTCGATGATCTGGTTGCCGCTGCGGGCGGTCAGCAGGGCCGCCTCGTTGAGCACGTTGGCCAGGTCGGCGCCGGACATGCCGACGCTGCGCCGGGCGATCGCCTCGAGGTCGACGTCGGGCGCGAGCGGCTTGCCCTGGGAGTGGACCCGGAGGATCTGCAGGCGGCCCTTCATGTCGGGGGCGCCCACGGCGATCTGGCGGTCGAAGCGCCCCGGCCGCAGCAGGGCCGGGTCGAGGATGTCGACGCGGTTGGTGGCCGCGATCAGGATGACGTTCTGGTTGGGGTCGAAGCCGTCCATCTCGACGAGCATCTGGTTGAGCGTCTGCTCGCGCTCGTCGTGGCCGCCGCCCATGCCGGCGCCGCGGTGGCGGCCGACGGCGTCGATCTCGTCGATGAAGATGATCGCGGGCGCGTTCTCCTTGGCGGTCGAGAACAAGTCGCGCACGCGCGAGGCGCCCACGCCGACGAACATCTCGACGAAGTCGGAGCCGGAGATCGAGTAGAAGGGCACGTTGGCCTCGCCCGCGACGGCGCGCGCGAGCAGGGTCTTGCCGGTGCCGGGCGGGCCGTACAGCAGCACGCCCTTGGGGATCTTGGCGCCGACGGCCTGGTAGCGCTGGGGGTTGACGAGGAACTGCTTGATCTCGTCGAGCTCCTCGACGGCCTCCTCGGCGCCCGCGACGTCGGCGAACGTGACTTTGGGCGACTCCTTGTTGAAGAGCTTGGCCTTGGACTTGCCGAACTGCATGGCCCGGCCGCCGCCCTGGGCGTTCATGATGAGGAACCAGAACAGGCCGAAGAACAGCAGCAGCGGCAGGAACGAGATCGCGAGCGTGGACCACCACGAGCTCGTCGCGATCGTGTCGGTGTACCCGCCCTTGGGCTTGGCCGTGTCGACGGCGTCGACGACGGCCTCGGCGCGCGCGGTCACGTAGGAGAACTGGACGTGATCGCCCTTGTCCTCGAAGTCCTCGTTGAGCACGAGGTCGACCCGCTGCTGGTTGCCGTCGATGATCTCGGCTTCCTTGACCTTGCCGTCGGCCAGCAGCGCGAGACCCTGCTCGGTGTCGATCTGGCGGTACCCGTCGCGGCCCAGCAGGCCGAACAGGAGCAGCCCGACGAGCAGGGCGGCGATGATCCAGACGAGCGGTCCGGCGAAGGGCGACCGCTTCTTGGCGTTCTCGGAACGTGGCATGTATCAGTCCTCGTAGACGGAGCGCTTGAGCACGCCGACGTAGGGAAGGTTGCGGTACCGCTCGGCGAAGTCGAGGCCGTACCCGATGACGAATTCGTTGGGGATGTCGAAGCCGACGTAGCGAACGTCGATCTCGACGCGCGCAGCCTCGGGCTTGCGCAGGAGGGTGCACACCTCGACACTGCGCGGCCCGCGCGAGCGCAGGTTCGACAGCAGCCACGAGAGGGTCAGGCCCGAGTCGATGATGTCCTCGACGATGAGCACCCGGCGGTCGGTGATGTCGGCGCCGAGGTCCTTGAGGATGCGCACCACGCCCGAGGACTTGGTGCCCGAGCCGTAGGACGAGACGGCCATCCAGTCCATCTCGCACGGCAGGTCGATGCGGCGCGCGAGATCGGCCATGACCATCACGGCGCCCTTGAGCACTCCCACCAGGATGGGCGGCTCGTCCGCATAGTCCGCGGCGATCGTGCGACCGAGCTCGGCCAGCCTGGACTCGATCTGCTCGGCGGACAGCAGGACGTTCTCGACGTCGTCGTGCATGCTCGACGTCGGGCGGGAATCGGACACGCGAGGCTCCTCGGGTGATCGGGTGAGGCCGCGCAGGCTCAGGATCGGCGACGGTCCTCGGGGGCGAGGCGCCACACGAGAAGACCCTCGCGGCGAGCGGCCTCGATCCTACCCGGAAGGGGGATCGGACCCTGACCGTGCCATGAGACGACGAGGGCGTCGCACGCGAGCACCTGGCGTCGCAGGAGGGACTTGTCCGAGGGCGTGCCCCCGTCGGTCTCGGCCTGCCGGGCGGCGTCGCGCAGGACCCGGGTGCGGATCGCCGTCGGCTGCGCCGCGAGCGCGTGCACGTCGAGTCCCAGCAGGTCACCGGCGTTTTCGTCGACGTCCCGGCGCACGTGCTCGAGCACCTCGGCGGCGCGTGCGTCGAGCAGGTCGGCGTCCGGGCGCACGAGCTCGGCGGTCCGGGCGAGGTTGGTGTCGATCTGTTCGCCCAGGGCGTCACGCAGCAGCGGCAGCACCTCGCGACGCACCCGCACACGCAGCAGCGACGTGTCCTCGTTCATGGGGTCGTCCCACCACTCGACGTCGTGGAGGCGGCAGACGGCCTCGGTGTCGGTGCGGCGCAGCGCGGTCGTCTCGTCGCGCCCGCTGCCGAGGAAGGGGCGCAGGAGCGGGCCGCTCGCGGTGGGCATGCCGGCGAGCGCTCGGGCGCCCGCCCCGCGGGCGAGCGCCATGAGCACCTGCTCGGCCTGGTCGTCGAGCGTGTGGCCGAGCAGCAGGGCGAGCGCCCCGCGGTCGGCCCGGAGCCCCTCGAGCGCCTCGTGGCGGGCGTCGCGGGCGGCGTTCTCGAGGCCGCCCGGGCGGCTCCGGTCCACGTGGACGCGGTGCACGTGCACGACGGACGCGCCGAGACGCTCGCACGCGAGAGCGGCGCGCTCGGCGACCGCGTCCGATCCCTCCTGGAGCCCGTGGTCGATGATCGCGGCCTCCGTCTCGAGCCCCATGCGGGAGCCCACCCACGCCGTGGTCGCCAGCAGCGCGAGGGAGTCGGCGCCGCCGCTCACCCCCACGAGCAGGCGCGGCGCGAGCCCGACCGGGTCGGTCCGGTCGGCGAGGGTCTCGAGGCGGGCGGCGAGCGCGACCCGCACGGACGTGCGGGCGCGGGCCACGACGGGGGGCGGCCCGCTCATGCCGGAGGCCTCATGTCGAGGAGGTGACGATCTCGGTCGCGATCGCGTCGACGGCCGCCTTCGCCTTCGCGCTGTCGGCCGACTCGAAGCCGTACACGACGATCGAGAAGCCGACCGAGCGCCCGTCCGGGAGCGCGACCACGCCGACGAGGGTCGAGGTGCCGCCGAGGTAGCCCGTCTTGCCGCGCACGAGACCGCGGCCGTCCGCGACGGCAGGGGCGCCGAAGCGGTCGGCGAGGGTGCCGGTCAGGCCCGCGATCGGCACCTCGGTGAGCATCGCGCGCAGGGACGGCGACGTGTCGGGGGCGTCGAGCTCGGCGACCACCCCGGCCAGCAGTTCGGGCGGGACGCGGTCGTCGACGGCGAGGCCGCACGTGTCCTTGAGGGCGAAGCCGTCGTGGGTCAGCCCCTGCTCGGTCGCGAGGTCCTCGATCTCGGCCTGGACGGCCGCGGCGGCGCCCTCCGGGGTGGCGGGCTCGCCGCGCGCGATCGCGACGAGTCGGCCGAGCACCTCGGCGGTCGTGTTGTCGGAGATCAGGAGGGTGTGGGCGACGAGGTCGGACAGGGGGGCGGACTGGATGGCGTCCCGCTCGCCGCCCTCGGGCGCTGCCTGGCGCACGATCGCGTCGTCGACCTGCACGCCCCGCTCGCGCAGGAGGCGCTGGAAGACCGTGGCGGCGTCCATCGCGGGGTCGGTGGACTTCGCGCCGTACTCGGCGCCGTCGAGCCAGCCCTCGTCGATCGCGAGCGCCGACGTCGGGGCGACCCAGCCGCCCGCGGGGCCGTTGGCGCCCCACGAGGGGTTGACGCCGCCCGAGAACAGGGTGTCGTCGAGCGCGAGGGTCACGTGGCCGGTCCCGGCCTTCTGGATGCGCGCGGTCGCGAGGTCGGCGAGCGTGCCCAGGCTCTCCTCGGTCAGGCGCATGTCGCCGCCGCCCACGAGCGTCAGGGTGCCGCCGTCGAGCACCGTGGTCGTGGGCAGGGTCTCGTCGGCGTCGAGGGTGCGCAGGGCGGCGGTCGCGGTCAGCAGCTTGAGGGTCGAGGCGGGAGTGCGCGCGGTCGCGGCGTCGCGCGAGGCCAGGACGTCGCCGCTCTCGGCGTCGATCACGCTGTAGGCGAGGTGACCGGCGACGACGGGGTCCGCGGCGTGGGCGTCCATCCGGGTCTGGAGGTCGGCGGCGAGCCCCGGCGCCTCCGAGGCGGCCTCGGTGGGGGCCAGGGCGCGGCGCGAGGGGCGCTCGTAGTCCTCGCCGACGGCCCGGGGACGGGCCGTGGACTGCCCGGAGTCGGACTCGACGGTGAGCACACCGGGGAAGGCGTCGGTGATGTCGCCGACCACGTAGAAGGCGACGGGCAGGGCGGCGCACAGGCCGATGGCCACTGCGCGCCAGATCCGATCGCCCTTCATCCGTCCTCCTGCTCCGCCGTTCCCGGCCGTGCCTGTCCGCCGCCCCGGGACGGCGGTCCTCCCGGCGCGGCCGCGAGCCGCGATCCTTCCACACCTGCCCGAGGGCCCTGCCCGTCCGGCCGCGATCTCCTCCGCGTGCCCGGGGTGCGTGATCGTCCCGCCGCGCCCGTCGGGTGCGACCGTCCCACGATAGAGTGTGCCCACTCGTCCCACCCAGCCCGCCCCCGGGCCCGACCGCAATGGAGCATCACACGTGGAATTCGACGTCACGATCGAGATCCCTCGCGGGAACCGCAACAAGTACGAGGTGGACCACCACAACGGCCGCATCCGGCTGGACCGCATGCTCTTTACGGCGACGCGCTATCCGGACGACTACGGGTTCATCGAGGGCACGCTGGGCGAGGACGGCGACCCGCTGGACTGCCTGGTCCTGCTCGAGGAGCCGACGTTCCCGGGCTGCCTGATCCGCTGCCGCGCCCTCGGCATGTTCCGCATGCGCGACGAGTCCGGCGGCGACGACAAGATCGTGGCCGTGCCGGTGGGCGACCAGCGCCAGGTGCGCCGCCAGGAGCTGACGGACGTCTCGGAGTTCCACCGTCTCGAGATCCAGCACTTCTTCGAGGTCTACAAGGATCTCGAGCCCGGCAAGAGCGTCGAGGGCGCCCACTGGGAGGGCCGCAGCGACGCCGAGGCCGAGATCCGCCGCTCCTATGAGCGCGCCAAGGGCACCGAGCACGAGAACGACTTCACCCAGGACATCTGAGGGCCCGCGGGGCTGGAGGGCTGAGGGGCGCCTCTCCTGAGCGCAGAGGGAGTCCCGGCGCCGCTGTCCCTGGGGATCGCCACATCCGGCGGAACCCTCCGTTCCTGAGCACATCGAGATCGTCTTGTCGGGCGGAATTCGCCGCGAATTCCACCCGACAAGGCGATCTCGTTCGTGATGCGCGAGAAGGGAGCGGGGCCGAGCACCGCGCCTCGGTGCGTCTCCGGCCCCGTCTTGTGTGGAGGACAGTCGGTCCGACGCCCTGACCAGCGTGATGGGGATGACCGCAGCGCGCCGTGCGCAGCCGACCCATGCTCGGCACATGGCCCGACATGCAGCAGCCCTCCCCTCGACCCTGCCCGCGCCCGTGTTCGGCCTGCGCGAGGCTCTCGCGCTCGGCGTCTGCCCTGACCGCCTGCGACGGCGCGACGTCATGAGGATCGGCGGGCAGCTGTTCGCCCGAGCCGGCCAGGAGATCACCGAGCTCGACGTCGTGGCGTGCCTGTGTCGCGTCCACGGGGATGCCGTGGCATGCGGTCCGACCGCGGCACGGCTGTGGCAGGCTCCCCTCCCCCGCGATCTGTCGGCGTGGACGGCCGGGGACGGGGTGCACCTGCTCCACCCGACCGGTTCGCGTCGGCCGACCACGCTGGTCACCTGGCATCGCGGCGCTCTCGGACCTGCGGACATGGTCGCGACGACCCGGGCGCGAGTGACGTCCGCGCCGCGCACCTGGGCCGATCTCGCGCCTCTGCTCGGCCTCGACGACCTCGTGGCCGTGGGCGACTGCTTCGTCCGTCGCCCACGCCCCGGACTCGAGGGGCGCGACGAGCCGTGGACGACGCTTTCCGCGCTCGCCGCCGCGGCCGAGTCCCACACCGGCCGCGGGGCCCGAGCCCTGCGCGAGGCGCTCGCCCTCGTACGGGTCGGCAGCGACTCCCCGGCGGAGACCCGGCTGCGCCTCGGGTGCCGTCGAGCGGGTCTGCTCGAGCCGCTGGCCAATGCCCGGATCCTCGAGGACGGCTCGGATCTGGGCGAGCCCGACCTCCAGTGGCGCCAGTGGAAGGTCTGCCTCGAGCACGAGGGCCCGCATCACCTCACGCCCGCCCAGCTCACGCGCGACATCCGCCGGGCGGAGCGGCGGCATCGCCACGGCTGGATCGAGGTGCGGACGACGGCTCCTGACCTCGTTCGCGGCGGGGAGGTGGGCGCGCTCCGTGCCCGCGACGCGCTCCTGCGGCACGGCTGGCGTCCCTGACGAGGCACAGCGCTCCTCCCGCGGAGCCTCGTGCCGCGTCCGCGCTGCTCGGCGTCCCCCACGGCTCTCGTGCCGCGGCGCCGGCTCGGCCTGGGAGGTGAAGGGCTACTTGCCGCCGTCCCCGGGGCCCCTCCCCGGTCATCGGGGCCGCTCGTGCCAGCGGGCGACGACAGGCCCTCGGCGCCCCGGGACGGACGTCTGCTCCGACACCGGCGCGCACCGAGATCGCCACATCCGGTGGAACCCGCGCCCCGACGCGCATCGAGATCGCCTTTTCGGGTGGAATCAGCCAAGAATTCCGCCCGAAAAGGCGATCTCGGTGATGGAGGGATCAGGTCGGCCCGGGCTGAGGGCCGGGTTGAGAGGGGCGATCTCGAGTCCCAGGCGGCCCGGAGGGTTCCGGGCGCCAACCCAGAGCACCGCCCCGCCCCTCAGGCGTCAGCCCTGGGCGTCGCCCGCCTCGAGGTGGCCGCCCGGGGCGTGGGAGAAGATCTCGCGCTCGGCGTCGATCACGCCCTTGGCGAGCAGGTGGTTGCCCACCCCGCCGATCACGGCGCCGATCCCGAAGGGGATCAGACGACCGGCCCACACCCCGCCGAGGCGGGCGGCGACCTTGCGCCGGATCCATCGGCGGAACTGCTTGCTCGCGGCGTTGACGACGAAGTCGGGCGCGACGCCCGAGAGCACCGAGGACCACTGGATGCCCTGGCGCCCCAGGGCCTTGCCCATGATCTCGGCGCCCTTCTCGCCTCCCAGCACGCCGAGCACGATCGCGCGGCGACGCTCGGCATCGCCCATGTCGACCCCGCGGATCTCGGCGACGGCGAGGGTCAGGAACGCGCACGCCTCGGCGAACGCCGCCCCTTCGCCGGCGGTGAGGACGACGGCGGCCGCAGTGCCCACGCCGGGCAGGGCGGCGGTGCCGCCGACCCCGGCGCCCGAGGCGGTCAGCATGCGCGAGAAGCGCTTCTCGATGTGGGCGACGAGGTCGTCCTCGCTCAGATCGAGGTGCTTCCTGCGCAGCGAGGACACGTACGTGGCGGCCAGGGGGCGCTGCACCTTGAGGGCGGTGTCGACGATGCGGAACGTGCGGTCGTCGGGCTGGGTCTTCGCGTCGGCGGAGTCGTCCGACGCGGGGGAATCCTTCGGGCTCATCTGCATCTCCTTGATCAGCTGCGAACGGGGCCACTGTAGCGAGCGCGACCGACCCCGCGATGGGAGCGGGCGCGCCGTCGTCCCGGCGGGATGCGTCCAGGGCGCCGCGGGCATCGCGCGACGGCGCCGCGCGCCGCCCGCCTCAGCCGATCTCCACCTCGCCGGAGCCGAGGGTCGCGACCTCGCCCTCGAGGCGCAGCCAGCGCACGGCCTCGGGAAGGTCGGCGTACCGCTCGGTGTAACGACTGCGCACGTACGAGCGCGGCACGCAGCGATCGTGGCAGAGCGTGCCGGCCAGATGGTCGGTCTCGTGCTGGAAGATCCGTGCCGACCATCCGGTCCAGCGCTCGGCCATGGGCGCGATCGTGCCGTCGTCGTGGCGTTCGAGGGCGCTCGCGTCGACCGTGAGGTGGCGCGGGACGATCGACTGCCAGTCGTCGACCGACAGGCACCCCTCCCAGTAGTACACGCGGCGCGGCTCCACGCCCGCGTAGGCGGGGTTGAGGAACGTGCGCTGGGGCAGGTGGTGGCGCCGCAGCACGTCGTCCTCGGCGTCGGCCTCGTCCTCGGCGACCGGGTCCTCGAGCACGACCAGCTGGAGCGGGATGCCGATCTGGGGCGCCGCGAGGCCCACCCCGGGCGCGTCGCGCATGGTCACGACCATGGCCTGCACGAGCTCGGCGAGCAGCTCGTCGTCGAGCTGGCCGGTCCACTCCCGGGCCTCGCCGCGTAGCGCCGGATGGCCGGCCTGCACGATGCGCAGCGGGTCGGAGGCGCGGCGCCTGCGCGCCAGGGTCTTGACGACGAGTTCACTGAGGTCCATGCCCCCAGTATGGGCATCGGGCATGCGCGTCTCCGTCCTGTCCGCGGCGATCCGAGCGCCCGGAGGAGCGCCCCGCCGCGCCCCGGCGCGGCGACCTGCGTCTCACGTGTCGGTCCTCACAGGAGCACCCCTCGGACCGGGTTACACTTTCTCGAGCCGGCGCGATGAGCGGAGGCGGACGATGAGGTCCCGGCCCCCGAGGAAGTGATCCTGGGAGGCCGCCAGACCCCCTCATCGCCCACATCCCTCGCCGCACCGGTCGTGTATGCGGGTTCCCCCGCGTGCGCAGCACTTCACAACGGAACGTCCGGCACGTACCTGCCGGTGAAGGGAATCGGTCACGTCATGGCAACAGTGACTTTCGACAATGCGAGCCGCATCTACTCGGGCCAGGAGCGCCCGGCGGTCGACAACCTCAACCTGGACATCGCCGACGGCGAGTTCCTGGTGCTGGTCGGCCCCTCCGGTTGCGGCAAGTCCACCTCGCTGCGCATGCTCGCCGGGCTCGAGGAGATCGATGCGGGCCGCATCCTGATCGGCGATCGCGACGTCACCGACGTCCCGCCGAAGGACCGCGACATCGCCATGGTCTTCCAGAACTACGCGCTGTACCCGCACATGACGGTGGCCGACAACATGGGCTTCGCCCTCAAGATCGCCGGCACCCCGAAGGCCGAGATCCGCAAGCGCGTCGAGGAGGCGGCCAAGATCCTCGACCTCGAGCAGTACCTCGACCGCAAGCCGAAGGCCCTCTCCGGCGGCCAGCGCCAGCGCGTCGCGATGGGCCGCGCGATCGTGCGCTCGCCCCAGGTGTTCCTCATGGACGAGCCGCTGTCGAACCTCGACGCGAAGCTCCGCGTCTCCACCCGCACCCAGATCGCGTCGCTGCAGCGCCGCCTGGGCGTCACCACCGTGTACGTGACGCACGACCAGACCGAGGCCATGACGATGGGCGACCGCGTGGCCGTCCTCAACGCCGGCGTGCTCCAGCAGGTCGACACCCCGCGTCGCATGTACGACCACCCGAACAACGTCTTCGTCGCGGGCTTCATCGGCTCGCCGGCGATGAACCTGGTCGAGCAGAAGCTCACCGATCAGGGCGTGCAGTTCGGCGGCGCCATCGTGCCCGTGGACCGCTCGACCCTGTCGGACACCAACGAGTCCGCCGTCACCGTCGGCGTGCGCCCCGAGGACCTCGACATCGCCGAGACCGGTGAGGGTCTCGCCGTCGAGGTCGACGTGGTCGAGGAGCTCGGCGCCGACGCCTACGTGTACGGCCGTCTGGCCGGCTCGGACCCGAACGCGAAGCCGGTCATCGCGCGCGTCGACGGCCGCCGCCCCCCGATGAAGGGCGAGACGGTGCACTTCCGTCCCAAGGAGGGCCACGTGCACCTGTTCGACGTCAAGACGGGTGCCCGCCTGGGCGACTGACCTCCCGCTCCACGACGGGCGCACGGCTTCGGCCGTGCGCCCGTCACGCATGTCCGGGCCCTCTGACGTGCGCGACCGCGCCAGGTTCGTCGCGCGTCACGCCGTGCAGGCGTCGCGCTTTCAGGCACCGGTGGGGGACAATGGACCCATGGCACCCCTGGAGATCACGGCATCGCGTCCTGACCCAGCGCTGCTGGATCTTCCCTGGAACACCCCTCTCGAGGAGTGGCCCACGAGCATCCTGGCCGCGCTCCCCCGCGGCATCTCCCGCCACGTGGTCCGTTTCGTCCGGCTCTCCGGCAAGGTGCTCGCCGTCAAGGAGATCGACAAACGCCTCGCGCGTCGCGAGTACGAGATGCTGCGCGTCCTGGGCAAGATGGGGATCCCCGCCGTCGAGCCCTACGGCGTCATCACCAACCGCCGCAGCGCCGACGACGCTCCCCTCGACGCCGCGCTCATCACCCGGCACCTCCAGTTCTCGCTGCCATATCGCGCCGTGTTCAGCCAGCTCTCGCGCGCCGACACCGCCCACCGGCTGATCGACGCGCTCGCCGTGCTCCTGGTCCGGCTGCACCTCGAGGGCTTCTACTGGGGCGACGTCTCGCTGTCGAACACCCTGTTCCGGCGGGACGCGGGCGAGTTCGCCGCCTACCTCGTGGACGTCGAGACCGGCACCTTCCACGACCGTCTCTCCGACGGCCAGCGCGACACCGACCTCGACATCGCGCGCACCAACATCATCGGCGAGATCATGGACCTCCAGGCCGGCGAGCTGATGGACGAGGACGCCGACGCGATCGAGATCGGCGACGTGCTGCTCGAGCGCTACGACGAGCTGTGGTCCGCGCTGACCGGCCGCGAGAGCTTCTCGGCCGAGGAGAAGTGGCGCATGTCCGAGCGCATCGAGCACCTCAACGAGCTCGGCTTCGACGTGGGCGAGCTCGACCTGACCACCGATCTCGACGGGACCACCGTCTCGATCCAGCCCAAGGTCGTCGACGCGGGCCATCACATGCGGCGCCTGCTGCGCCTGACCGGCATCGACGCGCAGGAGAACCAGGCGCGCCGCCTGCTCAACGACCTCGACCAGTACCGTGCGGTCACCGACCAGCAGGGCGAGGACGAGGAGTTCGTGGCGATGGAGTGGGTCCAGGACCAGTACGAGCCCGTGGTCCGCGCGATCCCGCGCTCGATGCGCTCCAAGCTCGAGGCGCCCGAGTTCTACCACGAGATCCTCGAGCACAAGTGGTACCTGTCGCAGAAGGCCGGACGGGACGTGACGATGGACGAGGCGGTGCGGGACTACATCCTCACCCAGCTGCCCCATCGGCGCGACGAGAAGTCGCTCATCGCGTCCGAGACCTCCGCGATCCCCGCCATCGAGCCGTGACGGGGCCCGTCGTGGCGCCGCCGGCGGCGGTGCCACGACGGCACGGGCGTCAGGCGATGCCCTCGGCGGCGCGGCGACCCGCGATCTCGTAGAGCGCGATCGAGGTCGCGACCGACGCGTTGAGCGACTCGGTCGACTCGGCCATCGGGATCGACACGATCTGGTCGCACGTCTCGCGGGTCAGGCGGGACAGCCCCTTGCCCTCGGCACCGACCACGAGCACCACGGGCTCCGAGCCGAGCGCGACGTCGCGCGAGCTGACGTCGCCGTCGGCGTCCAGACCGAGCGCGAACAGGCCCTCGGACTTGAGGTCGGCGAGGGTGCGGTTCAGGTTGGTCACCTGGGCGACGCGGACCCGGCCGGCGGCGCCCGCGGCGACCTTCCACACGCTCGCGGTCATCGACACGCTGCGGCGCTCGGGCAGGATCACGCCGTGGGCGCCGAAGGCGCCAGCGCTGCGCAGGATCGCGCCGAGGTTGCGGGGGTCGGTGATCGAGTCGAGCGCGATCAGCAGGGGCGGCTCGAACGCGTCGGCCGCGATGCCCAGCAGCTCGTCGACGTCGGCGTACTCGTACGGCGGGATCGTGAGCGCGACGCCCTGGTGCACGGCCCCGTCGGTCATCCGGTCGAGGTCGGCGCGCGTGGTCTCGGCGACCGGCAGCGAGCGGGTCGCGGCGAGCCGCAGGATCTCCCGGATCCGCTCGTCGGCGTCGATGCGATGCATGAGGGTCACGCCGGTCGCGGGCACGTCCTCGCGCAGGGCCTCGAGCACCGCGTTGCGGCCGGCCACCTGGTCGGGGCCGCCGGTGCGCCCGGGGCCGCGGCGGTCGTGGCCGCCGGGGCGGGAGCCGCCGCGGCCCGGCGCGCTCGCCGAGCCCTTCTTGGCGTACTTCTTGTGGGCGGGACGCTCCTCGGCGCGCGGGGTCGGCCCCTTGCCCTCGAGTCCTCGCCGGCGCACACCGCCGGATCCGACGGTCGCGCCCTTCTTGCCCTTGCGGACCGCTCCTCGGCGGCCTCCGTTGCCTGCCACGTCAGTTCCCTCCGGTGGTGGTCTCGATGGTCCAGTCGGCGCCCTCGCGCCCGTCCTCGACGCGGATGCCCGCGCTCGCGAGGCCGTCGCGGATCGCGTCGGCGCGCGTCCAGTCCTTGGCCGCGCGCGCCTCGGCGCGCTCGGCCAGGCGGGAGCGCACGAGCGCGTCGAGCGCCGCGTGCTCCGCGGTCGCGGCGCCGCCGCCCGCGCTCGTCGCCCCGTCGGCGTCCCAGTGCGGGTCGAGCGGGTCGAGCCCGAGCACGTCGAGCATGGCTCGCAGGGCGCGCAGCAGGGGCAGGGCCGCGGCCGCGTCGCCCGCCCCGATCGCGGTGTTGAGCCGGGACTGGGTGCCGTGCACGACGGCGAGCGCCTCGGGCACCGCGAGGTCGTCGTCCATCGCGGCGACGAAGGCCTCGGGCAGCTCGACCTCGGCGACGGGGCCGCGCCCCGCCTCGCCCACGAGGCGCAGGGCCCGGCGTACGGTCTGCACGAAGCGCTCCCACACGACCTCCGCCTCGGCCGTGGTCGCGGCGTTGTACTCGACGACCGCGCGGTAGTGCCCGCCCGCGAGCGCGAGCCGCACGGCGGGCGCGGAATGCGCGGCGAGCGCGTCGGCCGCCGTCACGAAGTTGTGCAGGCTCTTGCCCATCTTGAGCCCGTCGACGGTGAGCACGCCGGGATGCATCCAGCGCTGCGCGAAGCCGTAGCCGGCGGCATGGGACTGCGCCTGCTCGTTCTCGTGATGGGGGAAGCGCAGGTCGAGGCCGCCGGCATGGATGTCGAAGGTCTCGCCGAGGTACTTGCGGATCATGGCGGAGCACTCGAGGTGCCAGCCCGGCCGGCCGCGCCCGAACGGGGTGTCCCATGCGGCGGTGTCGGGCTCGGTGTCCTTGGCGCGCTTCCACAGCGCGAAGTCGCGTGCGTCGCGCTTGCCGGGCTCGGGGCTCTCCCCCGCGTCCTGCATGTCCTCGAGGCTCTGCCGCGTGAGCGAGCCGTACTCGGGCAGCGAGCGCACGTCGAAGTAGACGCTGCCCTGACCGTCCGCGTACGCGTGGCCGCGCTCGATGAGACGCTCCATGAAGGCGATCATCTCGGGCACGTGGCCGGTGGCCCGCGGCTCGTAGGTGGGACGCCGGGCGCCGAGCCGGTCGAGCACGTCCTGGAACTGCCGCTCGAAGCGCAGCGACCAGGCCCACCACTCTGCGTCGGCCTCGGCCGACAGGGCGAGGATCTTGTCGTCGATGTCCGTCACGTTGCGCACGTGCGTGACGGCGTGGCCCGAGCGCTCGAGCCACCGCACCAGGATGTCCACGGACAAGAAGGTGCGCAGATGGCCCAGGTGGGGCGCCCCCTGGGTGGTGGGTCCGCACACGTACAGCGAGACCTCGCCCTCGCGCACGGGGCGCAGCTCGGTGGTCTCGCGGGTCGCGGAATCGTACAGTCGCAGGCTCACGTCACCAGGGTACTTGCCCCCGGGACACGCCACGGCCCCGCCGTCCGCGGGAGCGGGCGACGGGGCCGGCGTGGACCTCGGGGCCGAGGGTCACTCGGAGCGGGCGCTGACCTGCTTGCCGTAGAGCTCCTCGAAGGTGTCGTCGTAGCTGACGGGCGTCGAGTGGCGCTTGCCCTGCACGGCGTCGACGGCGCCCTTGGCGGTCTCGATCGTCACCTCGGGGGCGCGCAGCTTCTTGACGTAGGCGAACGCGACGAGGCCCGCGACCGCGGCGAGCACGATGAACACGCCCGCGACGATGAGGAAGGACGCCCAGGCGGGGAGGCCGAGAGCGGTGAGCCCCTCGGCGAAGAAGAACAGCAGCATCACCCACGCCGAGAGCAGCAGGAACAGCACCACGGCCGCGCAGGCCGCGATGATGCCGACCTTGATGCCCAGCGCGGTGAGCTCCTTCTTGGCGATGTCGACCTCGTGATGGACGACACCGACGAGCTCGTCCTTGATGGACGCGACGAGCTCACCGATGGACCGCTGCGTGGGCGGCGTGCTCGGATCGTTCGTGGTGTTGATCATGCTCGGCACCCTATACCAGCGCGAGGGGGCTCAATCCACGTGGACACGGCGCCGTCGGGGCTCGTCGTGGCGGGGCGGCGACGAGGTCGAGCGGCGCGCCACGAGGCTCGGGGCGACGGCCACGTCGCGCGCGTCGACCTCGAGCCCGCCGATGCGCTCGACGAGGAACTGGGCGGCGAGCGCGCCCATGCGCTCGGCGTTGGGGTCCACGCTCGTGAGGTCCACGAAGCTCGTCGCCCCGAGGGACGTGTTGCCGTAGCCCGCGACCGCGAGACGCGTGGGCACGTCGTAGCCCGCGTCGTGCGCGGCCGACAGCACGCCCATCGCCGAGGGGTCGTTGACGCACGTGATCGCGGTGGGCACGGTCGAGCCGCGCAGCAGCATCGAGCCGGCGGTCTCGCCGACGGCCTCGGTGAAGTCGCCCGGCTCGACCCGCGCGTTGGCCTCGAGGCCGTGGCGCGCCATCGCGGCGCGGAACGCATCGGCGCGCTCGCGGGCGACGGCCGAGCCGACGCCGCCGACGTGGGCGATCTCGGTGTGCCCGAGGGAGACCAGATGGTCGACGAGCAGGCCCTGGCCCATCACGTCGTCGATGCGCACGGTGTCGAAGCGGCCCGCGAGGCTCTCCGAGCAGCCGATCCCGACGAGCGGCCGGTCGCCCGTGGCGTCGAGGGCGTTCTCGAGATCGGCGAGGTCGGAGATCATGAGGAAGCCGTCGACGCCGAGGTCGAGCAGCGACGTGATGACCTCGGTGTCCGCGGCCACGGGGTACTCGGGCAGGCGCCGGCGCGTGGGCACCACGACGGCTGTGCGGCTGGTCGCGGCCAGCTCGATGCGGATCGAGCGGACGAGGTCGGAGATCCACGTGTTGCGCATCGTGTTGACGAGCACGGCGACCACGCCGTTGGCGTGCCCGGTCTCCGCGGACACGTCGTCGAGGGGGTAGTCCAGACGCTCCGCGGCCTCGCGCACGTGCTGGGCCAGGCGCGGCTTGATGTCGTCGGCGCCGCGCAGGGCGCGCAGGGCGACCGCGCTCGAGATGCCGAGGGAGTTGGCGACGTCGCGCAGCGTGCCGCGGCCGCGACCGGGCTCGGCCGCGATCCCGGCGGCGACGTGGTCGACCTGCTCGACGACCTGATCGGTGGACGCGGTCGCGTCGTTCTCGTCGCGGCGGGGGTCGATGCGCCCGTCGCCGGACGTGCTGGATGCGTCGTTGCTCATGGGCACCATTGAACCGCATGCCGCGCGACGACGGCGCCGTCGTCCGGGGGTTATCCCCCGGTCAGGTGTACGGACGGCCGCCTGGGGCCGGGTCCGGCCGCGCCCGTACGCTCGCAGCATGACAGCCACCACCGCGGGTCCACCCGCCGCACCTCGCGTCGCCGGCGCGCCCGCCCGGCGCGCCCCGCGCACCTCGCGCCACGGGCTCGCGGGCGCCGCGAGCGTCCTCGTCTCCGGCCTCCTGGCCCTCACCTGGGGCGTCGTGAGCGTCACGCTGCTCGCGACCGGGATCTCGAGCCTGCTCGCCCTCGGCATCGGCGCCCTGCTGCTCGTCGTGTGGGTGCTCGCGATGCGGGCCGCCGCGTCGTTCGAGCGCCATCGTGCCCGCGCCGCCCACGGCATCGACGTCGTGGTGCCCGCCCGCCGGGTCTCCACCCGGGGCGGCTTCGCCGGCTGGCTGCACACGCTGTGGCTCGACGCGACGTCGTGGCCGTTCTGGCGCTCGGTCCTGCACCACCACGCCGTGATGCTCGTCGGCCTGGTCTTCAGCTCGCTGTTCTGGGCCGCTCTCATGACCGCCTACGTGCTGGGCGAGGCCGCTGCGCGCGGGATCGACGCCGTCTTCCTCGGCACCCACCCGGGACCGCTCGGCCTGGTCGGCGCGGCGGCGCTGCTGGCCCTGCTCGCCGTGGGCGTGCTCGCGGTCGGGACCGTCGCCGAGCGCGGCCTGGACCGCGTGATGCTCCCGAGCGGCGAGGACGCGCTGCGCGAGGAGGTCGCCGAGCTCACCGAGCAGCGCCAGGGCGCGGTGGACGCCGCCGAGGCCGAGCGCCTGCGCATCGAACGGGACCTCCACGACGGGGTGCAGCCGCGCCTGGTCGCCCTGGCGATGACCCTCGGCATGGCGCGCCCCAAGATCACGACCGACCCGGTGCGGGCCGAGCAGCTCGTGGCCGAGGCCCACGAGGAGTCCAAGGCGATCATGACCGAGCTGCGCCAGCTCGCCCGCGGCATCCACCCGGCGGTCCTGACCGACCGCGGGCTCGACGCGGCCCTGTCCGCGCTCGCCGCCCGCTCCGCCATCCCCGTCGACCTGCGCGTGCACCTGGCCGCACGGCCCGGGCGCGAGGCCGAGGCCGTCGCCTACTTCGTCGTCTCCGAGGCGCTCACCAACATCGCCAAGCACTCCGGCGCCGATCATGCCCGGGTCGACGTGCGCGGCGACGCGGGGAACCTTGCGCTCATGGTCGAGGACGACGGCGTCGGCGGCGCGGACGTGCGCCGCGACGGCGTCTCGACCGGGCTCGCAGGGCTGACCGACCGGGTCCGCGCGACCGGCGGCCGGCTCGACATCATGAGCTCCCCCGGCCACGGCACCCGCCTGTCCGCCGTGATCCCCCTGACCGACGCCCGGAAGGACCTGGCCCGATGACCACCGCCCACTCCCAGCCCGCGCCTCCCGAGCGCCTGCGGATCGTCCTCGCGGAGGACTCGGTGCTGCTGCGCGCCGGCCTCGAGCGTCTGCTCGTCGACGGCGGCCACGAGGTCGTCGCCGCCGTGGGCGACGCGACCGGCCTGCTCGACGCCGTCACCCGCCACGCCCCCGACCTCGCGATCGTCGACGTGCGCATGCCGCCCACGTTCACCGACGAGGGCATCCGCGCCGCGATGCTCATCCGCAGCCAGGACCCGGGCGTGGCCCTGCTCGTGCTCTCCCAGTACGTCGAGGAGCGGTACGCCTCCGAGCTGATCGCGGACTCGACCGGCTCGCTGGGCTACGTGCTCAAGGACCGCGTCGCGGACGTCGAGGCGTTCCTCGAGGTCGTCGCCACGGTCGGCGGGGGCGGCACCGCGCTGGACCCCGAGGTGGTCCAGCAGATCCTCGTGCGGTCCCGCCGCCGGGCGACCCTCGAACGCCTCACTCCCCGCGAGCGCGAGGTGCTCGAGCTGATGGCCCAGGGCCGCTCGAACACGGCGATCGCGCGCTCGCTGTTCGTCTCGCCCGGGAGCGTCGAGAAGCACATCTCCTCGCTCCTGGCCAAGCTCGACCTCGCTCCCGAGGACGGCGAGAACCGCCGTGTCATGGCCGTGCTGCGCTATCTCGAATCGGAGGAACGATGACCACCACCGCCCCCACCCCGCACCGCCCACGGCGCCGCAGCGCGCCACCGTGCCCTCGCACCCCCTGCCGCCGTCGAACGGCGGCGACCGCTCCTGGCGCGCGGTCCTCCTGCTGATCGCGGCCGCCATGGTGGTCCTCACCCTCGGCGGCCTGGTGACCGGCTCGATCCTCGCCGCCAGGAGCTGGGGCTCGTACACCGACATCCCGGCCACCCAGTCCTTCGGCCGCCCCGACCGCCTCGCCGTGACGAGCGACCTGGGCGACGTGACGGTCCGCACGAGCACCGACGTCGACGAGGTCACTCTGCGCCTGTACGACAGCTCGCCCGGCGCGAGCACCACCGCCGACGGGACCGCCCGCGCCCGCGTGACGACCGCCCACGGCGCCGACGGCACCACGATCGACGTCTCCCAGCCGGGGTCGATCGGCCTCGGCCCCTGGGACGACGCGACCGACAGCCTCGAGCTGACCGTGCCCGCGGACCTCGCGGCCACGATGGACCTCACCGTCGGCGCCGACGTCGGCGACCTCGCCGTCACCGGCTCCTACGGGGCGCTCGCCGTGCACGACTCGACGGGCGACGTCCAGCTGCCGGGCGTGGCGACCACGGGCTCCCTCCAGGTCAGCTCGGACATCGGGGACGTCCGCGTGCTGCTCGACGAGGGCGCGGCCCCGCAGCGCATCGAGGTCACGGCCGACACGGGCGACGTGCACGTGTCCGTGCCGGGCGACACGCCCTACCTGGTGGACGCGTCGGCCGATCTCGGCGAGGTGCGGGTCGACCCCGGGCTCTCCTTGCCCGGGGCCGCGCCGCTCACCGCCCGCTCCGACATCGGGGACGTGACGGTCACCCGCTGAGGCGGCCGGGGCCCTCCCGTCACCGCTTGCCGGACAGGCCCTGCTGGATGAGGTCCATGACCGAGGAGTCCGCGAGGGTCTGGGTGTCCCCCACCTGCCGGTTCTCGGCCACGTCGCGCAGCAGCCGGCGCATGATCTTGCCGGACCGCGTCTTGGGCAGCTCGGTCACGAGCAGCACCTTCTTGGGACGGGCGATCGGGCCGATCTCCTTGCCCACGTGCTGGCGCAGGATCTCGACGGCCTTCTCCTCGCCGCCTGCGGCCTCGACCTCCTCGGCGGCCGAGGACCGGAGGATGACGAAGGCGACGACCGCCTGGCCCGTGGTCTCGTCGGCGGCGCCCACCACGGCGGACTCCGCGACCCACGGATGGGACACGAGCGCCGACTCGATCTCGGTCGTCGACAGGCGGTGGCCCGAGACGTTCATGACGTCGTCGACACGGCCCAGCAGCCAGATGTCGCCGTCCTCGTCCTTGCGGGCGCCGTCACCGGCGAAGTACATGCCGGGGAAGCGGGACCAGTAGGTGTCGATGAAGCGCTGGTCGTCGCCCCAGATGCCGCGCAGCATCGCGGGCCACGGCTCGGTCAGCACGAGGTAGCCGCCCTGGCCGTCCTGGACGCTCTCGCCCGCGTCGTTCAGCACGTCCGCGCTGATGCCGGGCAGCGGCACCTGCGCGGAGCCGGGCTTGGTGGCGGTGATGCCGGGCAGCGGGGAGATCATGATCGCGCCCGTCTCCGTCTGCCACCAGGTGTCGACGATGGGGGCGGTGCCGCCGCCGATCACCCGGCGGTACCACTGCCACGCCTCGGGGTTGATGGACTCGCCGACGCTGCCGAGCAGACGGATGGAGGACAGGTCGAAGCGGGCGGGGATGTCCTCGCCCCACTTCATGGCGGTGCGGATCGCGGTGGGCGCCGCGTAGAAGATCGAGACCTTGTGCTTCTCGACGATCTCCCACCAGCGGCCCTGGTGGGGGGTGTCGGGGGTCGACTCGTAGATCACCTGGGTCGCCCGGTTCACGAGCGGCCCGTAGGTCACGTACGTGTGCCCCGTGACCCAGCCGACGTCGGCCGTGCACCAGTAGACGTCGGTGTCGGGCTTGAGGTCGAACACGTTGCGATGCGTGTAGGAGGCCTGGACCAGGTAGCCGCCGGTCGTGTGCACGATGCCCTTGGGCTTCCCGGTGGTGCCCGAGGTGTAGAGGATGAACAGCGGGTGCTCGGCCTCGACCCACACCGGCTCGTGCTCGGCCGAGGCGCTCTCGCGGGCCTCGTGCCACCACACGTCGCGGTCCTCGGTCCACTCGATGTCGGCCCCGGTGCGACGCACGACGAGCACGTGGCGCACGGACTCGGCGCCCGTGGAGAGGGCCTCGTCGACGGCCGGCTTGAGCGGGAGGACGCGGCCCTTGCGGAACTGGCCGTCGGCGGTGATGACGGCGGTGGCCTCGGCGTCCTCGATGCGCGAGCGCAGCGCGTCGGCGGAGAAGCCGCCGAAGACGACCGAGTGGGTCGCGCCGATGCGGGCGCACGCGAGCATCGCGATCACGGCCTCCGGGATCATCGGCATGTAGATCGCGACCCGGTCGCCCGTGACCACGCCGAGGTCGAGCAGGACGTTGGCCATGCGCGACGTCTCGGCCTGGAGGTCGGCGTACGTGTAGGTGGCGTCGGAGCCGTCCTCGTACTCGACGAGCAGCGCGGCCTGGTCGCCGTGGCCGGCCTCGACGTGCCGGTCCACCGCGTTGTAGCACGCGTTGAGCGTGCCGTCGGCGAACCAGCGGGCGAACGGCGGGTTCGAGAAGTCGAGCACCTCGGTGGGCATCGTCTTCCACGACAGCAGCCCGGCCCTGTCCTTCCAGAACCCGAGGCGGTCGCGCTCGGCCTCGCCGTACAGCGAGGGGCGGGCGTTGGCGTTCTGCACGAAGTCCGAGGGCGGCGGGTAGCTCGCGGACTCGTGGGACAGGCTGTCGATACCGGTGCCGGCATCAGCGTTCATGGTGGCTCCTCAGCAGTCGGGGCTCCGGCACCGCCGGGGCCGCGGGGATCGGCCTCACCGTATCGCAAGGAGACCCAGACCACAGGGGACGCGAGCGGTCAGCGCCCCGGCGCGGGGTGGATCTCGACCACCACGCCGTCCGGATCGGTCACGTGCAGGGCGCCCCCTCTGCCGCCCTCGCGCAGCTCGACCGGATGGCCCGCATCGCGCAGGCGCGCGGCGAGGCGGCCGAGGTCCTCGGAGGTCTCGAAGCCGATCCGGGCGGCCGCGGCGCGCCCGAACTCGCTCCCGGTGTCGCGGGAGCACTGCTCCCCGGGCGCCGGCCGGTGCAGGCCGATGATCCCCGTCCCCGCGGCACCCTGCACGGGGCACCAGCCCGGGGCGGCGTCGCCGCGCGGCACGAAGCCGAGCGCCGCGAAGGAGGCGACGTCGGCCTCGATGTCGTCGGTCGGGCGGACGGCGACGACGGTGAGCCGCGGGTCGGCGTCCGCGCCGTCGTGGCCCTCGTAGCCGTAGAGGTCGCGCTGAGTCTCGTTGAGCGCGATCTCCTCACCCGCCGCTCCGAGCAGCGCGCCCTGGCGCCCGTAGCTCTCGTCCCAGACCCTCACCTGCCGGCCCGCGGCCCGCAGGACGGCGGCCGCACGGTCGGTGTCCTCGGTCGCGAGGCACAGGTCGGTGGTGCCCGCCGCGGGCCCGCTCTGCGCGCTGTCGACGCCGTGGATCATGACGCGCCCGCCGCCGCCCGCGACGAGCACGGCGAAGCCGCCGCCCGGGGCGGTGACGACGGGTGCCATGCCGAGCAGGCGCAGGAAGGCGTCCATCGCGTCGGGGCGCTCGCTGAAGCGCAGAGGGAGGACGGCGAAGGCGATGTCGGTCGCGACGGTCATGAGGGGGTCCTCTCGAGATAGGCGGACAGGGCGCGCTCGACGAGCGCGCTCAGGCTGGTCTGCTCGTCGACCGCGCGATGCTTGACGGCGACGACGAGCTCCGGGGGGAGATAGACGTTGAACTGGACCTTGCGGGCGGGGGCGCCCTGCTTCTCGTGCATGCGAGCATGCTAGCAATCTAGCGGACCACGGTCGAGCCCTCCCGCCCGTGCCACGTCGCGGGCCCGATCGCGCGGGCGCGCGCTCGCGGGCTACCGTCGGAGCCATGACCGTGACCGCCGCCGACGACCCCCGCTCCGGGACACCGGACCCGCCTCTCCTGCTGACCCCGACGACGCTGCGCGACGTGCACCTGCGCAATCGGATCTGGCTCGCGCCGATGTGCCAGTACTCGGTGACCGAGCGCGACGGCGTGCCGACGGACTGGCATCTCGTGCACCTCGGCGCGCGCGCCGCGGGAGGCTTCGGGCTCGTCATCACGGAGGCCACCGCGGTGAGCCCGGAGGGGCGCATCAGCCCGCAGGACACCGGCCTGTGGAACGACGCGCAGGTGGCCGCGTGGCAGCGCATCACCCGCTTCAACCGGGAGCAGGGCGCCGCGACCGCCGTGCAGCTCGCCCACGCGGGGCGCAAGGCCTCGACCTGGCCCACCCTGCCCCATTACCGCCGCCACCACGGCACCATCCCCGAGCTGTCGGGCGGGTGGCGCACGGTCGGCCCGGCCGAGGAGCCCTTCCCCGGGCTCGCCGCGCCCGAGGCGATGACGGTCGAGCAGATCCAGGGGGTCGTCGCCGACTTCGCCGCCGCGGCTCGCCGTGCTGTCGCGGCCGGCTTCGACGCCGTCGAGCTGCACTTCGCCCACGGCTACCTGGTCCACGAGTTCCTGAGCCCCCTCGTCAACACGCGCGAGGACGCCTACGGCGCCGGCGGCAGGGGCCGCCGGCGCCTCGCGCGCGAGATCGCCGTGGCGGTGCGCGAGGCGATCGACGAGGCGATGCCGCTCATCGTGCGGATCAGCGCGACCGACTGGATCGGCGGCGGCTGGGACGTGGACCAGTCGTGCGAGCTCGCGCTCGAGCTCAAGCAGCTCGGGGTCGACGCGCTGCACGTGTCGACGGGAGGGGCGGTCGTCGCCGACATCGCGAGCGGCCCCGACTATCAGGTGGGCTTCGCGCGCGAGATCCGGGAGCGCGCGGGCATGCCCGTCGCCGCGGTGGGGCTCATCACCGATCCCGCAGGGGCCGAGCGGGTCCTCACGGACGGCTCGGCCGACTTCGTCGCGATCGGCCGGGCCGCGCTGCGCGAGCCGTCGTGGCCCCAGCGCGCCGCGCACGAGCTCGGCGCCGACCCACGGCCGCTGTACCCGGGCCCGTACACGCGCGGGGCGTGGTGACGACCGCGGCCGCGTGAGGCGGCCCGGCGCCTCAGCGGCCGGGCGGCCTCAGCACTCGGGCAGCGACACCGGCACCGCGGTCACGGCGAGGCCGCCCATCGCGGTCTCCTTGTAGCGCTCGGACATGTCCTTGCCGGTCTGGCGCATCGTCTCGATGACCGTGTCGAGGGAGACGAAGTGCTCCCCGTTGCCGCGCAGCGCGAAGCGGGCCGCCGTGATCGCCTTGACCGAGGCCATCGCGTTGCGCTCGATGCAGGGCACCTGCACGAGGCCGCCCACCGGATCGCACGTGAGACCGAGGTTGTGCTCCATCGCGATCTCGGCCGCGTTCTCGACCTGGCGCGGCTTGCCGCCCATGACCTCCGCGAGGCCGGCGGCGGCCATCGAGCAGGCCGAGCCCACCTCGCCCTGGCAGCCCACCTCGGCACCCGAGATCGAGGCGTTCTCCTTGTACAGCGAGCCGACCGCGGCGGCCGTGAGCAGGAAGCGCACGGCGACCTCGTCGGGATCGGTGTCGCTCAGGTAGCTCGTCGCGTAGTAGAGGACCGCGGGGATGATGCCGGCGGCGCCGTTGGTGGGAGCGGTCACGACACGACCGCCCGCGGCGTTCTCCTCGTTGACGGCGAGCGCGGCCAGCGACACCCACTCGTGGGCGTTCATCGCGAGGCGGCGCGGGTCCTCGGCCTCGAGCGACTCGCGCCAGGAGCTCGCCCGGCGCTTGAGCTCGAGCCCGCCGGGAAGGGTGCCCGACGTGGTCATGCCGCGCTCGATGCAGTCGCGCATGGTGTGCCAGATCCGCAGCGCGCCGCGGCGGATCTCCTCGTCGCTGCGCCACTGGCGCTCGCGCAGGAGCATCGCCTCGGACATCGAGATCCCGCGCTCCTCGCACACGGCGAGCAGCTCGGCCCCGGTCGTGAAGATCTTCGTGCCCTGTTCCTCCGAGGCGACCTCCGCCATCGACCGGCCCATGTCCGCCTCGTCGACCACGAAGCCGCCGCCGATGGAGAACATGGGGCGGCGCACGAGCTCGGCCCCGGCGGCGTCGAGCGCCACGAAGGTCATGCCGTTGGAGTGCTGGGGCAGGAACGTCAGGGGGTGCAGCACGATCGTGTCGGGCCGCAGGCTCACGGACAGGCGCCCGTCGAGCAGCAGGCCGCCGTGCTCGGCGATCTCGGCGACGCGCTCGCGGCCCGCGACGGGGTCCACCGTCTCGGGATCGTGGCCCTCGAGGCCCATCACGATCGCGTCCATGGTGCCGTGCCCGCGACCGGTCGCGGCGAGCGAGCCGTAGAGGTGCACGGCCACGTCGGCCACGCGCGGCCCGATGCCGGGGTCCTCGAGGACCTCGCGGGCGAAGGTCGCCGCGGCCCGCATGGGGCCGACGGTGTGCGAACTCGAGGGGCCGATCCCGATCTTGAACAGATCGAACAGGCTGATGGACATCAGGACCCCTTCGGGCGACGACCGCTCGTGCGGCGGCGCCCGGTCGAGCCGGCGGAGGGCTGGGGCCGGCGACGGCCGGAGCGCCGCGGGGCGGGCGTCTCCTCCCACGAGGCGCGGCGCTCCTCGTTGGCACGGCGCTCGTCCGCCTTGCGCGCGTCGGCGCCCGTGGTGCGGCCGATGTCGAGCTTGCGCGGCGCGCCCTTGTACTTCGTCAGGGCGGGATCGGCGGCGGGCTCCCCGGCGGGGGTGCGGCCGCCGAGCGCGCGCAGGGCCTCGGCGTGCTCGTCGTGCACGTCCTCCCACTGCGGCTCGACCTCGGCCTCCTCCAGGATGCGGCGCGTGCGCTGCGTCTGATGGGGCAGGGCGAGGGTCACGACCGTGCCGGCCGCGCCCGCGCGGGCGGTGCGGCCCGAGCGGTGCACGTACTCCTTGACGTCCTCGGCGGGGTCCACGTGGATCACCATCGACACGTCGTCGATGTGGAGGCCGCGGGCCGCGACGTCGGTCGCCACGAGGGTGTCGAAGGCGCCCGCGCGGAAGCCCGCGAGCACGTTGGTGCGCAGGCCCTGCTGCTTGCTGCCGTGCAGGGCGGCGGCGGGGATGCCGACCTCGACGAGCTCGGCGGCCACACGCTCGGCGCCGAGCTGGGTGCGCGTGAAGATCAGGGTACGGCCGCGGCGGGCCGCGAGCTGCGCGGTGATCTGGCGCTTGCGCTGGGGGTTGATCGCGAGCACGTGGTGGCGCATGGTCTTGACGGCCGCGGCCACGGGCGTGGTCTCGTGCGTCACCGGGTCCACGAGGAAGCGGTCGATGATCTCGTCGACCTGTCCGTCGAGCGTCGCGGAGAAGAGCATCTTCTGGGTGCCCATCTCGATGTGCTGGAGGATCTCGACGATGTCGGCGCCGAAGCCGAGATCGGTCATGTGGTCGGCCTCGTCGATCACGGTGGTCTCGACCCGGTCGAGGAAGAGGTCCTCGCGCCGGGCGAGGTCGATCAGCCGGCCGGGCGTCGCGACGATGATCTCGACGCCGCGGGCCAGCGCGTCGGCCTGCTTGTCGATGTTCATGCCGCCCGCGACCAGCTGCGCGCGGATGCCGACGGCGCGCGCGAAGGGATGGATCGTGTCGACGACCTGCACCGCGAGCTCGCGGGTGGGGACGAGGACGACGCCGAGCGGGCGGCGCCGGTGCACCTTGCGGCCGCGGAAGCGCGCGCACATCGCGAGGGTGAAGGCGAGGGTCTTGCCGGAGCCGGTCTCGGCGCGGGCCAGCACGTCGCGGCCGCCGAGGGCGTCGGGCAGGATCGCGCTCTGGATCTCGAAGGCGCGCGTGAGCCCCTGTGCGTCGAGCACCCCGAGCAGCTCGTCGGGCAGCGCCATGTCCTCGAAGCGCTCGCCGGCATGGGCGGAGCGGCGTCGGGCCTTGGGCATGGGATCCTCCTGGGGCGGGGCGGACGAAGGGCGTCGTCCATCCTCTCGCACCGGCGCCGCGCCGGGGAGGTGCACGCGGGCCGGAGTCGGCGATCTCACCCCGCGGAACGGTCGGGGCGCGGCCTCGCGTGGGAGAATGGTCGGCGATGATGCGCACACTCATGACCGCGAAGATCCATCGCGCGACCGTCACCCAGGCCGATCTGCACTACGTCGGCTCGGTGACCGTCGACGCCGATCTGCTCGATGCCGCCGGCATCGTCGAGAACGAGCAGGTCGCGATCGTCGACGTCACCAACGGGGCCCGCCTGGAGACGTACGCGATCGCGGGTGAGCGCGGCAGCGGCGCGATCTGCGTCAACGGCGCGGCCGCCCATCTGGTCTCCCCCGGGGACCTCGTGATCCTCATCGCCTACGGCCTGTTCGAGGACGCCGAGGCGCGTGCGCACCGTCCCACGATCGTCCATGTCGACGCCGACAACTCGATCGTGCAGATCGGCAACGACCCGGCCCAGCCCGTCCCCGGCATGCCCGACCAGGTCTCCAGCCGCTGACCGCGGCCGCTGATCGATGACAGGGGTCCTCTCCGGGTTCTTCATCGTCTGGGCGCTCATCGCGACCGGCTGGGCGACCGGGAAGTCCGGGGTGCTGGGCGATCCCGGCCACGCCCGGTTCGTGCTCAACCGGGCGACCTTCTTCATCGCCTCTCCGTGCCTCGTGCTGCTGTCCCTGCTCGAGGCCGACGTCACCGCGCTGCTGGGCTCGCCGATCGTCGTGGCGTCGGTCGCGGGCCTCGCCACGGGGCTGCTCGTCTTCCTCGCGCTGCACCTGGCAAGCCGACGCAGCGCCGCGGACGTCGCGGTCACGGCGATCAGCTCATCGGTCGCCAACGGCGCGAACATGGGCTTCCCGATCGCGGCCTACGTGCTCGGCTCGCCCGCGCACGCCCTGCCCGTCATCCTGTTCCAGCAGGCGGTCTACACGCCGATCTACCAGTTCGTTCTGCACTCGGTCACGAGCAGCTCGCGCCCCAGCGTGCGCAGCATCGGCCGGGGCGTGGTCACGAACCCGACCATCATCGCGGCCGTGGTCGGGATCGGCCTCGTGGCCCTCGGCGTGCACGTGCCCGCGCTGCTGCTCGAGCCGCTGCACTCCCTGGCCGACCTCGCGATCCCGGGCATGCTGCTCGCCTTCGGCCTCTCGCTGATCGGCTCGCGCCCGCTCGCCAAGGACGACGGCAACCGGGCGCTCGTGGGGATCGCGACCGCCTGCAAGCTCGTGCTGATGCCGCTCATCGCACTCGGCCTGGGGCTCGCGCTCGGCCTGGCCGGGCACGAGCTGTTCGCCGTCGTCGTGATGGCGGCGCTGCCGACGGCGCAGAACGTGTTCGTCGCGGCCTCGCGCTTCGGCGCCTCGGAGGAGCTCGCGCGCGACACGGTGCTCGTCACCACGATCGGGACCGTCGTGACGCTCATGGCCCTCTCCGCGCTGCTGGGCTGACCGGCCACGACGCGGCGCGGGCCGGGCACCGGCCCGGCTCGCGTTGCCTGCGTGGTCCCGGCCACGGAAACGGTGCGCCATCGCCTCGACACCGATCCCGAGATCGGCGAGGAGTATCTGCGGGGGCCGTGCTCGGCGAGGCTGGTGACCATCGTGGCGTGATGCCGCGGCTGCGAGCCCCTCGGCATGTGGCTCGACCGAGGACACCGCTTCCGACGCCACGTATCCTGTTCCGATGGCGACGCTCAGCCCGACCCGACGCTCCGTGGAACTGCGCGAGCTCATCGCGCATCACCATGACGAGCTCATGGTCGTGCTGGAGCGGTACGGCGCGTCGAACGTCAGGATCTTCGGCTCGGTCCTGCGCGGTGACGCGGACGAGGACAGCGACATCGACCTGCTCTTCACCCGCCCCAGCGGAATGGGGCTGTTCGATCTGGCTGCCATGAGGATCGAGCTGTCTGACATCCTCGGGGTGGCGGTCGACGCCGTCCCCGACGCGAACCTCCACGAGCATCTGCGGTCCGACGTCCTGCACTCATCGAGACCGCTGTGAGACGGCGCTCCGACGCCGACCTCATCGCGGAGGCGCTCACGCACATCGACCGGCTGCTCACGTACATCGAACGCGATGGTCTGTCCGACGACGTCGTCGCCGATGCCGTGTGTCTACGGCTGGCGGCGGCGATCGATGCCCTGAACGACGATACGGTTCCTCCGCTGGGCGAGCGTCTGTTCGGAGCGACGTGGCGGAGCATGCGGGCGACTCGGAACTACATCGCTCACGCGTACGCGTTCGTCGACATGTCGCTCGTCTCCGACACCGTCGACAATGATCTGCCGGATGTCGAGCGCGTGCTGCGTGAGGAGTACGCCCGGCTCACGCGGGGCTGACACCTCGCCATCGGCTCGTCTCCGGTGACACCGCAGGGCATAAGTTCCTGACGCATGGCGTCGTTCGTGCCGATCCGTGCACGACGGGTCGACACGCTCAGACACGTCCTCCCGATCGATGTGGAGGCGCATCTCGAGTCAGGGGCGCACAGCACCGCCACGTGTCCGACGGCCCCGGACGTGGAGCTCGCTGACGGTCCCGCGCGGCGATCGAGGAGACTGCGCCGCGGCGCGGGCCGGGCACCGGCCCGGCTCCACGTAGAATCGCCCCATGGCACGTCGGCTCCTGCTTCCGTAGCCGCGTCGAGCAAGGCCTCCACCGAGGCATCGACGCGGCTCCCCCGTCGCGCGCCGCTGCGGTCCGCGCGGGGTCCCATCATCAGGAGCATTCCCGGAACCACAGCCCTGCGCGCGCAGGAACGAGGAGATCCCCCATGAGCGAGGCACCGTACCGCTACACGGCCGCGATGGCCGACGAGATCGAGAAGGACTGGCAGCAGCGGTGGGCCGAGGACGGCACCTTCGACGCCCCCAACCCGACGGGCCCCCTCGCCGACGGCACGCCGACCGCCGAGCTGGGCGAGAAGGCCTTCATCATGGATATGTTCCCCTACCCCTCGGGGTCCGGTCTGCACGTCGGCCACCCGCTCGGGTACATCGCGACCGACGTGATGGCGCGCCATCAGCGCATGCTGGGCAGGAACGTGCTGTACACGATGGGCTACGACGCCTTCGGCCTGCCCGCCGAGCAGTACGCCGTGCAGACGGGCACCCATCCGCGCACGACCACCGAGGCGAACATCGCCAACATGCGCCGCCAGCTGCACCGCCTGGGCCTGTCGCACGATCCGCGCCGCTCCTTCGCGACCACCGACCCCGAGTTCGTGCGCTGGACGCAGTGGATCTTCCTGCGGCTGTTCGACTCGTGGTACGACCCGGAGGCCCCCAACGTCGACGGGATCGTCGGACGCGGCCGACCGATCGCCGAACTGCGCGAAGAGCTGCGCGCCGGCACGGTGGACCCGTTCGCGCTCGCCGACCGCCAGGGCATCACGCTGCCCGAGCAGTGGCGCGGGCGCACCGTCGCCGACGTCGCCGCCTCCTCCGACGTGGAGATCGCCCGCCTGGCGGAGTCCTTCCGCCTGGCCTACATCTCCGAGACGCCCGTCAACTGGTCGCCCGGGCTGGGCACCGTGCTGGCCAACGAGGAGGTCACCAACGAGGGCCGCTCCGAGGTGGGCAACTTCCCCGTCTTCACGCGCACGCTGCGCCAGTGGAACATGCGCATCACCGCGTACGCCGACCGGCTGCTCGAGGACCTGGACCGCGTGGACTGGCCCGAGTCGGTGCGCTCGATGCAGCGCAACTGGATCGGCCGCTCCCACGGCGCGCAGGTGACGTTCCCGGTCGAGGGGCTGGGCGCCGAGGGCACGCCCGAGGTCCCGACCTTCGACGTGTTCACCACGCGCGCCGACACCCTGTTCGGCGCGACCTTCGCGGTGCTGGCTCCCGAGCACGAGCTGCTGGCCGACGTGCAGGCCCTGCCCGCCGTCTGGCCCGAGGGCACCGAGCAGGCCTGGAAGGGCGGCCTCGCCGTCGCCTCGCCGCGTGAGGCCGTCGCCGCCTACCAGGCGCGCGCGGCCGCCCAGGACGACGCCGACCGCACCGCCGAGGGCCGCGAGAAGACGGGCGTCTTCACGGGCCTGTACGCGCTCAACCCGATGGACGGCCGACGCATCCCCGTCTTCACCGCGGACTACGTGCTGACCGGCTACGGCACCGGCGCGATCATGGCGGTCCCCGCCGAGGACGAGCGCGACCACGCCTTCGCCGAGGCGTTCGACCTGCCGGTGATCCGCACCGTGCGCCCGCCCGAGGGCTTCGAGGGCGGCGCGTGGACCGGCGACGGCGAGAAGATCAACTCCGCGAGCGCGGGCCTGGACCTCAACGGCCTGGACAAGGAGGAGGCCAAGCGCCGCGCGACCGCGTACGCCGAGGAGCAGGGCTTCGGGCGCGCCCGCACCACCTACCGGCTGCGGGACTGGCTGTTCTCGCGCCAGCGCTACTGGGGCGAGCCGTTCCCGATCGTCTACGACCCCGCCGATCCGGAGACGCCGATCGCGCTGCCCGCCTCGATGCTGCCGGTGGACCTGCCCGAGATCACCGACTTCTCGCCCAAGACGTTCGATCCGATGGACGCCGAGACCGAGCCGCAGACCCCGCTGTCGCGCGCCGAGGACTGGGTCGAGGTCGAGCTGGACCTGGGCGATGGCCCGCGGACCTACCACCGCGAGACCAATGTGATGCCGCAGTGGGCGGGCTCGTCGTGGTACCCGCTGCGCTACGTCGACCCCACCAACGACGAGCGGCTGGTGGACCCGGAGAACGAGGCCTACTGGATGGGGCCGCGGCGCGAGGGCGACGTGGGCGGCGTGGACCTGTACGTCGGGGGCGTCGAGCACGCGGTGCTGCACCTGCTGTACTCGCGGTTCTGGCACAAGGTGCTGTTCGACCGCGGCGACGTGTCGAGCCAGGAGCCCTTCCACCGCCTGTTCAACCAGGGGTACATCCAGGCCTTCGCCTACACCGACTCCCGCGGCGTGTACGTGCCCGCGGCCGAGGTGGTCGAGGAGGCCGACGGCACCTTCACGTATCACGGCGAGAGCGTGCGCCAGGAGTACGGGAAGATGGGCAAGTCCCTCAAGAACTCCGTCTCGCCCGACGAGATGTACGAGGAGTACGGGGCCGACACGCTGCGCGTGTATGAGATGTCGATGGGGCCGCTGGACCTGTCACGACCGTGGGACACGCGCGCCGTGGTCGGCTCCCAGCGCTTCCTGCAGCGCCTGTGGCGCCTCGTCGTCGACGAGCAGACCGGCGAGGTCGTCGTGAGCGACGCCGAGGCCGATGTGCCCACCCGCCAGGCCGTGCACCGCACCATCGAGGGCGTCACGCGCGACATGGGGCAGATGGGCTTCAACACGGCGATCGCCAAGCTGATCGAGCTGGTCAACCACCTCACGAAGGCGGGAGCCCAGGGCACCGGCGGGGCCGTGGTCTCGGGGGCCCCGCGCGAGGCCGTCGAGCCGCTCGTGCTCATGGTCTCGCCGTTCGCCCCGCACCTCGCCGAGGAGCTGTGGACGCGCCTGGGCCATGAGGGCTCGATCTCCCGCGTCGCCTATCCCGTGGCCGATCCCCGCTACGTCGTCGCGGAGACCGTCACGTGCGTCGTGCAGGTCAAGGGCAAGGTCAAGCACCGTCTCGAGGTCGCGACCGACGTGACGGACGCGGACCTGGAGGCCCTCGTCCTGGGCGAGGAGAAGGTGCGCCAGCTGCTCGAGGGCCAGACGGTGCGCAAGGTGATCGTGCGCGCGCCCAAGCTCGTCAACATCGTCGTGTGATCGTGCGGCCGCGTCCGACGCGGACGCGGCCGCACACGAGGAGGCCCCGTCGCGGATCGAATCCGATCCGCGACGGGGCCTCCTGCGCGCCGTGCCCGCTCAGCGGCCGGCGTGCGCCGGCTCGGGGGTGGGGGCCACGGAGAGCACGAGCGCGTCGACGTCGGGGTCGACGTCCACGTGCACCGTCTCGTCGTCGTGCACCTCGCCGCGCAGGATGAGCCGGGCGAGGGAGTCGCCGATCTCCTTCTGCACGAGCCGCTTGAGCGGCCGGGCGCCGTAGAGCGGGTCGAAGCCCTTGTCCGCGAGCCACTGGGTGGCCGTACCGGACACGTCGAGCGTGATGCGGCGATCGGCGAGCCGGTCGTCGAGAGCCGCGATCTGCAGCGTCACGATGCGCGCGAGCTCCGTGGGGCTCAGCGGATCGAACAGGACGATGTCGTCGAGGCGGTTGAGGAACTCGGGCTTGAACGACGCCCGCACGACGCTCATCACCGCGTCCTGGCGCGCCGCCTGGTCGAGGCCGGGATCCTGGAGGAACTGCGCCCCCAGGTTCGAGGTCAGGATCAGGATCGTGTTGCGGAAGTCGACCGTGCGGCCCTGGCCGTCGGTGAGGCGGCCGTCGTCGAGCACCTGCAGGAGGATGTCGAAGACGTCCGGATGCGCCTTCTCGATCTCGTCGAGCAGCACGACCGTGTAGGGGCGCCGCCGGACCGCCTCGGTGAGCTGGCCGCCCTCCTCGTAGCCGACGTACCCCGGAGGGGCGCCGACCAGACGCGAGACGGTGTGCTTCTCGGCGTACTCGGACATGTCGATGCGCACCATGGCGCGCTCGTCGTCGAACAGGAACTCCGCGAGCGCCTTGGCGAGCTCGGTCTTGCCGACGCCGGTGGGGCCGAGGAACAGGAACGAGCCGGTCGGGCGGTTCGGGTCGGAGATCCCGGCCCGCGCCCGCCGGACCGCGTCCGACACCTCGCTCACCGCGCGCCGCTGGCCGATCAGGCGCCGACCGATGATGTCCTCCATCTCGAGCAGCTTCTGCGTCTCGGACTGCAGCAGGCGACCGGCCGGGATGCCGGTCCACGAGCCCACGACCTCGGCGATGTCGTCGGGGCCGACGCGCTCGGAGACCATGGGCTTCTCATCGTCGGGCAGATCGCCGCTCTGCTCCTTCTCCTCGGCGTCCACGAGCTCCTTCTTGAGCGTGGGGATGTCGCCGTAGAGGATCTTGGAGGCCGCGGACAGGTCGCCCTCGCGCTGGGCGCGGTCGGCCTGCATGCGCAGCTGCTCGAGGCGGGCACGCAGCTCGCCGACCTGGTTGAGGCCGGCCTTCTCGCGCTCCCACCGCGCCGACAGCTCGTCCATCTGCTCGGTGCGGTCGGCGAGCTGTCCGCGCACGGACTCGAGCTGGGCCACCGAGCCGGCGTCGTCGGAGCCCGCGAGCGCGAGCTCCTCCATCTTCAGGCGGTCGACCTGGCGGCGCAGGATGTCGAGCTCCACGGGCGAGGAGTCGAGCTCCATGCGCAGGCGCGAGGCGGCCTCGTCGACCAGGTCGATGGCCTTGTCGGGCAGCTGACGCCCGCTGATGTACCGGTCCGAGAGGGTCGCGGCGGCCACGAGTGCGGCGTCGGAGATGGAGACCTTGTGGTGGGCCTCGTACTTCTCCTTGAGCCCGCGCAGGATCGTGATGGTGTCCTCGACGCTCGGCTCGCCGACGAAGACCTGCTGGAAGCGGCGCTCGAGCGCCGGGTCCTTCTCGATGTTCTCGCGGTACTCGTCCAGCGTGGTCGCACCGACCATGCGCAGCTCGCCGCGCGCGAGCATGGGCTTGAGCATGTTGCCCGCGTCCATCGAGCCGTCGCCGCTGCCGCCCGCCCCGACGACCGTGTGCAGCTCGTCGATGAAGGTGATGATCTGGCCGCCCGAGGTGCGGATCTCGTCGAGCACGGACTTCATCCGCTCCTCGAACTCGCCGCGGTACTTCGAGCCCGCGACCATCGAGGACAGGTCGAGGGAGACGAGCGTCTTGCCGCGCAGCGACTCGGGCACGTCGCCCGCGACGATGCGCTGGGCCAGTCCCTCGACGACGGCCGTCTTGCCGACGCCGGGCTCGCCGATCAGGACCGGGTTGTTCTTGGTGCGGCGCGACAGCACCTGCACCACGCGCCGGATCTCGGCGTCCCGGCCGATCACCGGGTCCAGGCGCCCCTCACGGGCCTGCTCGGTGAGATCGACCCCGAACTTCTCCAGGCTCTTGAAGGAGCCCTCCGGGTTCTCCGTGTCCATGCTGCCGCCTCCTCTGAGATCGCTGATGGCATCGCGCAGCTGTGCGGGGGTCGCGCCGGCGTCGGCGAGCAGGCGCGCCGCCTCGTCCGAACCGAGGGCGATGCCGATCATCAGGTTCTCGGTGGACAGGTAGGTCTGGCCCTGGGAGTCCGCGTCCTTGCGCGCGGCCTCGAGGGCGTCGTAGCCGGGCCCGACGAACGTCGGGTGGCGATCGCCGCCGCCGCTCACGCGGGGCAGCGTCCCGATCGCGTCGGCGACGCGACGGGCGAGGGCGGGCAGGTCGGCGCCGAGCTGCTCGAGCGCGGCGCGGCCGATACCGTCCTTCTGGTCGATGAGGGCCGACAGGAGGTGCAGCGCGGCGATCTGCGGGTTCCCGAGCTCCTCCGCGAGCTCGGCCGCCGCCGTCACGGCCTCCTGCGACCGGGTGGTGAAGCGGAATTCCACTGCATCTCCTCGGGTGCTGGTCGGTGGTGGTCGGGGGCGCTCCGAGTCGGGCGCCGCCCGGGGTCCTGGGACCCACGCTCTCCACAACGTCGCCAGGGTTGAGCGTATTCCGCTCAACCCTGCTGATCGGTCCGTCCACAGTCCTCGGACCCATGGTGTGCGTCACAGGTAGTATCGGGCCAGGACCACGTCCGTGCACGCCTCCTCCGAGCACGTCGCGATCCCGTCTGTCCTGTCAGCTCCCTCTGTCCCGTCCTCATCATCCCCGAGCCTTCCCGAGCAGGAGACCTCGTGTCCCATCCCAACCCGTACGGCCCTCCGCCCTCGACCACGCCCGACCCCTCGCCCTGGAGTCCAATCCCGGCGAGCGGGACGGGGACCGAGCCCACCGCTCCCGCCTCCGCCGCGGCCCCGGCCCCGCGCCGCGAGAACGTCGTGGTGCGCCTCCTCAAGGGACTCGTCGACTTCTCCTTCCGGCGCTCCGTGCTCGTCGACGGCGCCGGCGTCGTCTACGCCGTGTGCATCGCGGCGATGGTGCTCACCTGGCTGTTCTGGCTGCTCGTCGCCTCCCTGGTCGGCTTCTCGTCGGCCGGGTACGGCTACTACGACGACGAGCTGCTCGCGCCGTGGCTGCCCGTCGTCGTGCTCCTGCTGGGGTGGATCCCGGCCCTGCTCGGCATCATCATCGCGCGCGTGTCGATCGAGTTCATGACCTCGACCGTGCGCACGGCCCACGAGACCCAGGCCTCCGCCGACCTGCTGCGGCACCTCGTCGCCCGTGCGGACGAGGCGGCGCAGCAGCCCGACGCCGACGGGACGCACGCATGAGCCAGCCGCCGCCCCAGCGCCCGGGCCAGATCATGCCCAACGGACGCCCTCGTCCCGGGGCCGCACCCGGCGCACCGGGCGCACCGGGAACCTCGCCGCTGCCCTCCCAGCCCCCGCAGGTCGACTACGGCCTGCCCCGCCTGTACGACACGTCCGTGCGCCCCGCGTCCGGCCTGACCCGGCCGCGCTACGCGCCCCACGGCGTGCAGCAGCCGCAGCAGGCCCAGCCGCAGAGCGCATGGGCCACCCAGACCCGTCGCATCGAGCAGGTCCAGGCGCAGGGGACCCCGGTGCCCGTCGGCACGATCGTCTCGTGGGTGCTCGCGGGCCTGCTCGGCCTGATCCTGCTGATCGTGCTCGCCGGCGGCTTCATCATGTTCGCCCTCAACGGCAGCTCGAGTCCCGCCCTGTGGGCGGTCTACGCGTTCATCGCCCTGCTGTCGCTCATCGTGATCGTCGGGCTGATCGTGCTGGCCGACCGCTGGGACCCCCAGCCCCTGCCCCTCCTGCTGATCGCCGTGTTCTGGGGCGCCGCGATCGCCGCGTCGATCGCGTACGTCGTCAACACCGCGATCTTCTACGTCCTGTACGCGGTCACGCGCAGCGAGGCCACGACGACCTTCGTCGGCTCGACGATCGGCGCGCCGATCGTCGAGGAGACCTCCAAGGGGCTCGGCCTGGTGCTGCTGCTCCTGGTGGCGCGCAAGTTCTTCAACGGTCCGCTCGACGGCCTCGTCTACGGCGCGCTCATCGGCGGCGGCTTCGCGTTCGTCGAGAACATCCAGTACTACCTGTCGGTCCCGGAGGCCGGCGGGACCTTCACCCAGAGCCTGTTCCTCGTGTTCGTGCGCGGGGTGATCGGGATCTTCGGGCACTCGGTGTACACGTCCCTGACCGGTGTCGTGATGGGCCTCGTGGTCCGCAAGTGGGGCACCCTGCCGGGCGCACTCGTGTTCCTCGTCGCGACCTGGCCCGGCATGTTCCTGCACGCGTGCTGGAACGGGGGCACGAGCATCGCCCAGGACAGCCTGGGGCTGGGCGGGCTGATCCTCATGCTCGTCGTCGAGGTCATCTTCTCGGGGCTGTGGCTCGCGCTCATCGGGGTGCTCGTGTTCGACGAGTCGCGCCTGACCCGCGTGCGTCTGGGCGACTACGCCAACCAGGGCTGGCTCACCCACCAGGAGGTCGACATGCTCGCGACGTGGAAGGGGAGGCGCGAGGGGCGGCGCTGGGCGCGCTCGATCGACGCCGGCCCCGTCATGAAGACCTTCATCCGCGAGTCGGCCGCCCTCGCCTCGACCCGCCAGCGCCTGCTGGCCGACGGGGCGAGCCCCAAGGGCCTCGCCGAGGAGCGCCGCCTGCTGGACCGGCTGACCACCAACCGGCAGGCCCTGCTCGCGCACGTGCGCTGACCGGCGCGGGGTCAGTCCCGTCCGCGGAGGTGGTCGATCTCGCGGCGCTCCTTCTTGGTGGGGCGCCCTGTGCCCTGATCGCGCCGGGGCGGCCGGGCGAGCATCTGCGGCGGCGCGGGCGGGGTGAGGTCCTCGTAGGCGCCGCGCGCGACGGGGGCGCCCGCCCGGCGCCCGAGCAGGCGGCGCACCCGGTAGACGTGCTCGACGCCGGGACGGCGCACCCGCACCTCGTCGCCCACGTGCACGGCCTGCGCCGCCTTGACGGGGTTGCCGTTCAGGCGCACGTGGCCGCCGCGGCAGTCGGTCGTCGCGGCCGACCGGGTGCGGGCCAGGCGCACCGACCACAGCCAGACGTCCAGGCGCACCTGGGCGGGGTCGCCGGGCTGGGGCTCCGTGGGGCCGATCGGCGGGGCCTGCTCGGGCACGCTCATCGGTCCTCGTCGGGCCCGGGCGGCAGGATGATGCGCGGCCACGGGTCGGCCGCCTCGAGCTGGGCCGCGAGGGCGAGCAGGAGCGCCTCGTCGCCCGCGCGCACTGCACCCAGGTGCACGCCGAGCGGGAGCTCGACGCCGTCGAACCGCTCGCGGTGCACGGGGACGCTGATCGCGGCGCGGCCCGTCATGTTCCAGGTGCTCGTCCACGGCGTGAAGGCGCACTGCGCGTCGAAGTCGGCGGCGGGGTCCGCGAGCTGGAGCTGCTCGGGGTAGGCGGGCGGGCCCGAGAGGGAGGGGGTGAGCACGACGTCGTACGGTGCGAAGGCCTCCCCCGCGCGACGGGCGACGGTCTGCATGCCGGCCTGCGCGCGGGCGAGGTCGCGGGCGTCGTAGCGCCGCCCCTGCTCGCGCAGCCAGCGGGTGAGCGGCATCAGGTGCTCCTCCGCCTCCGGCGGCAGCGGGATGGAGGCGGCGCCCACGGTCCAGATCGGCATGAAGGCGCGCCACTGCTCGGGCGTGAACGGCGCGCCGATGGTCTCGACGGCGTGCCCGTGGGCGACAAGGGTCTCGCGCGCCCGCTCGACCGCGCGCAGGGCCGCGGGGTGGATCTCGGTGTCGATGTTGAGCGGCTCGGTCAGCACCGCGATCCGCAGCGTGCGCGAGGCGCCGGCGTCGTCGCACGCGGTCACGTAGGAGCCGGGACGGGCGGCGAGGGGGAAGGCGTCGCCCGGGCGCACGTGCACGATCGCGTCGAGCCCTGCGGCGATGTCGCGCACGCTGCGCGCGAGGATCCCGTCGGCCACGAGGCCGGGGCCCTCGGTGCCCAGCGGGCCGGGCGAGACGAGCCCGCGCGACGTCTTGAGGCCGACGACGCCGCAGCAGGCGGCGGGGATGCGCACGCTGCCGCCGCCGTCGGTGCCGTGCGCGATCGGCACGATCCCGGAGGCGACGGCCGCGGCGGCCCCGCCGCTCGATCCGCCCGCCGTGCGCCGCAGGTCCCACGGCGTGCGGGCAGGCGCCGAGATCGCGGGCTCGGTGTAGCAGGGGAAGCCGAACTCCGGCACCGTGGTCTTGCCGATCGTCACCGTGCCGGCGGCGAGCAGGTCCTCGGCGACGCCGTCGGTCTGCTCGGCGACGGTGCCTCGCATCACGGCGCTCCCGGCCTCGAACGGCAGGCCGGCCACCGAGGCGAGGTCCTTGATGGGCAGGGGCACGCCGAGCAGGGGGCGCACGTCGCCCTCGGCGAGCGCGGCGTCGGCCTCGCGCGCCTGGCGCCGGGACAGCTCGCGGGCGAGATGGGCGAACGCGCCGACCCTCGGGCCGCGTGCGGCGGCGAGCGCGAGCACGGCCTCGGTGTGGTCGGCGACGCTCACGAGGCCCGCGCGGAGCGCCCGCGCGAGGTCGAGGGCGCCGAGCGAGGCGGGATCCTCGTCGCCGAGCGGGGCGGCGCCTGCGCGGGGAGCGGTGCTCATGCCGGCAGGGCTGTCTCGTCGCGCACGTGGTCGACGATGCCGGGCACGGCGGCGTCGATGAGCGCGGCGGCGCTCGCGAAGTCGTCCTCGTCGCCGTACCAGGGGTCGCGGATGCCGAGGTCGCCGTGCGCCGCGGGGTCGAACTCCCGGATCAGGTGGATCCGGTCGCGCGCGGCACCGGCCGTGCGGCGCAGCGGGCCCACATGGTCCTCGTCGAGGGCGAGGATGAGGTCGGCCGCGTGCAGGTCCGCGGGGGTCATGTGGCGGGCGCGATGGTCCGAGGCGTCGATCCCGCGGGCGGCGAGCAGGGAGCCGGCTCGCGGATCGATCCGCTCGCCCTCCTCCCACGAGGTGGTGCCCACCGAGTCGACGTCGACCCGGTCGTCGAGCCCCGCCTGGACGAAGGCCTCCCGCAGGAGGTACTCGGCCATCGGGGACCGGCAGATGTTCCCGGTGCAGACGGTCAGCACCCGGTAGGGCATCGCGCTCTCCCCTGATCGCTCGGAACGTGCCGGCGCGGGCACGCCGCCCGAGGGGGGCGGCCCCGGCGCGGGCGGGACGGTCCCCCACGCTACACTCCCCCTCATGCCCGCGCCCCTCATCTGGCACATCACCGAGCTCGGCCTGTGGGAGGACGGCGTTCTCGCCGGGCGCTACACGGCCTCGACGCGCGGACGCGACCTGGCCCAGGAGGGCTACATCCACGCCTCGTGGCCCGAGCAGATCTCGGCCGTCGCCCGCCGTGTCTACCCGGACCGTCCCGACGATCTCGTGATCCTCGAGATCGACGTCGACCGGGTCGAGGCCGCCGGGATGCGCGTCGAGTTCGAGCCGGGGACCGACGGCGACGACAGCGAGCAGACCTATCCGCACGTGCTCGGCCCGATCCCGATCGACGCGGTGCTGCGTCTGCGGCGCACCAAATGGGTCGGCCGCGAGTTCGTCGTCATCGCGTGAGCCCACGTGCGCGCCGCCGGGCTCCGGGCCGGGCGGACGCGGCACCGAGGAACCCCTCAGAAAGCGTCCTTACGATGACGGCCATGCCCGTGAGCGACGCGTCCCGTGCCCCGAGCGTCCCGGCGGCGCTCGCGGAGGCCGCGCACCGCTCCCCGCACGCCGTGGCCCTCGAGCATCGCGGGCGCCGCCGCACGTACGCGCGGCTCCTGGACGACGTCGCCCGGCTCGCCCGGGGACTCTACGAGCTCGGCGTGCGGCCGGGCCATCGGGTCGCCATCGTGTGCGAGATGCACCCTGAGGCGGTCATCGCCTTCCATGCCGCCCTGCGGATCGGCGCGGTCGCGGTGCTGCACGACCCCACCTCGACGGCGCGCGAGCTGCGTCGCGCCTTCGAGGACCATTCCGCGGTCGTCGCGATCGCCGACCGGCAGGCGATCCCGGCCCTGCGCCACCTCCCGCCGGACGTGCACCCCAAGGCCGTGATCGCGGTCGACCCGCCGTGCCGCACATCGGTGCGGGTGCGCCGCGCGATGCAGGCACGGCTCGCGGCCGTACAGCACCTGCGCCGGCTCCCGCTGCGGCACCGGCCCCGCCCCCTCGACCACGCGATCCCGTGGCGGCTGCTGCTCGCCTCCTCGCCGCTCTCCCCCGCCCACCCGCAGCCCGCCGCACGGGACCTCGCGCTCCTGCAGTACACGATCGGCGCCGACGGGGAGCTGCTCGGGGCGATGCTCACCCACGCCAACCTGGTGGCGAGCGCGCGGCAGCTCGGCTCGCTGTGGCGCGACGAGGTCTCGGCGTGCGTGTGCGCGACGGTGCCCCTGCACGAGCCGGCCGGCGCCTACGTGGGGCTCATCTCGGCCCTGCTCGACGGCGGATCGCTCGTGCTCGCCCCCTCGACCGACGACGCCCTCGCGGCACTGCGTCGCGGACGGGCGACCGTGCTCGCCGCGACCCCGCCGGTCCTGCACCGGCTCGCGCGCGCGGCCGCCGAGACGGGCGGGGACCTCTCGGCCGTGCATCGCGCCCTGACCCTGCAGCAGGACCTCGATGCCGAGCTCGCCCGGCGGTGGCGCGAGCTGACCCGCTGCCCCGTCGACATCGGCTACGTCCGGGCCGAGTGCGGCATCTCGGTCGCGGGCACCTTCGACGCCGAGCACCCGGACGCGCTGGGACGGGCGCTGCCGGAGGTGCGGGTGAGCGTGGGGGCCGACGCCGAGCTGTTCATCGCGGGGCCGCAGGTGTTCCACGGCTACTGGAACCGCCCCGACGAGACCGCCCACGTCCTCTCGGGCGACGGGTGGATGCGCACGGGCGACCGCGCGCATCTCGCCGCCGGCCGGGGCATCGACCACCTGCTCGCCTCACGGGCCCGGATCGTCACCCCCGACGGCCGCTCGGTCTCGCCCCTCGAGGTCGCCGCGACCCTCATGGGCCATCCCGACGTCGTCGAGGCGCGCGTGGGCGGCACGGCGCTCGACGGCGGCGGCGAGGAGGTCGAGGCCGCGGTGGTCCTGCGCGACGGGTCGGCGTGCACCGCCGAGGACCTGCGCCGCTTCGTGGGCCAGCGCCTGTCCCCCGTCAAGGTGCCCGCGCGCATCGCGATCCTCGCCGGGGGCGCTGCGCAGTAGCATCGGGCATGGCCCGTTACCTCGACATCCATCCCGTCGACCCGCAGCCGCGGCTCATCGCGCAGGCCGTCCGCATCCTCTCCGAGGGCGGTCTGCTCGCCTACCCCACGGACTCCTGCTACGCGCTGGGGTGCACCCTCGATGCGCCCGAGGGGCTCGAGCGGATCCGGCGGATCCGCCAGGTCGGCAAGAACCACGACTTCACGCTCGTGTGCGCGGACTTCGCGCAGCTCAGCCAGTTCGTGATCGTCTCCAACCCGGTGTTCCGGCTGGTCAAGAACGCGACGCCGGGGCCGTACACGTTCATCCTGCCGGCCACCAAGGAGGTGCCGCGGCGCATGGCCCACCCCAAGAAGCACACGGTGGGCGTGCGGATCCCCGATCATCGGGTCGCCCAGGCGCTCGTGCGCGAGCTGGGAGAGCCCATCGTGTCCTCGACCCTGCTGCTGCCCGGCCACGAGGACCCGCCGACGGAGGGCTGGGTGGTCCAGGACCTGCTGGACCACCAGCTCGACGGGATCATCGACGCGGGCGAGGTGGGCACCGAGCCCACGACCGTGATCGACCTGTCGCGCGGCGAGCTCGAGATCCGGCGCGAGGGCGCCGGCGACGTCAGCCGTTTCTGACGCGGCGGGTCTCGAGCACGCCCGAGAACAGCAGGATCATGACGGCGTAGATCGGCATCAGCCACAGCGCGTAGCGCAGCGTGAAGGCGTCGGCGAGGGCTCCCACGACGGGCGGGGCCAGGAAGAAGCCGATGCGGGCGAGCCAGCCCACGAGCGTGATGCCGACGCCGGGGGTGACGCCCGGGAGCTCGTCGGCCGCACGGAAGGCGGCGGGGAAGAGGGTCGCGATGCCCCAGCCGGCGCACGCGAAGCCGATCATCGCGGTGGCGGGGTGGGGCGCCAGCAGGGCCAGGCTCATGCCCGCGATCGACAGCAGCGCGCCGAGCCGGGCGGTCATCCGGTCGCCGAGACGGTCCACGACCGCGTCGCCCGTGAAGCGGCCGATGGTCTGGGCTCCCTGGAGGGCGACGAAGGCCATGCCCGCGACGAACGGGGAGACCCCGAAGGTCGAGTCCATGAACTGGGCGCCCCACGTGTTGCCCGCGTCCTCGGTCGCACCCGCGAACACGAGCACCATGCCCAGGGCCAGCAGCATGCCCACGGCCCGCCCGCTCAGCTTCCAGGCGCTCAGGCGGCCGCCCGCCGGGGGCGCGACGGCGGCGTCGTTCGCCGAGGCGGCCGAGGCTCCCGCGGCGAGCGCCTCCCGCTCGCTCTGGTCGTGGCCCGTGAGCATGGAGCGGGCCGAGCCGAGGGCGACCGCGCCGAAGACGACCAGGCCCGCGATCCCCTGGGCCCACAGGGGCACCGCGAACTGGGCGCAGGCCGCGCCGAGCAGGCCGCCCGCGACGGCGCCGAGCGACCACCAGCCGTGGTAGGAGTTCATGATGGAGCGGCCGTAGCGGCGCTCGACCCGCATGCCGTGCGCGTTCATCGAGATGTCGGTGATCGCGTCGGCCGCGGTCGCGAGCAGGAGGGCTCCGGCGAGCCAGGCCCACGACTGCGCCGTGTAGATGAGCAGGTGGCACGTGCTCGCGACCACCTGGAACAGCACGGCGGTGCGCCCGGAGCCGAAGCGCCGCATGAGGGCGGCGGCTCCGAGGCCGGCCACGAGCCCGCCGAGCGGCCCGAGCCCGATGGCCAGGCCGAACTGCCCGTAGCTCAGGTCGAGGTTCGCGCGCAGCTCGGGATAGCGCGGCAGGATCGCGCAGAACGAGATCCCGTTGAGGAAGAAGACGAGGGAGACGGCCCAGCGGGCCCGACGGTCGGTCGGGGTGGGGCGGTCGGCCGTGACCGGGGCGGGGGCGGAGAGGGAGGACATCGCCCCGATCCTTTCACCCTGTCGCGGACGGGCGCGCGGGCGACCCGTACGCTGTGACCATGTCGACTCACATCGGGGCCCAGATGGGCCAGATCGCCCCCTACGTCCTCATGCCCGGCGACCCGTACCGGGCACGCTGGATCGCCGAGACCTTCCTCGAGGACCCCGTGCAGTACAACGACGTGCGCGGCATGCTCGGCTACACGGGGACCTACCGCGGGGTGCGGGTCTCCGCACAGGGGTCGGGGATGGGCCAGCCCTCGATCGGCATCTACGCGCACGAGCTGTTCGCCGACTACGACGTGCAGGCGATCCTGCGCGTGGGCACGTGCGGCGCGCTCGCCGAGTCGGTGCACGTGCGCGACGTGATCCTGGGCATGGCCGCCTCGACCGATTCCGCCATGAACCGCCCTCGCTTCGGGGACGTCACCTTCGCACCCGCCGCGGACTTCGAGCTGCTGCGCCATGCCTGGGACGTCGCCCAGGACAAGCTGCTGCCCGCCGTGGTGGGCGGCCTGTTCTCCTCCGATCAGTTCTACAACCCGAACACGACGATCTCCTCGACCCTCGCCGGCTACGGCGTGCTGGGCGTGGAGATGGAGGCGGCGGCCCTGTACACGCTCGCCGCGCAGTTCGGCCGTCGCGCCCTGGCCGTGTGCACGGTGTCCGACCACCTGCTCACGGGCGAGGAGACGACCTCGGCGGAGCGTCAGGAGACCTTCGAGGACATGATCGTGATGGCGCTCGAGGCCGTCGTCCGGCTCGACGGCGAGCGGGGCGGGCGCTGAGCCCTCTCCCTCACGGCGGGCCCGGGCGGCCCCATGAGCACGAGGAAGGGCCCCGATGCCGCGGCATCGGGGCCCTTCCTCAGGGGCGGTGGTCTCTCAGGTGAGGAACTTCGGGACGACCGTGAAGGTGCCGAACAGGGCGACCAGCACGGCCCCGAGGCCGCCGAGGAAGTAGGTGCCGTTGACCCAGTGGGCCGAGTAGTGGCCGAAGCCGAGGCTCAGCAGGTACAGACCGGCGCAGAAGAGGCCGAACAGCACGACGAACAGGACGATGCTGAGCGGCGTGGAGTTGCCGCCCGAGACCGTCTCGGTCGACGTGGTCGCGTGGGCGCCGTCATCGGGCGTGTGGCTCATGCTGTCTCCTCCGTGATCCCGCGGGTCGCGCTCCATCCTAGACCAGCGGCCGCGGCCCCGGGACGCGCGGCGCCCGCGCTGCCGTCGCCACGAAGGCGGACACGATGCCCTCGCCGGCCGCCTCGGCCGCCGTGAGCTCGGGATGCCACTGCACGGCGACGACGGGCGACCCGTCCCGGGCCTCGAGGGCGAGGGCGAGACCGCTGGCGTGGCGGGCGACGACGCGCAGGCCCTCGCCGCAGTCCGCGACGCCCTGGTGGTGGTAGGCGGGCACGGTCGCGACGGTGCCGACCGCGAGCGCGACATCGCTCGCGGCGTCGATCGCGACCTCGACCTCGGTGACGCGGGCCGCCGAGGCCGGGTGCCGGGGCAGGTCCTCGGCGAGGTGCTGGTGGAGGGTGCCGCCCTCGGCGACGGCGATCAGCTGCAGGCCGCGGCAGATGCCGAGCACGGGGATCCCGGCGCGCCGCGCCGCGTGGTAGGCGGCCACCTCGAACGCGTCGCGGTCGCGGTCGGGGGCGAAGTCGCTCGGCAGGGCCGAGGCGCCGTAGAGGGCCGGGTCGAGATCGGTGCCGCCCGTGAGCACGAGGCCGTCGAGCTCGGCGATCTCCTCGTCGGTCCACGGGTCCTGGGGGGCGAGGATCACGGGCCGGGCGCCCGCCGCGCGCAGGGCGGCAACGTAGTGCTCGGTCAGCACGACCGCCTCGTGCCCCTCCCAGGCGCCGGACATCAGGCGGGTGGTCCCCGCGGTCACGCCGATGAGCGGGCGACGTGCGCTGTGCTCAGCCATGAGATGTCCTTCCGTGCGCGGGTGGGTGCCGGGGCTCCGACGGTCCCCATGACATCGCGTCCGCTCGGGCCGGGGCGACCTCTGTGGCGCACTGTGAACGGCGTCCCCCGGACGGTCGCACGTCCCGCTGCCGTCTGCGCGACGGCCTCATCTCCCGGCGTCGTGCGCCGAGCCGGTCAGCCCTGGTCGTAGGCCTCCAGCGGCGGGCACGAGCACACGAGATGACGGTCGCCGTAGGCCTGGTCGATGCGCCGCACCGGCGGCCAGTACTTGGCCTGGACCTGCATCTGCTCGGTCATGTGGTAGCTGCCGTCGCGGAAGGCGCGCGCGGCGGCCACGCCCGGGTAGACGGCGACCTCGCGCGAGTACGGGTGGGTCCACTGCTCGACGGCGATCGACGCGGCCGTGTGGGGTGCGTTGACGAGCGGGTTGTCGTCGGCGGGCCACACGCCCGCGACGACCTGCTCGGCCTCGGCGGCGATCGCGAGCATGGCCTCGACGAAGCGCTCGAGCTCGGGGAGGTCCTCGGACTCGGTGGGCTCGACCATGAGCGTGCCCGCGACGGGGAAGCTCATGGTCGGGGCGTGGAAGCCGTAGTCGACGAGGCGCTTGGCGACGTCGTCGACGGTGATCCCGGTGCGCGCCGTGAACGGCCGCAGGTCCAGGATGCACTCGTGGGCCACGAGCCCGTCGTCGCCCGTGTAGAGGATCTCGAAGGCCTCCGAGAGGCGGCGGGCGAGGTAGTTGGCCGCGAGCACCGCCGAGCCCGTGGCGTGGCGCAGACCCGCGGCCCCCATCAGCCGGATGTAGGCCCACGGGATCGGCAGGATCGACGGCGAGCCGTACGGGGCCTGCGAGACGGGCGCGCCGCCGTGCACGGCGGGGGCGCCGCCCGTGACGTGGTGCTCGGGGGCCTGCATCGCCGGGTGGCCGGGCAGGAACGGCGCGAGGTGCGCCTTGGCCGCGACCGGGCCGACGCCGGGGCCGCCGCCCCCGTGGGGGATGCAGAACGTCTTGTGCAGGTTCAGGTGGGAGACGTCGCCGCCGAACTCGCCGGGGCGGGCGACCTCGAGCAGGGCGTTGAGGTTGGCGCCGTCGACGTAGACCTGTCCCCCGGCGTCGTGCACGAGCTGGCAGACGGTGCGCACGTGCTCCTCGTAGACCCCGTGGGTCGAGGGGTAGGTGATCATGATCGCGGCGAGCTCGTCGCCGTGGTCCTTGATCTTCTGCTGGAGGTCCTCGACGTCGACGTTGCCGTGCTCGTCGGAGGCGACCACGACGACCCGCAGGCCCGCGAGCACCGCGGAGGCGGCGTTGGTGCCGTGCGCGCTCGCGGGCACGAGGCACACGGTGCGGGCGGACTCGCCGCGCGAGACGTGGTAGGCGCGGATCGCGAGCAGGCCCGCGAACTCGCCCTGGCTGCCGGCGTTGGGCTGCAGCGACACCGTGTCGTACCCGGTCACGGCGGCGAGCCACTGCTCGAGCTCGTCGATCAGGGTCAGGTATCCCTCGACGTCCTCGCGCGGCGCGAAGGGGTGCAGGGCCGAGAACTCGGGCCACGTGATCGCGCTCATCTCGACCGCCGCGTTGAGCTTCATGGTGCACGAGCCCAGCGGGATCATGCCGCGGTCCAGGGCGTAGTCCTTGTCGGCGAGCCGGCGGAGGAAGCGCATGAGCGCGGTCTCGGAGCGGAAGGAGCTGAACACGGGCTCGTCGAGGAAGGAGCTCGTGCGGTGCAGCTCGGCCGGCCAGGCGGCGCCGGGCTCGCTGAGCTCGTCGCCCTCGGAGGCGCCCTCGTGCGCCGAGTCGAGCGGGGCGAAGCCCTCGAAGACGAGGGCGATCGCGTCGAGCCGCTCGGCGTCGATGGTCTCGTCGAGGCTCACCCGCACGGTGTCCTCGTCGGTGACGTGCAGCAGGTAGCCCGCGTCGTGGGCGGCGCGGGCGAGCTCGCGGGCCCGGCCCGGGACGCGCACCGAGAGGGTGTCGAAGAACGCGGCGTGGACGAGCTCGAAGCCGTTGCGCTCGAGGTCGGCGGCGAGGTCCGCCGCACGGGCGGCGATCTGGCGGGCGATCCGGGTGAGCCCGTCGGGGCCGTGGTGCACGGCGTACATGGCGGCCATGACGGCCAGCAGCACCTGCGCGGTGCAGATGTTGGAGGTCGCCTTCTCGCGGCGTATGTGCTGCTCGCGGGTCTGCAGCGCCAGGCGGTAGGCGCGATGGCCGTCGGCGTCCTGGGAGACGCCGACGAGACGTCCGGGCAGCTGGCGCTCGAGCCCCCGGGTGACGGCCATGAAGGCGGCGTGCGGGCCGCCGAAGCCCATCGGCACGCCGAAGCGCTGGGAGGACCCGACCACGACGTCGGCCCCGAGCTCGCCGGGCGGGGTCAGCAGGGTCAGGGCGAGCAGGTCGGTCGCGACGACGCTGCGGCCCTTCAGCTCGCGGACGCGGGCCAGCAGCGGCGCCGGGTCCCAGACCAGGCCGGAGGCCGAGGGGTACTGCACGAGCACGCCGAAGGCGCCGTCGGCGAGCGCGGCCTCGGCGGAGGCCGGGTCCTTGAGGTCGGCGACCACGAGGTCGATGCCGACCGCCTCGGCGCGGCCGCGGACCACGGCGAGGGTCGCGGCGAACACGTCGCGGTCCACGACGAAGCGGGGGTTCTTCGCGCGGGTGGCGCGCCGCGCCAGGAGCATGCCCTCGGCGGCCGCGGTCGCCTCGTCGAGCATCGAGGAGTTGGCGATGTCCAGGCCCGTGAGCTCGGAGACCATCGTCTGGTAGGTCAGCAGCGCCTCGAGGCGGCCCTGGGAGATCTCGGGCTGGTAGGGCGTGTAGGCCGTGTACCAGGCGGGGTTCTCGAGGATGTTGCGCTGGATCACGGCGGGGGTGAGGGTGCCGTAGTAGCCCTCGCCGAGCAGGGAGGTGCGCACCGTGTTGTCGCGCGCGCGGGCCCGCAGCTCGTCGAGCACCTGCTGCTCGGTCGCGCCGTCGCCGAGCGCGTCGTCGGTGCGGGGGTCCAGGAGGATCGTGCCGGGGACCGCGGCGTGCAGGAGGGCGTCGAGGCTGTCGTACCCGAGGGCGGCGAGCATGGCCTCCTGGGCAGGGGCGTCGGTGCCGACGTGCCGGCGGACGAACGCGTCGTGATCGGTGAGGGCCATCGGGTGGTGCGTCTCCCTCACTCGCCGGTGAGCTCGGCGTAGGCCGCGGCGTCGAGCAGATCCTCGGGAAGAGCCGCGTAGCGCACCCGCACGAGCCATCCCTCCTCGTACGGCGAGGCGTTGACCTTCTCGGGCGCGTCGACCACGTCCTGGTTGACCTCGACGACCGTGCCGTCGATCGGGCTGAACAGCTCGGACACGGACTTGGTCGACTCGATCTCGCCCATCTCGGTGCCCGCGGAGACCTCCGCGCCCACCTCCGGCAGGTCGACGTAGACGACGTCGCCGAGCTGGCCCGCGGCGAAGGCGGTCACGCCGACGGTCGCGAGGTCGTCGGAGTCGACCCGGACCCATTCGTGGTCCGTCGAATACTGGAGGTCGTCGGTGGCTGCCATGGTGATGTCCTCTCGGAGGCGCGCCCGGGGCGCGCGGGGGTGATGGGGCGGGGCGGGGCGCTCAGGGGCGCGTGTAGAACGGGAGCTCGACGACCGTGACCGGCAGGTCCCTGCCGCGCACGTCGGCGACGAGCGCGGTCCCGACCGCGGAGGCGGCGGGGTCGACGAAGGCCATCGCGACGGGGTGGCCGAGCGTGGGCGACAGCGCGCCGGACGTGATGGCGCCGACCTGCGCGCCCTCGGGGGTGCGGACGGCGGAGCCGGCGCGCGCGGCGCGGCGGCCCTCGCCCGCGAGGCCCACGAGCACGGGGCGGCCGGAGGTGTCGGTGCGCTCGATCGCGCCGCGGCCCACGAAGTCGCCCTTGGAGGTGAGGGCGACGACCCGTCCCAGCCCGGACTGGGCGGGCAGCAGGTCGGGGCCGAGCTCGTGGCCGTACAGGGGCATGCCCGCCTCGAGGCGCAGGGTGTCGCGGCACGCGAGCCCGCACGGCACGAGGTCCTCGCCGCCGGCCCGTTCGAGGGTGTGCCACAGCTCCTCGGCGTGCGCGACCGGGGTGTACAGCTCGAAGCCGTCCTCGCCCGTGTAGCCGGTGCGCGCGACGAGCAGCTCGTCGCCGCCGAAGGTGCCGCGCAGCACCCGGTAGTAGCGCAGGGCGGCGATGTCCTGGACCGTCAGGCCCGTCCCCGTGCCGCCCATCACGGCCCGGGTCACGATGTCGGCGCTCGCGGGGCCCTGCACGGCGATCAGGGCGACCTCGCGGGAGTGGTCCTGCACGGCGGCGTCGAGCCCCTCGGCGCGGGCCGTGAGCTCACGGGCCACGAGGTCCGCGTTGGCGGCGTTGGCGACCACGAGGTAGCGCTCACCGGCCAGGCGGTAGGCGATCACGTCGTCGAGCACGCCGCCGTCCTCGTTCAGCAGGAGGGAGTACTTGGCGCGCCCCTCGGCGAGGGTCGACAACGAGCCGGCGAGCGCGCGGTCGAGGGCGTCGCCCGCCTGGGGTCCGACGACCTCGATCTCTCCCATGTGGGAGAGGTCGAAGATCCCCGCGCTCGTGCGCACCGCCGCGTGTTCGGCCAGGTCGGACGAGTATCGGACGGGCATCCTCCAGCCGGCGAAGTCCGTGAACGTCGCGCCGAGCTCCTGATGGATCGCATCGAGCGGGCTCGTCGCCAGGTCCTGGGAATCCATTCGGGCTCCTTCTCCCGCGGGACGCGCGGGGGGTCGGCGGGCCGCGGCGAGGGGTCGGTGCGCGGGCGCCGCTCATCGGGAAGTGGCGGTGCTCACTGTACCGCTCGCGGGGGTGCACACGGACCGGCCCCGGAACCGTCCCTGAAGTCCCGTCCACCGCGAGCGGTGCGCGGCTACAGTGATGCACGTGACACGGGAAGGCACGGCCGACTGGCCGATCAGGATCAGCGCCCGCCGTCTGGTGATCCGCGAGGGCACCGACCGCGATCGGGGTGCGGTGATCCGGCTGATGACCGATCCCGTCACCCGCGAGTACCTCGGCGGGACCGTCGACTACACCTCGCGCCAGGCGCTCGAGCTGTCCCCGCTCGGGCTGACGTGGGGCCGGTGGGTGGTCTGCCTCGCCGACGAGGACACCATGATCGGCTCCATCTCCCTCGACTACGACCGCGGGGAGCCCCAGCTCTCCTATGCGCTGCTGCCCGAGTACGTGGGCCACGGCTTCGCCGCGGAGGCGTGCATCGCCGTGCTCGACTGGGCGCAGAAGAACCTCGAGGACGATCACGTGATCGCGGTGACCCAGGCCCGCAACAAGCGGAGCGTCACCCTGCTCAAGCGGCTCGGCTTCACCGTGCGCCGCGGCCTCGAGGAGTTCGGCGCCCAGCAGCTGCTCATGGAGCGCCCGCTCGCCCTCGCGCTGCCCGAGGCCGAGGAGGTCGGCTCGACCGGCCCGCAGGCCACCGCCTCCTACCGCTGAGGGCCGGTCGCCGGGCAGAGCCGGGCAGCAGGGCGGGCCCCGCTCAGCCGCGCAGGACGGGACAGGTCATGCAGCGCGGTCCGCCGCGGCCGCGGCCGAGCTCGTTGCCGGCGATCTCGAGCACCTCGACGCCCTGGGCGCGCAGGTAGTCGTTGGTCGCGGTCGCCCGCTCGTACGCGATGACCCGCCCCGGGGCGACGGCGAAGACGTTGCATCCGTCGTCCCACTGCTCCCGGGCCGCCGCGTACCGGTCCAGCGGGGGTGTGAGCACGCGCAGCGCGTCGACCCGCATGCCCCGGGCGAGCACCGCGTCCATCTCGTCGGGGCCATGCGCGGCGGTGACGAAGCGGTCGCCCACGCGCTGCACCTCGTAGCTGGACAGTGCGCCGAGCCCCGCGTAGCGCGTGACCGACTCCGGGTCGACGACGGTCATCACCGTGTCCAGATGCATCATCGAGCGCCGGTGGGGCATCGCGAGGGCGATCACCGTGTGCGCGCCGCCGCCGCGCAGCAGCTCGCCCGCGAGACGCTCGGCTCCCGCGGTCGTCGTGCGCTCGGACAGGCCGATCGCGACCACGCCGTCCGAGAGCACGAGCACGTCGCCGCCCTCGACCGTGGCGGGGCCGTTGACGAGCCCGTCGCCCCAGGGCGTGGGGGCGCCGTCCGCTCCTCCTGCGAACAGCGGGTGGTGGCGGTAGATCATCGTCAGGTGCACGCTCTCGCGACGCCGTGCGGGGCGCTGCATCGAGTTGACGGCGACGCCGCGGCCAATCCACGCCGAGGTGTCGCGCGTGAAGAGATGGTTGGGCAGCGGGTCGAGCACGAAGTCCTCGGGCGCGAGGCGGCTCAGCGCGATCGAGCGCACCTGCACCCCGAGGGCCTCGACCTCCTCGCGCGTGATGCCCGCGATGAGCACCTCGGCGAGGTCGGCGGGCGAGAGCTCCTCGAGGCACGCGTGCAGGTCCTGCGCGGCGAGGTCCCCGAAGACGAGCGGGTCGAGGGTCGCGGCGAGCAGGTCGGTGCGGGCCTGCTCGATCTCGAGGGTCTGCTCGAGCAGCTCCGTGAGCAGCAGCACGCGCGCGCCCTCGGACCGCAGGAGCTCGCGGAAGGCGTCGTGCTCGGCCTGTGCCCGCTCGACCCACAGGATCTCGTCGAACAGGAAGCGATCGCGCGTCTCCGGGGTCAGGCGACGCATCTCGGCGCCCGGACGGTGTACGATCACCGTCCTCAGGGGGCTGATCTCGTCACGGATCCCGAAGTCGGTCGGGTCGATCGCGTCCATGGTGCCTCCGCTCACAGGTGGCCCGCACCCTACCAAGTGCGACGTGGTAGGACTGGGGGCGTCCCATCCGCCCTGTCGCAGGAGGCCACGATGTCCGCCACGTCCGCGCTGTCCATCCCCACGACCGCCTTCCGAGACGGCGCCCCCGTCCCCCTCATCGGCTTCGGCACGAGCGGCATGAAGGGCACGGGCGCGGTCGAGGCCGTCGCCGCCGCCCTCACCGCGGGCTACCGCCTGATCGACACCGCGGCGCAGTACGGCAACGAGGCCGCCGTCGGCGAGGGCGTCCGGACCAGCGGCATCGACCGCGACGAGGTGCTCGTGACGACCAAGGTGGCCGGCGGCGACCAGGGCCGCGAGGCCGCCCGCCGCGGCGTCGAGGAGTCCGCCCGGCGCCTGGGCCTCGAGCGCATCGACATCGTCCTGATCCACTGGCCCAACCCCTCGCGGGGACTCGCGCTCGACACCTGGCGCACGCTGCTGGACCTGCGGTCGGAGGGGCTCGTGACCCACGTGGGCACCTCGAACTTCCGTCCCGAGCAGCTCACCGAGCTGCACGACGCGACGGGCGAGTGGCCCGAGATCAACCAGATCCAGCTCTCCCCCGCCCTGCAGCGTACCGCCGCCGTCGAGTTCCACCGCGAGCACGGGATCCTCACCGAGGCGTGGGGCCCGCTCGGCGGCCGTGAGGGCCTCGCCGAGCAGTTCGCGCTGCGCAGGGTGGCCGAGCGCCACGGCGTCGATCCCTCGCAGGTGTCGTTGCGCTGGGCCGTCGACCAGGGCGTCATCGTCATCCCCAAGTCCACGCAGCCCGAGCGCCAGCGCCGCAACGCGAGCCTCGAGCAGGTGCGCCTCGACGACGAGGACCGCGCCCTGCTGGCGACCCTCGACCTCGGCGAGGACGCCGCGTGGGACTCCCACGTGCACGAGGAGTGGTGATCGCCTCCCGTGGCTGACACCTTCCGGCCCGGCCCCGAGCACCGTCGCGTCGTCTTCCTGACCGGGGCCGGGCTCTCGGCCCGGGCGGGACTGCCGACCTTCCGGGGCCCGGACGGACTGTGGGCGATGCACCCGAGCCTCGAGCGGGCCATGCATGCCGGCGCGCTGCCGGCGAGCATCCCGGATCTCTGGCGGGTGTGGCCGTCCCTCTACGCGCAGGCCGCGAGGAGCGGGCCCACCCCCGGCCACCGGGCCATCGCCCGGATGCGCGGCGCCGTGGTCACCCAGAACATCGACGGCCTCCACCAGCTCGCGGGCAGCACGGACGTCGCCGAGCTCCACGGCGACGCGGGCCGCGCCGCCTGCCTCGAGGATCGCTGCCACTGGAGCGCGCCGCTGCTCCCCGGCGAGGGCGAGCGGGCCGAGGACCACGGCGTGCCCGCCGCCTGCCCCGCGTGCGGCGCACCGACGCGCCCGGACGTCGTGCTGTTCGACGAGATGCTCCCCGCCGATGCCCTCGAGCGCGCCCAGCGCCTGGCCCGGGAGGCGGACCTGTTCGTCTCGGTCGGCACCTCCGGCGTCGTGTTCCCCGCCGCGCAGCTCGCGCCCCTGGCCCGCGCGAGCGGCGCGACGACGGTGCTCATCGACATCGCCCCCGAGGATCCGGTGGGCGCGCGCGCCCGGTTCGACCACGTGATCGTGGGCGACGCCCACGAGGTGCTGCCCGCGTGGGAGCGGGTCGTCAACGGGGTCCGGTCGGCGACCTTCCTGGATCCCTTCGGCTGAGCCGGCCGCCCAGGGTCCCTCTCGGCTCTTATACTTCCCCTAAGCACCGCTGAGAACCCCAGGAGGTCCGAGAAGCCATGCCCATCTACGAGAACGTCTCCGAGCTCGTCGGCCGTACCCCGCTCGTGAAGCTCAATCGCCTGGGCGACGACGTCCGCGCGACGATCGTGGCCAAGCTCGAGTTCTACAACCCCGCCAACTCCGTCAAGGACCGCATCGGGGTGGCCATGATCGACGCCGCCGAGGCCTCGGGCGAGCTGCAGCCCGGCGGGACCATCGTCGAGGCCACGAGCGGCAACACCGGCATCGCCCTGGCCATGATCGGCACCTCCCGCGGCTACCGGGTGGTGCTCACGATGCCCGAGTCGATGTCCAAGGAGCGGCGCGCCCTGCTGCGCGCCTTCGGAGCCGAGCTCGTGCTCACGGAAGCGGCCAAGGGCATGAAGGGCGCGGTCGAGAAGGCCGCCGAGATCGCCGAGGAGCGGGGCGCCGTGCAGGTGCGCCAGTTCGACAACCCCGCCAACGTCGAGATCCATCGCCGCACGACCGCCGAGGAGATCTGGGACGACACCGAGGGCCGCGTCGACGCGCTCGTCGCGGGCATCGGCACGGGCGGCACCATCACCGGGGTCGGCGAGGTGCTCAAGGAGCGCAAGCCCGAGGTCAAGGTCTTCGCCGTCGAGCCCCAGGAGTCGCCGATCCTCAACGGCGGCAGCCCCGGCCCGCACAAGATCCAGGGCATCGGCGCGAACTTCGTGCCCTCGATCCTCGACCGGGACGTGTACGACGAGGTCTTCGACATCGACGCCGAGACGGCCATGGAGCGTGCTCGCGACGTCGCCCGTACCGAGGGCCTGCTCGTGGGCATCTCCTCGGGCGCCGCGATCGAGGCGGCCGTGCGGGTGGGGCGCCTCGACGACTTCGCCGGCAAGCTCATCGTCGTGATCGTGCCCTCGTTCGGCGAGCGCTACCTCTCGACGCCGCTGTACGCCGAGTACATGGACTGAACGCCCCGATGGCCCTGCTCCGTCGTGCCGCGCACGGCGTCCTCGACGCCGTCGCGAGCATCTCCGAGGACGTCGCGACGGCGCGCCGCCGGGACCCCGCCTCGCAGTCCGGCGTCCAGATGGCGCTCACCTCGTCCGGGCTGCACGCGATCTGGGCCCACCGCGCCGCGCATGTTCTGTGGGAGCGCGGGAACCGCCTCCCGGCCCTCGTGGTCGCCCAGGGGGCGCGCTTCGCGACGGGGGTGGAGATCCATCCGGGCGCCACGATCGGGCGCCGCTTCTTCATCGATCACGGCATGGGCGTCGTGATCGGCGAGACGGCCGAGGTGGGAGACGACGTCATGCTCTACCACGGGGTGACGCTCGGGGGCCGGTCGATGGAGCGGGTCAAGCGGCATCCCACGGTGCGTGACGGCGTCGTGATCGGCGCGGGCGCACGCGTGCTCGGGCCGGTCGAGATCGGGCGCAACGCGCAGATCGGCGCGAACGCCGTGGTGGTCGGGGACGTGCCCGCCGACGGCATCGCCGTGGGCGTGCCGGCCCGGATCCGTCGGCACGCCGCCCACCACGAGGCGTTCGAGGACCCCGCCATCTGGATCTGAGGGCGTGCCGGCGAGCACCGCGTGCCCCGTGTCACAGCGATGCCGTAGGTTCGTGCCATGCAGCTCGACTCGCCCGCTCCCGTGCCCGTGCGCCGACTCCCCCGACCGCTCGCGGTCGTGCTCGTCCTCCTGCTGGCCCTCGTCGCGACGCTCGCGACGGCGCCCGCGGCGCTCGCCGACCCTCCGCGGTCGGTCACCATCGAGGACACCACCGGCGACCTCGACGCGAGCCCGCTGACCGAGCGGCTCGAGGACGTCTCCTTCCGCACCCCCGTCGACCTGGTCGCGCTCACGATCGACGTGACGGCCTACGGCGGGAGCGCCTCGAACGACCTGGCCCTCAACGACGCCGTGCTCGCCTACGCGCGCGCCGAGCACCCGGACTGGATCACGTCCGGCGGCGCCTACTGGCGCGACGGCCTCGTGATCGTCGCGATCGACCCCGACAACCGCTTCCTGGGCACGTACGCCGGCGAGGACGTCAAGCTCGACGACGGCCAGTACGAGAAGATCCAGGAGGAGATGCGCCCCGCTGCACGGAACGCGGACTGGAACGGCGCGATCGTCGACGGCGCGACCCGGTACGCCTCCTACCTGGACCGGCCGTTCTACCTCGACCCGGTGGCCATCGTCACGGCGCTCGTGGCCCTGCTGGTCGCCCTCGCGGGTGTCGGGGGCGCCCTCCTGCGCGGCTCGCGCTCGCGGGCGAAGGTGACACGCGCCCTCCCGCGCTACGACGACGTCATGCTCACGTACGCCGAGACCGAGCTCGCGGCCCGCACGATCCCGGCCGACTCGCAGTACGGCGAGCCGGTGCTGCGGGACTACGAGGAGTTCACGCGCGCTGCCGCCGAGGCCACCGCGCTGCACGACCAGCTCCCGGCCCGCCGCGGCGTGCTGTGGGGCATCGGCGCGCAGAGCGCGTCGCTCGCCTCGCGCTTCGCGGAGACGGCCGCCCGCATCGACGCGATGGACGACGAGATCGTGCGCACCAACGACCTGCTGAGCCGCTCGCACGCATGGCAGGACGCCTGGGAGGCTGAGGTCCAGCCCCTGCGCGACTCGCTCGCCGCGGTCGACGGGGCGATCCGCCAGGAGGCCTCGCTCGCCGACTCCCCCACCGCCCGCGACCTGCGGACGGTCGCGGCGAAGGTCCGCGACGGCATCGAGCGGGTCACGCTGCAGCTCCAGAACGGGGAGATGACCGGGGACGCGGCCCTGGGCGAGCTCGACCTCATGACGTCGGCGCTCGGCCGGGCGGCGACCGCCCATCGCGACGCGGTGATCGCCCACACCGCGCGCAGCGATCGCGAGGCCGAGATCATGCGCCACGTCCGGTACGACAGCCCCGACACGCGCTACACGACGATCCGCGGCCGGCGTCGCCACTACTACCCCGCCGGGTACGACTACAACTGGTCGCTCAGCCCGATCCTGTGGCTGAACCTGTGGCACTCGCAGGCGAGCACCGATCTCGACGCCCACCGGCATCCGCCGAGCTCGAGCAGCTCCTCGAGTGGCGGCTTCACCGGCTACTCGGGGGGCGGCGGCGGGTTCTCGGGATCGGGCAGCTCGGGGCGCTTCTGACTCTCGGCGGCCGTCAGTAGACCATGCCCATGACCTCGCGCACGTGCGCGAGGGTGTCGTCGGCGATCGCGTTGGCGCGCTCGTTGCCCGCGCGCAGCACCGAGAACAGGTGGCCGGGGTCCTTCTCGAGCTCGGCGCGCCGTGCACGGATCGGCGCGAGATGGGCGTTGAGGGCCTCGGCGCACATGACCTTGAGGGTCCCGGCGCCGCGGTCGCCGATCTCCGCCGCGACCTCCTCGGGCGTGCGGTCGGTCGCGAGCGCCGTGAGCGTGAGCAGGTTGGCGACCTCCGGGCGTCCCTCGGGGTCGAAGGTGATCGTGCGGTCGGAGTCGGTCTTGGCGCGCTTGACGAGCTTGGCGGTCTCCGCCTCGCTCATCCTGAGCATGATCGCGTTGCCGCGCGACTTGGACATCTTGTCGCCGTCGAGCCCCAGGATGGTGGGGGCCTCCGAGAGCAGCGCGTCGGGCTCGGCGAAGTAGTGCTCGCCGTGCCCGTAGCGCTCGTTGAAGCGCCGGGCGATCACGCGGGTCTGCTCGACGTGCGGCAGCTGGTCCTTGCCCACGGGCACCACGTTGCCGTGGCAGAACAGGATGTCCGCGGCCTGGTGCACGGGATAGGTCAGCAGCAGCCCGCCCATCGCGCTCTTGCCGGCGGCCGCGAGCTCGGACTTCACGGTGGGGTTGCGCTCGAGCTCGGGCTGGGTGACGAGGGAGAGGAACGGCAGCATGAGCTGGTTCAGGGCCGGGACCGCGGAGTGCGTGAAGATCGTGGTCCTCGACGGGTCGATGCCGACGGCGAGGTAGTCGGTGAGCAGCTCGCGGACGCTGCCCTTGATGTCGCCGATCACGTCGCGATCCGTGATCACCTGGTAGTCCGCCACGATGATCCAGGTCTCGACGCCGAGGTCCTGCAGCCGCACGCGGTTGCGCAGGGTCCCGAAGTAGTGGCCGATGTGCAGGGCGCCGGTGGGCCGGTCGCCCGTGAGCACGCGCAGGCCCGACGGATCGGTCGCGATCCGCTTCTCGAGGGCCTCGCTGCGCTCGAGCGCGGTGGCGTAGCTGGAACGGGGGATCTCGGGAGCAGGCGTGTCGGTCACCCGTCCATGGTATCCAGAGCGCGCGGGGCCCTCGGCATCACGGCGACGGCGTCGAGGGGTCGGCTCCCCCCCCTATCGCCGCACGTGCGGCGCGGCTCCCGTCGAGCCGCGCACGATCAGCTGCGGCATCATCGCGACCTCCGAGCGCACGGCGCGCCGCGACCCCTCGCCGCCCTCGAGCACGGCGCGCACGGCGGCGCGCGCCATCTCCGGGACGCTCTGGCGCACGGTGGTCAGGGCCGGGTTGGTCAGCCCGGCCCACTGGGCGTCGTCGTAGCCGATCACGGAGACGTCGGCGGGGACGGCGAGTCCGAGCGAGCGCACGCCCTCGAGGGCGCCGGCCGCCATCACGTCGGAGCCGCACACGATCGCGGTGCAGCCGCGTTCGATGAGCTCGCGGGCGGCCTGGTAGCCGCCGGCGTACGAGAAGTCGGTGAAGGCGATGTCGCGGGCGGGCGACTGCTCGTGGTCGATGAGCCCCTCGAAGGTGCGCACCTTCTGGCGCACGGGCCACGTGCGCTCGTCGCCCACGGCGAGCCCGATCGCGGTGTGCCCGAGCTCGCGCAGGTGCGCCGTCGCGAGCCGCATCGCGTGGTCGTCGTCGGTCGAGATGAAGGTCGCGTCGATCTCCTCGCGCACGCCGTTGATGAGCGCGAGCGAGACGCCCTCGTGCACGAGGCGGCGGTAGTGCTCGACGGGACCGCTCGGCTGGGCGTGGAAGCCGGAGACGACCACCACCCCGGTCGCGTCGAGGCGCAGGAAGCGCTCGAAGGCGGCGGCCTCACCCTGGATGCCCCGGGCGCGGGTGGAGATGATCGACGCCGCCCCCCGTTCGAACAGCTCGGCCTCGAGGCGGTCGGCCCACTGGCAGAAGATGGGGTTCTCGAGGTCGGGCACCAGGACCCCGACCAGCTCGCCCTCCTCCCCCACGTCGTGGTGGCCGAGCTCGCGTGCGGCCTCCCGCACGAGGCGCTGGGTCTCCTCGGCGATGCCGCTGCGCCGGTTGAGCACGCGCGAGACCGTGGACTCGCTGACTCCGGCGCGCTCCGCGATGTCCTTCAGCCGGGTCTTGGCCATGGGCCCTCCTGACGCCTCGAGGGGAGGGTGCCGGGCGGCTCCGATGCCGCCTCCGCTCGCCTCGTAAGTTCTTGCGAGATTCTTGCACAGACTTGCGGGGACCGCTACGCTCGTCCCACCGACACACTGATCCCCGTGTGCGGATTGACCACCTTTCGAAGGAGAAGATGGTGCAGATTCGTCGCAAGTCATTTCTTGCCCTGGGAACTGTCGGCACGGCGGCCTTCCTGGCCGCGTGCGGCAGCAACGATGATTCGTCCGACAGCTCGGCGTCCGACGGCGGCGGCGCCAGCGACGCGGGCGGCAGCGGCGACGCTCCCGCGCGCGCCGATGCCGACCTCGTGGTCTGGGCGGACGACAAGAAGGCCGAGTCCCTCCAGGGCCCTGCCAAGACGTGGGCCGACGCCAACGGCCTCACCATTGCCGTCCAGGCCGTCTCGGGCGACCTCCAGGGCTCGTTCGTGACCGCCAACCAGGCCGGCAACGGCCCCGACGTCGTGATCGGCGCGCACGACTGGATCGGCAACCTCGTCCAGAACGGCGCCATCGCCCCCGTGCAGCTGCCCGCCGACGCCCAGCAGAAGGTCGCGCCCGTCGGCCTCACCGCCGTCACCTACGACGGTCAGGTCTACGGCGTGCCCTACTCGGTGGAGACCCTGGCCCTGTTCGCCAACAAGACGCTCACCCAGGTCCCCGAGCCCAAGAGCATCGAGGAGCTCGTGAGCGCGGCGCAGGCCGGCGGCGCCGAGAACCCGCTGTCGCTGCCGATCGGCGAGGCCGGCGACGCCTACCACATGGAGCCGCTGTACTCCTCGGCCGGTGGCTACCTGTTCAAGCGCAACGACGACGGCACCTACGACACGAGCGACCTCGGCGTCGGCAAGGAGGGCTCGATCGCCGCGGCCGAGAAGATGCACGACCTCGGTCAGCAGGGCGTCCTGAAGACGACGATCTCGGGTGACAACGCGATCTCGCTGTTCACCGACGGCAAGGCCGCCTACCTGATCTCGGGCCCGTGGGCGCTCTCGGACATCAAGACCGCCAAGGTGGACTTCGCGATGGCCGCCGTGCCCGGCTTCGAGGGCATGCAGCCGGCTCGCTCCTTCGCGGGCGTCAACGCCTTCTACGTCGCCACGAAGGCCAAGAACCAGGCCTTCGCGGTGCAGTTCGTCAACGCGGTCGCGACCGACCCGTCGATCGCCGAGGGCATGTTCGGCGTCAACGAGCTGCCGCCCACGAGCCTGGACCTGCAGCAGTCCCTCGCGGCCGACAACCCCGAGATGGTCCAGATCGCCCAGTACGCGGAGAACGCCGACCCGATGCCCGCGATCCCGCAGATGCAGGAGGTCTGGGGACCGCTCGGCCAGGCCGAGGCGAACATCGTCAAGGGCGCCGACCCGACGTCGACGATGGAGTCCGCCGGCCAGGAGATCACCTCCAAGATCTGATCCGGCCCCTTCTGGCCGACACCGCGTCCGCGCCGCCCCTCGGCGCGGGCGCGGTGTCCGCCGAGCCCGTCATCCCGGCTTCTGAAAGGCAATGACGCCATGACCTCCCTGACGGCGCCCGCGCATCGCGAGCGCTCCACCTCCGTCCCCGCCGTCGTCGGCAGGGTTCTGCTCCTGGGCATCGTGCTCGCGGTGACCGTCTGGATCGTGCCCGTCATGATCGCCACGAAGCAGTGGCTGTGGGTCGGGGTGACCATCCCCGCCGCCGTCCTCTTCTTCGTGCTCTACAGCACCAAGCGCTTCATCCCGGGCAAGTACATCTTCCCGGGCACGTTCTTCCTGGCCACGTTCCTGATCGTCCCGATCGTGCTGACGGTCAGCTACTCCTTCACCAACTACGGCGACGGCAGCCGCGGGTCGAAGGAGGAGGCGATCGCCTCGATCACGGGCAACTCCGTGCAGCAGGCACCCGATTCGCCGCTCTACGCGATGTCGGTGGGCACGACGGGCACGCCGACCGACGGCCCCTTCACCCTGTTCCTCGTCAACCAGCAGACCGGCGAGGTCGAGATGGGCGAGGACGGTAAGAAGGCGACCGCCGCCGACTCCTCCGACGTGACCGTCACCGACGGCCGCGTGACCGCGGCGGACGGCTACACCATGCTCGACCCGCGCCAGATCAACGCCGCCTATCAGACGATCAGCCAGATCGCCGTCGAGGTCGACGACACCCGCGCGATCCGTGCCCAGGGGCCCAACCAGGCCTTCGTGGGCACCAAGGTGCTCCAGTACGACGAGGCCACCGACACGATCACCAACACCTCGACGGGAGAGAAGTACACCGTCGGCAAGGTCGGCGACAGCGAGGTGTTCGTCGACTCGACCGGCAAGCAGGCCTTCGCCCAGGGCTGGCTGCAGAACGTGGGCGGCGACAACTACATCCGCCTGTTCACCAACTCCAAGATCGCCCAGCAGTTCCTCCAGGCCCTCGCCTGGACCCTCGTGTTCGCGATCGGCTCCGTGCTGCTGTGCTTCGTGGTGGGCTTCGCGCTCGCCCTGACCCTGAACGACGAGCGGATCCGGGGCCGCAAGGTCTACCGCTCGGTGCTCCTGATCCCCTACGCGATCCCCGGGTTCATCTCGCTGCTCGTGTGGTCGAACTTCTACAACAAGGACTTTGGCCTCATCAACCAGACGCTGCACCTGCATCTCGACTGGTTCGGCGACCCCACGCTCGCCAAGGTCGCCGTGCTCCTGACGAACCTGTGGATGGGCTTCCCGTACATGTTCATCGTGTGCACGGGCGCCCTGCAGTCGATCCCCGACGAGCTCATGGAGGCCTCGCGCATCGACGGCGCGAGCCGCCTGCAGACCACCCTGCGCATCGTGACCCCGCTGCTGCTCGTCTCGGTCGCCCCGCTCCTGGTCTCGTCCTTCGCCTTCAACTTCAACAACTTCAACGCGATCCAGCTGCTGACCCAGGGCGGCCCGTTCGCGCCGGGCGAGTACGACCGCGGCGGCACCGACATCCTCATCTCGATGATCTATCGCATCGCCTTCGGCGGCGGCGGCTCGGACTTCGGCTTCGCCTCCGCGATCTCGGTCGCGCTGTTCGTCCTGACGGGCGTGCTCGCGATGATCCAGTTCCGCTTCACCCGCGTCCTCGAAGACATCAACTGAGAAAGGCAGGCGGTCATCATGTCGAATCCCCAGACCTCCGGGGCTCCCGCCCACCGGATGCCGTTCGGACGCTGGTTCGCCGAGATCGGCTGGCGGCACGTCGTCGGCATCATCGCGTTCCTCTTCGCGATCTTCCCCGTGCTGTTCGTGATCTCGGCGTCGTTCAACCCGCTCGGCACGGTCGCCTCGACCGGGCTGATCCCCACCAGCTTCAGCCTCGAGCACTACACGACGCTGCTGAGCGGAGCGAAGGGCAACTTCCCCCGCTGGTACCTCAACACCGTGATCGTGTGCGTGACGGTCTCCCTCACCCAGGTGTTCCTGTCCACGCTCGCGAGCTACACCTTCAGTCGCTTCCGCTTCAAGGGGCGCCGCGCGGGCATGCTGAGCCTGCTGCTGATCATGATGTTCCCGTCGGTCCTCTCGATGATCGCGATCTACACGATGCTCGCGGGCCTCGGCGAGGTGGTCCCGATCCTGGGGCTCGACTCGCTGCCCGGCTACATCCTCGTGATGCTCGGCGGCTCGCTCGGCCAGGTCTGGCTCATCAAGGGCTTCTTCGACACCGTGCCCAAGTCCCTCGACGAGGCCGCGACCCTCGACGGGGCCACCCACTGGCAGCTGTTCACCCGCATCCTGCTGCCCTCGCTCGTCCCGATCCTCGCGACGACCGTGCTGATCAGCCTGGTGGGCGTGATGAGCGACTTCCTGCTCGGCTCGCTCATCCTGACCAGCGATGACAACAAGACCCTCGCGGTGGGCCTGTACGGGATGCTCTACGGCGACAAGTCCAACAACCTCGGGATCTTCGCCGCGGGCTCGATCATGATCATGGTCCCCGTCATCCTCCTGTACATGTTCCTCCAGCGCTATATCGTCGGCGGCTCGACCGCGGGCGCCGTGAAAGGCTGACCATCTCCGTGCCCTCCTTCCAGAACCTCCCCCACCACGACTCCGGGCCGGTCTTCGTCCCGCAGCCTGCTCGGCGGCTCGGCGACGAGGTGCCGCTGCGGGTCTGGGTGCCGGCCGCCTACCCGGTGCGCTCCCTCGCCGTGCGCGTCCTGCAGGACGGCGAGCCCAAGGTCACCGAGCTCGAGGCGGAGGACGCCCCGACCCGCTGGAACGGGCAGTCGGGCACGTGGTGGCACGCCACCGTGCGCATGGTCAACCCCGATACGCGCTACCGCTTCTGCGTGGTCGGGGACGGCGAGCGCTCGCTCGACTACGCGTGGCTCACGGCGGCCGGCGTGATCGACCACGACCTCGCCGACGCGACGGACTTCCGTCTCGTGCTCGACGAGTCCCCGAGCTGGGTGGACGACGCCGTCGTCTACCAGATCTTCCCCGACCGCTTCGCGCGCGGCGCCGGCTCCCCCGCCCTCACCCCCGAGACCGTGCCCGCGTGGGCGCACATCATGGAGTGGGACGAGGAGCCGGCGGCGCACGGGCCGAGCACCGCCCACCAGCTCTACGGCGGGGATCTCGACGGCATCGTCGAGCACCTCGACCACGTGCAGTCCCTCGGGGCGAACACGATCTATCTGACGCCGATCTTCCCCTCCGGCTCCGTGCACCGCTACGACGCCTCGACGTTCGACGACGTCGACGCGCTGCTGGGCGGGCAGGAGGCCCTCGTCCGGCTGAGCAAGGCCGTGCATGCGCGCGGCATGCGGTTCATCCTCGACCTGACGACCAACCACACGGGCGACACCCACGAGTGGTTCGAGCGCGCCCAGGCGGACGCGGACAGCCTCGAGGCCGGCTTCTACCTGTTCACCGACCACCCCGACGCGTACGAGATGTGGCTGGACGTGCCCAGCCTGCCCAAGCTCGACCATCGCAGCCAGGCGCTGCGCGAGCGCATGCTGCAGGGTCCCGAGAGCGTCGTGGGCCGGTATCTCGCGGCGCCCTTCTCCGCCGATGGCTGGCGGATCGACGTCGCGAACATGACGGGCCGCTCGGGGGCGATCGATCTGGCCCATCAGGTGGCCCGCGACGTGCGCGGCACCATGCGCGACGTGGCCGGGACCGCGGAGGACGGCCGCGAGAACGCCTGGCTGATCGCGGAGCACGGGCACGACGCGAGCGCGGACCTCGTGGGCGACGGGTGGATGGGCACGATGAACTACGCGGGCTTCACGCGGCCCGTGTGGGCGTGGCTCGCCGACCCCGACAACGGCCTGAACTGGCTGGGACTGCCCATGAGCATCCCGCGCCTGTCGGGCCGCCAGATCGGCGCCACCCTTCACGAGTACAACGCGCATCTGCCCTACCCGTCGTGGAAGCACTCCCAGAGCCAGCTCTCGAGCCACGACACGCCCCGCACCCGGAGCGTCGTCGGGACGAGCGAGCGCCAGGTGGTCGCCCTCGCGGCTCTCGCGGCCCTGCCCGGCGTGCCCACCGTGTTCGCGGGCGACGAGCTCGGGTTCCCGGGACGCACCGGCGAGCACTCGCGCACCTCGATGCCGTGGGACGGCCTGGCCGGCGTGGGGCCGCGCGCCTCGACGATCGACCGGGAGGTGCTGCGCGCGACCGGCGACCTGCTGCGGCTGCGCGGTGACCTCGCGGCGCTGCGCCGCGGCGGCATCCGCTTCCTTGCCTGGGAGGACGATGCGCTCGTCCTCCAGCGCACGCACCCGGACGGCGACGTGCTCGTGCACCTCGCGCGCGACGCCCATGCGCCGATCACCCTCGACCTGGACGCCGGCGAGCTGCTGCACCGCGAGGGCGGCACCGAGGTCGAGAGCCTGGGCTCGGAGACCGGCGCGCCGCAGCTCCGGCTGAGCGCGTCGGGTCCCGGCACGAGCTTCGTGCGCCTGACCGCCTGACCCGACCTCCCCTCACGGCCCGGGCCGCTCTCCGGTAGCCGGCCCGGGCCGCTCTCCGGTAGCCGGCCCGGGCCGTCGACGCGCGACCCGCGCACCGCCCGGCCCCGGGCCCCACACCCCCTCTCGCAAGGAGAACCCATGTGCCAGCAGTGGTGGCGCGACGCCGTCGTGTACCAGGTCTACCCGCGCTCCTTCGCCGACTCCGACGGCGACGGCATGGGCGACCTGCCCGGCATCACCGCCCGCCTGCCCTATCTGAAGGGCCTCGGCGTCGACGCCGTCTGGCTCTCCCCCTTCTACACCTCCCCGCAGCACGACGCGGGATACGACGTCGCGGACTACTGCGACGTCGACCCCCGCTTCGGCTCCCTGGCCGACGCCGACGAGCTCATCGCGCGCGCCCACGGTCTCGGGCTCAAGGTGATCGTCGATCTCGTGCCCAACCACTCCTCGAGCGAGCACCCGCTGTTCCAGGCGGCGCTCGCGGCCCCCGCCGGCTCCCGCGAGCGCGACATGTACGTCTTCCGCGACGGGCGCGGCGAGCACGGGGAGCTGCCCCCCAACAACTGGCACTCGATCTTCCACGGCGCCGGCTGGACGCGGGTGACCGAGCCCGACGGCACCCCGGGCCAGTGGTACCTCCACATCTTCGACACCACGCAGCCGGACTGGAACTGGGAGAACCCCGCCGTCCACGAGCTGTTCGCGTCGATCCTGCGGTTCTGGCTCGACCGCGGCGCGGACGGGTTCCGCGTCGACGTCGCGCACGGGATGGTCAAGCCCGAGGGGCTGCCGGACGCGACCGTCGACGCGGCGGGCCTGATCGACGTGCCCGAGGGCGAGGTGCCCGTCTACTTCGACAACGACGGCGTGATCGACGTGTACCGCGAGTGGCGTCCGATCCTGGACGAGTACGAGGGCGACCGCATGCTCGTGCTCGAGGCCTGGATCCCCGAGCAGCGTCTGCCGCTGTACATCGGCCACGACAAGGCGCACCAGTCGTTTAACTTCGGGTTCCTCCAGGCCCGCTGGGGCGTCGAGACGATGCGCGCGGCCATCGAGAAGCCGCTCGCGATCGCCGAGGCCGTCGACTCGCCCACGACGTGGGTGCTCTCGAACCACGACGTGATCCGGCATGCGAGCCGCTACGGCTTCGCGCCCGACCACGTGTTCGGCGAGGGTCTCGCACGCGACGAGGTGCCCGACGCCGCGCTCGGGCTCCAGCGGGCCCGCGCCGCGACCCTGCTGATGCTCGCCCTGCCCGGCTCCGCCTACCTCTACCAGGGCGAGGAGCTCGGCCTGCCCGAGGTCGCGGACCTCCCCGACGAGCTGCGCGAGGATCCCTCCCACAAGCGCGCCGGCGTGCCCGGGCGCGACGGCTGCCGGGTGCCGCTGCCGTGGGTCCACGACGCCCCCGCCTACGGCTTCTCCCCCACCGGTGCGTCCTGGCTGCCGCAGCCGCCGGCCTTCGGCGAGCTCGCCGCCGATCTCCAGGACGGCGTCGAGGGCTCGACCCTCGAGATGTACCGGTCGGCCCTGCGCCTGCGTCACGAGCTGGATCTGGGCGTCTACGGCGACGGCGTGCGGTTCGTGGAGGACGTCCCGGCGGGCGTGCTCGCCCTCGAGCACGCCGGGGTCCTCGTCGTCGTCAACACGACCGATGCCGAGGTGAGCCTGGCCGAGGTGGCGGACCCCGCCGACGCGGTCCCCCTCGTGGCCTCCGCGGCGGGAGCCTCCGATGTGATCCCCGCCGAGGCGACGCTGTGGCTGCGTCGGCCCTGACCGGCTCGCGGCGCGCCCACCGCTAGGATCACGGCCATGCCCGACGCCACCGCATCGTCCTCGTCCGCCGCGCCCGACTTCGATCTCGTCCTCGCCGGGTCGGGGCTGGGCGTGTACACGCTCGCCCGTGCCTTCCACGAGGAGTACGGGGTGGTCGCGACCGTCGTCACGAAGATCGCGGTCGAGGCGATGCGGCGCTCGGTCGCGTGCAACGTGATCGAGCTGGGGGCGCGGGCCGACGAGGACGACATGGTCGCCCGCCTCGTGTCGCTGGCCGAGGAGCGCGGCGGTCGGCGGCCCCAGCTCCTGCTGGCCAACGCGGACTCCGTGATCCAGATGATGAGCGACCACCGCGAGCCCCTCGCCGCGCACTACGTGATGCCGATCCTCGACGCCGACGTCCTCGAGCGCCTCTCGGACAAGGCCGAGTTCGCGCTCGCGTGCGCCGAGCACGGCGTCGCGACCCCGGTCACGGAGATCGTCGACGTCGCGGACGCCCGCGGCACCTCGTGGACGCCGCCCGCGACCCGGATCCCCTTCCCCGTCGTGGTCAAGGCGGCGCGCACCGCCGACATGGCGCACGTGCGCTTCGCGGGCAAGAAGAAGGTGTGGTTCGTCGAGTCGGCCGCCGAGCTCGACGAGCTGCTGCGCACGATCGCACGCGCGGGGTACACGGGCCGCGTGGTGGTCCAGGAGCTCGTGCCCGGGGACGACACGACCGAGTGCTCGATCACGGCGTACACCGACCGCCACGGCCGGGTGACGCTGCTGTGCTCGGCTCGCGTGCTGCTGGGCGAGCACACCCCCGACGCCCTCGGGCGGCCCGCGGCGATGATCACGACCCCGCTCCCGGAGGCGCTCGAGCAGGCCCGGCGCCTGCTCGAGGCCACCGGGTACCGCGGTTTCGCGAACTTCGACGTCAAGGAGGACCCGCGCGACGGGTCCCTCAAGTTCTTCGAGGTCAACCCCCGCATCGGCCGCAACAACTTCTACGTCACCGCGGCCGGGGCGAACATCTCCCGCTTCGTCGTGGCCGACGCGATCGAGGATCGTGAGATCGAGCCCGTGACCGAGGTCGACGAGATCCTCTACTCGCTCGTGCCCACCCCGCTCCTGCTGCGCTACGTGCGCGACCGCGGCATGCGTCGCTGGGTGCGCCGGGTCGCGCGGCGCGGGGTCGAGAACCCGTGGGCCTACCCGGCCGACGGGCTGTGGGCCCGCGGCTACGCCGCCACGGTCGCGCTCAACCACGTCCGGAAGTTCCTGCGCTACTACCCGCGCCCCACCGACACCGGGTTCTGAGGGGCGGCTCGCCGCCTCACGGCGCGGGCGTCTGCCTCGCGAAGGCCGGGGCGAGCTCCTTGTGCGCGCGCAGCACGGTCTGCCGGGCGAGCTCGGTGAGGGAGTCGGTCAGGCGCTCGTCGGCGCGGAAGCCGTGCTGGTCGTAGATGACCGACAGCTCGGTGCAGCCGAGCACGACCGTGCCGGCGCCGAGGGCGACCGCCTCGGCGACGCAGCGCTCGAACAGGCCGCGGTCCACGGGCCGGTTCGCCTTGACCTGGTCGTAGATGAGCGTGTTGATCCGCGCCTGCAGCTCGCCGTCCGGCACGAGGGCGCGGAGCCCGCGCGCCTCGAGGGCGTCCTGGTAGACGCGGGCGTGGATGTTGCCCTCGGTCGCGAACACGGCCACCGTGCCCCCCGCGCCGACGCTCTGCGCGGCGACCTCGACCGTCGCGTCGACGATGCTCACGAACGGCACCGAGGTGACCGCCTCGATCCGGCGCACGAAGTGGTGGGCGGTGTTGCACGGCAGGACGAGCAGGCCCACGCCCGCGCGCTCGAGCATCGCGGCGTCGCGGGCGAGCACGGGGCCGGGGTCCGCGGCGGACTCGTCGAGGATGTGCGCGGTGCGGTCGGGGGTCGTCGAGTGCTGGGACACCAGCAGGTCCAGGTGCTCCTGGTCGCTCGCGGCGTCGGTGGCCCGCACCAGCAGGTCCAGGAACACGGCGGTGGCGGCGGGGCCGAGGCCTCCCAGCACGCCGACCACGGGCGCCCTCCAGGTGCCGTCGACGCGCGCGCCCTCGGCGCCGCCCGCGCTCACGGGCGGGCGTCCTCGACCGGCGCCGCCACGTCCTCGGGGCCCACGGGCTCGGGATGGTAGTGACGACGGAACTTGCGCACGTAGTTGGCCATCGCGGCCGCGATGTGGGCCCAGCGTCGCGGGCTGCGCTCCACGCCGCGGTAGACGAGGGGGTTGGCGACGCGCCGCGCGGCGAGCACCCGGCGCAGCTGGGCGCGCGCGTCGGGCAGCGTCGTGTAGTGCTTGACGAGGGCGACGGGCACCACCGTGTACAGCACCTCGGGCTGGTCCTGCACGATCTCGGGCAGCTCGCCGTCGGCCACCGGCGGCAGTCCCCCGCCGATGTGCTCGTCGACGTACCAGGTCACGGGGTTGTGGCCTCCCGCGGTGACGTAGTAGTTCGAGCGGCCCAGGCGGGGGTTGAGCTCGAAGAACTTGGTGCGGCCGTCGCGCGGGTCGAACTTGAGGTCGAAGTTGGCGTACCCGGTCCAGCCCAGCTCGGTGCACAGCCGCTGCGCCTGATCGACCATGGCAGGGTCGGTCCCCGTGATGATCGCGGCGGGGTTGCCGATCGCCCCGGGGCTGTGCTCCTCGAGCAGGGTGCGTCCCCACGAGGCGAAGCGCACCCGGGACTGCTCGTCGCAGTAGCAGGTGAGGATGCGCATGTTCTGGTCGTCGCCGGGGATGCGGTCCTGGACGATCACGCTGCTGCGGTAGCCGGACCCGCGGATCGCGCGCAGCAGGGCGATCAGCTCCTCGGGGGAGGCGACCGTGTGCACCTTCTGCTTGCCCGGGAACGAGATCTGCTTCCACGCCGAGACGTCCGCGGGCTTGGCGATCACCGGGAAGGTGAACGGGACCTCGAGGGCCGGGTCGACGTCGTCGGCGAGGTCGACGATGCGGGTCGCGGGATGGTCCACGCCGAGCCGCTCGCACAGCGCCGTGAAGTTCTGCTTCTCGGTGCCCGCGCGGAAGGTCTCGAGATCGACGTACGGCACGACCCAGCGGTCGTCGAGCACGTCGGTCTCGTCGCGCACGCGGATGATGGGCTTGACCGTCGCGTCGGCCGAGCCGAGCAGGATGAGGCGGCCGTGCGCGATCCGCCCGGCGATGTCCGCGAGCACGGGCGCGAGCGCCTCGTGGTCGAAGGGGTCGTCGCAGTGCACGTTCACGGTGATCGCGCTGTCGGTCACGTGCCAGCCGGCGAGGCGGGAGACGATGACCGTCCGGATCCCGTAGGCCTCGTGGAAGGCCCGCGCGAGGGAGTAGGCGCCGATGTCGCCGCCGACGACGACGGGCGTGAGAGCGGGCGCGGGCGAGGTCGCGGAGGCGGCAGCTGACATGCCGGCCAGTGTATCGACGGCGCCCTGCGCGCCGAGGGACGCCCGGCCGCCGTCACGGCCGCTGTGGCGCCCTCGACACCTCCCGGCCGCCTCCCTACCCTGTGGACATGACCACCGACACGTTCTCCCTGTCCTCGAGCGCGACCCCCTCCGGCTCGGTCGTCGCCGCCGCCCAGCTGGCCCCGGAGCTCGACGGCTCCTCGACCTCGCCGGACCTGACCTGGGGCGGCGCGCCCGAGGGGACCCGCAGCTTCGCGGTCACGTGCTACGACCCGGACGCCCCCACGGGCTCCGGCTTCTGGCACTGGGTGGCCTGGGACATCCCGGCCGACGCCACCGCGCTGCCGCTCGGCGTCGAGCGCGACGCGGAGGACATCGCACAGGCCGTCAACGACTTCGGCCGCCGCGGCTACGACGGCCCCAACCCGCCGGCGGGCGCCCCGCACCGCTACATGTTCACGGTGCACGCCCTGCCCGTGGCCTCCCTCGGCGTCGACCCGGACGCGCCGCACGTCCAGGCGCGCTTCGCGATCTTCAGCCAGCAGCTCGACTCGGCCTCGTTCACGGCCACGTACCAGGTGGCGCCGGAGGCCTGAGGCGGACCCCTGTATCAGGTCGCGGGCTGATCCGACAGGGGGCTCACTCCGTGAAATGTCCGGGGCGCACCGGAGGGACGCGGCGGCGCCGGGCCCCTACGCTCGAAGCATGACCGCACTTCCTCTGGGCACGACGGCGAGGACGCTCTCGCCGGCACCCGCCACGGTCCTCCCCTCCTCCGCCGATCCCCGCCCCCTCAAGGTGCTGCTGACGACCGACTGGTGGGAGCCCACCGTCAACGGCGTCGTCGCGAGCGTGACCACGCTCAAGCGCGAGCTCGAGCTCCTGGGCTGCGAGGTGCGTGTGCTGACGCTGGCCGAGGGCCTGCGCTCGACGCACGCCGACGGCGTGTACCGCCTCGGCTCCGTCTCCGCCTCGATCTTCTACGACCGGGCGCGCATCGGCGCCCTGAGCAGCGACGCGATCCGCCGCGAGATCCTGCGGTGGGGGCCCGACATCGTGCACTCCAACTGCGAGTTCTCCACCTATCTGTGGGCCAAGCGGCTCTCCCGGGACCTCGGGGTGCCGATCGTGCACACGTACCACACGATCTACGAGGACTACACGCACTACTACTCGCCGAGCCGCACGATGGGCAAGAAGGCCGTCGCGGCCTTCTCCCGCAAGCTGCTGGCCGGCACCGACGCCGTCATCGCGCCGACCACCAAGGTGAGCGCGCTGCTCGCGGGCTACGGCGTGCGCCGCCCCATCCACGTGGTCCCGACCGGCCTCGACCTGCGCCGCTTCCGGCCCGCCCGGACCGTCGCCGAGCGCGAGGACGCGCAGGCCCTGCGGCGCGAGCTGCGCATCCCCGAGACGCACCGCGTGCTCGTCTCCGTGTGCCGTCTGGCCAAGGAGAAGAACATCGAGGAGGTGCTGCGCAACGTCGCGGCGGCGCGCCGCACCGACTGCACCCTCGTGCTCGTGGGCGACGGCCCGATCCGCGCCGACGCCGAGCGCCTCGCCGAGCAGCTGGGCATCGGCGAGGACGTGCGCTTCGTCGGCTGCGTCGACCCCGCCCAGATCCCCCGCTACTACCGCCTGGGCGACGTGTTCGTCTCGGCCTCCCTCTCGGAGACCCAGGGCCTGACCTTCATCGAGGCCCTCGCGTGCGGCCTGCCGCTGCTGTGCCGGCGCGACCCCTCGCTCGCGGGCGTGGTGCTCGACGGCATCACGGGCTGGCAGTACGAGGAGGCCGGCGAGTTCGCCTACCGGCTGTCCGACCTGCTCGACCACGACGCCGATCGCGCCCGCATGTCGCGGTCCGCGGCGGCGCATGCCCACGAGACGTGCGGCTCGGATGCCTTCGGGCGCGGGGCGCTCGAGGTCTACCGCGACGTGATCGCGGCGCGACGTCCGGCTCGCGCCGCCGCGTGAGACCTGCGACCGGTCCCGCGACGATGCTCCTCACCCGCACCCGCCTCCCCGCCACGGGAGTGGATCGCCTCCGCGCCCGGGCGACCGCCGTGCTCGATGCCGTCCTGGGCCGGTTGCCGCGCCGTGCCGCCCCTCCCGCTGAGGCGCCCGACCGCCCCCTGAGGGTCCTGATCCCCCGCGGCCTGGCGCGCCTGGCCACCCAGTCGGGCATCGGCGAGGCCATGCGCCACCAGCGCACTGCCGTCGAGGCCCTCGGCCACACGGTCGTGACCGATCCGCTCGGGCCCTTCGACGTCGTGCATCTCAACACGCCCTTCCCCGACACGCCGCTGCTCGCGCGCTGGGCGCGGCTGCGGGGACGGCCGGCCCTCGTCTGGGCCCACTCGACCGAGGAGGACTTCCGGGACTCCTTCACCGGGTCCAACGTGCTCGCCCCGTGGTTCCGTCGATGGATCGCCTGGATCTACCGCAGCGGCGACGCGGTGCTGACGCCCACCGCCTACGCGCGCTCGCTCATCGTGCGGCCCGCCTACGGGCTGCGTCGCAACATCCACGTGCTGTCCAACGGGGTGGACACCGCCTTCTTCTCCCCGGACGCGTCAGCGCGCACGCGCCTGCGCGAGCAGCTCGGCCTCGGGGCCGAGGCCCCCGTGGTGATGAGCGTGGGGCTGCAGATGGTGCGCAAGGGCATCCTGGACTGGGTGGAGGTCGCGCGGGCGCTGCCCGAGGTCACGTTCGTCTGGTACGGGCACACCGACGCCCGCATGATCACGCGGGACGTGGCCGCCGCGATCGAGGGCGCCCCGGCCAACTGCCTCTTCCCCGGCTACGTGCACCCCTCCGTGCTGCGTGACGCCTACCGCGGCGCCGACGCCTTCTGCTTCCTCACCCAGGAGGAGACGGAGGGGATCGTGCTGCTCGAGGCGCTCGCCTGCTGCGCTCCCGTCGTGGTGCGTGACATCCCCATCTACCGCGACTGGCTGCCCGACGGCGAGGTCACCCACATGGTGCACGGCCGCGGCGCGGAGGTCGTCGAGGAGATGGTCACGCGCCTGCGGGATCTGCTGGACGGACGCCTGCCCGACCTGACGGCGGCGGGGCGCCGCGCCGCCGAGGAGGTCGACCTGCACCGCGTCGCCGAGCGGCTCGGCGAGATCTACGCGATCGAGGGCGTCCGCCCCCGGTGACCCGACCGGGGAGGCCGCCAGGTGCCCGCCCCGGCGGGCCCCGGCCTCAGGACCGGCGCGGCCGCCACAGCACGAGGGCGCCGGCCTGCTGACGCTCGGGCCGCTGGCCGCGGCTCAGCGAGGTCACCTGCCCGTCGCTGTCGGCGGCGAACACACGGCGCGCCGAGGCGGGGCTCAGCTGCTGCTCGACGGCCCGCTGGACGGCGCCGAGCTGCTCGTGCATGGCGCGCACCTGGTCCTCGAGCTCGAGGATGCGCTTGATGCCGGCGAGGTTGATGCCCTCCTCCTGCGACAGACGCTGCACCTGACGGAGCTTGGCGACGTCGCGCGCGCTGTAGCGGCGGCCTCGTCCCGCGGAGCGGCTCGGCGTCACGAGCCCGAGCCGGTCGTACTGGCGGAGGGTCTGCGGGTGCATCCCCGACAGCTCCGCCGCCACGGAGATGACGAACACGGGGGCGTGCTCGTCGAATCCCTGCGTCGGTGTCATCACCGCTCACCTCCCTCCTGGGGGCGGAACCGCGTGGTCACGGCTCCCGTGGTCCGCCGGTCACCTCGCCGCGTCGGCGGCGAGCGAGGCCCGCGGGTTCTCGTCCTCCTGCGCCGCGCGCAGCTGCTCGACGGCCGCGCGGGTCGCATCGTCGAGGTGGGCGGGCACCGTCACCTCGAGGGTCGCCAGCAGGTCGCCGGTGCCCTTCGAGGTCGTGATCCCCTTGCCCTTGGCGCGCAGGGTGCGGCCCGACGGCGTGCCGGCCGGCACCTTCATGCGCACCGTGCCGCCGTCGAGACGGGGCACCTCGACGGTCGTGCCGAGCACGGCCTCGTCGTAGCGCACCGGGACGGTCACCCGCAGGTCGTTGCCGTCGAGCGAGAAAACGGGGTGGGGGGTGACGGAGATCGTGAGGATCAGGTCGCCCGCCTCGCCGCCGTTCGCGGACGGCTGGCCCTTGCCGCGCAGACGGATCTTCTGGCCGTCGCGCACCCCGGCCGGCGTGCGCGTGGTGACCGAGCGGCCGCCGACGCTGAGGCGGATCTCGGTTCCGAGCGCCGCCTCGCGGAAGCTCAGGGTGGTCCGGGCCGAGAGGTCCTGGCCCTTGGCGGGGGCGGTGTAGCCGCCGCCCGCACCGCCGAACCCTCCGCCGCCGAAGCTGCCGGCGCCCCGACCCCCGCCGCCGAACATGGAGAAGATGTCCTCCATGTTGGGGCTGCCCTGAGCACCGCCCTGACCGCCGAAGCGGACCCGGGCACCGCCCTGGCCGCCGCCGCCGAACATGGCCGAGAACATGTCCTCGAAGCCCTCGGCGCCGGCTGCGCCGCCGGGGCCCGAGGAGAAGCGGGCGCCGCCGGAGCCCATCGCGCGGATCGCGTCGTACTGCTGGCGCTGCTCGGGGTCGTTGAGCACCCCGTAGGCCTCGCCGACCGCCTTGAAGCGGTCCTCGGCGTCCTTGTCGCCGGGGTGGCGGTCCGGGTGCAGCTGCTTGGCCTTCTTCCGGTACGCCTTCTTGATCTCCTGGGCGCTCGCGTCCTTCGAGACACCGAGCACCGCGTAGAAGTCCTTGTCGAGCCAGTCCTGTCCGGACATCGTCGGCGCCTCCCTTCGGATGCGTGGTCGTGGTGGTCATCATGTCGGTGGGGCCGCCGGGGAGGCGGCGATGCGGGTCGAGGCCCGCGGAGCGCGACGGCGGACCGTCCGGCAGCTGGACTGCGCGAACGATCCGCCGTCGTCGCTCAGGGGAGGCGTCGCGCCGGGGCGAGCTCCCCGCAGGGGGTCACTGCGGGCCGTAGGTGGCCACGCGGGCGGGCCGCAGCACGCGGTCCTTCATGCGGTAGCCGGGCTGCAGGACCGTCTTGATGGTGTTGGTCTCGACGTCCGCGGAGTCCTCGTGCAGGAGGGCCTCGTGGATGGTCGGGTCGAACACCTCGCCCGGGGCGCCGAAGCGCTCCATGCCGTGAGCGGCCAGGGCGTCCTCGAGCTTCGCGGCGATCGACGCGAACGGGGTGCCCTCGGCGAGGTCTCCGTGCTGACGCGCGAGCTCGAGATCGTCCAGGACCCCGATCAGCGAGGTCAGGACGCGACCGACGGCGGCCTCGGTCGACACGACCGCGCTCGCCTCGATCCGGCGCCGGGAGTTGACGTACTCGGCCTGGGAGCGCTTGAGCTCCTCCTCGAGATCGGCCACCTGGCCCTCGAGCTCGACGACCCGCTCCGAGACGACCTCGGCGCCGTCGCCGGAGGCGGCATCGGCGAAGAGCTTCGCCGCCTCGGCGTCGATCGGGTCCTCGGGCTCCTGCTCGGACCCGGGGGCCGGGGCGTCCGACGGACGGACGCTGCCGTCCGTCGGATCGACCCGGCGCTTGTCCGAGAAGGAGAACCGCGGCTCGTCCCGGCCGGCGCCGGAGCCGTCGCGCGGCTCCTGCTCCGGGGTGGGGCTGCTCTGGTCCTCGGTCACTTGTCCTCCTCGTCGTCCACGATCTCGGCGTCGACCACGTCATCGTCCGAGGACGAGCCGGTCGTGCCGGCCTGCTCGCCGTCGGCCCCCGGCGCCGCCTGGGCGTCGCCCTGCTGGGAGTAGATGGCGGTGCCGACCTTCTGCAGCGCCTCGTTCAGGGCGTCGCGCGTGGACTCGAGCTCGTCCTTGGACGCGTCCTCGTTCGCCAGGGTCTCCTTGGCGGCCTTGATCGCGTCCTCGGCGCCGGTCTTGTCGCCGTCCGGCACCTTGTCGCCGTTGTCCTTCAGGAGCTTCTCGCCCTGGTAGACGAGCTGCTCGAGGGTGTTGCGGGCGTCGGCCAGGTCGCGGCGCTCCTGGTCCTCGGCCGCGTGGGCCTCGGCGTCCTTGATCATCTGGTCGATGTCGTCCTTGGAGAGGGCCGACCCGCCGGTGATCTGGATGGACTGCTCGTTGCCCGTGCCGCGGTCCTTGGCGGAGACGTGCACGATGCCGTTGGAGTCGATGTCGAACGTGACCTCGATCTGCGGGATGCCACGGGGAGCCGGGGCGATGCCCGAGAGCTCGAAGGTGCCCAGCAGCTTGTTGTCACGGGTGAACTGACGCTCGCCCTGGAAGACCTGGATGGCGACCGACGGCTGGTTGTCCTCGGCCGTCGAGAAGACCTCGGAGGTCTTGGTCGGGATGGCCGCGTTGCGCTCGATGAGCTTGGTCATCACGCCGCCCTTGGTCTCGATGCCGAGGGAGAGCGGGGTGACGTCCATGAGCAGGACGTCCTTGCGCTCGCCACGGATCACCGCCGCCTGGAGGGCCGCGCCGATGGCGACGACCTCGTCGGGGTTGACGCCCTTGTTGGGCTCCTTGCCGGTGAGCTCCTTGACCTCCTCGGAGACCGCGGGCATACGGGTCGAGCCGCCGACGAGGACCACGTGGTCGATGTCGGAGACCTTGATCCCGGCGTCCTTGATCACCTGGTGGAAGGGGGCCTTGGTGCGCTCGAGCAGGTCCGAGGTCATCTCCTCGAAGTGCGAGCGGGTCAGCTTCTCGTCGAGGTGCAGCGGACCGTTCTCGGTCATCGACAGGTACTGGAGGGAGATGTTGGTCGACGTGGCCGACGACAGCTCCTTCTTGGCCTGCTCGGCGGCCTCCTTGAGGCGCTGCAGGGCGATGCGGTCCTTGGAGAGGTCCACGCCGTCCTTCGCCTTGACCTGCGAGATCAGCCAGTCGACGATCTTCTGGTCCCAGTCGTCGCCGCCGAGGCGGTTGTCGCCCGCGGTCGCCTGGACCTGGATGGTCGAGCCGTCCTCGTCCTTGGAGACCTCGAGCAGGGACACGTCGAAGGTGCCGCCGCCCAGGTCGAAGACCAGGATCTGCTCGTCGTCCTTGCCCTTCTCGAGGCCGTAGGCGAGGGCCGCGGCGGTGGGCTCGTTGATGATGCGCAGGACGTTGAGGCCCGCGATCTGGCCCGCGTCCTTGGTCGCCTGACGCTCGGAGTCCGAGAAGTAGGCGGGGACGGTGATGACCGCATCGGTAACGGGCTCGCCGAGGTACGCCTCGGCGTCGCGCTTGAGCTTGCCCAGGATGCGAGCGGAGATCTCCTGGGGGGTGTACTTCTTGTCGTCGATCTCCTTGGTCCAGTCGGTGCCCATGTGGCGCTTGACGGACGAGATGGTGCGATCGACGTTGGTGACGGCCTGACGCTTGGCGACCTCGCCGACGAGGACCTCCCCCTGCTTGGAGAAGGCGACGACGGACGGGGTGGTGCGGGTGCCCTCCGCGTTGGCGATGACGGTGGGCTGGCCACCCTCGAGGACGGCCACGCACGAGTTGGTGGTGCCGAGGTCGATTCCGACGACACGGGACATGTGTGCCTGCCTTTCTGCGGCGGATGCGCCGCGAACGATGTCGGTGGTGCCGCCCGGCGCGGGATCGGGTCGGGCGGGCTCGATGCCCACCCGACGGGACTGTCCCCGCCGTGCGACTCCGCCGGCCGCCGGGGCCGGCGGCAAGACGTGAGCTGCTTCGGCTCAAGCAGATACCTCGCGGGTCGAGGTGTCAAACCCCTCGGCATCAAACTTGAGTACATACGACTCAACTACAGGGGTGGGCGGAGTATTCCGGATGGGTGCACGAGTGACGGGGGTCACATTCCCAGCTGCGGCTGCTCGCTCAACTGGGCCAGTTCTGACGTTCTTGGCCAGTGCGAGTCACATCTCTCGCCGACGTCAGACGGGCACGATGGACGTGTCGGCGGGCACGAGGTGCTCCTCCGGTGCTACCACCGTCGCCGGCGACGAGGTCGCGACGACGTGAGAGGCGGTAGGTGGAGATCCGATCATCAGGGATCCGCCCGACATCGATGGACGGCGCCTCTAGAGTCATGGGGGTGGCCGGCCGAACCGAAGAACCGAGACTGACTGAGCACAACGGCACCCTTGGCGCCGCCGCGTTCGCGTCGATGCGAAGCGACCGGCTCTATATCCGTGATCTGGACCTGGTCATCGAGGCACCCGATGGCTCGCCGGCAGGCTGTTGCACGGTGTGGTTGGATCCGGCCAACGGGTGGGCCGAGGTCGAACCGCTGGGCATCGTCCCGGAACACAGGAACCGGGGCCTGGCCCAAGCGCTCGCGCTGGACGCATGCCGTCGAGTCGCGCATCATGGCGGCCACTCCGTTTTCATCAACACTGCGCCGCTGCCGTACTACCGGGCACCGTGGGACGCCTACCTCAAGGCCGGTTTCACCCCGATGGGCCGAGGCATTCGAATGAGTCGGCGAAGCTGAGGAATCGGACAACTCAGCGAGAGTCCGGGCACCGTGCCCAGGTCACGCACCACAGGTGACAGAGCTGTGCTTCTGACAGATCTCGCGGGAACCTCCACTTCTGATCCCACGGCTCCCCGCGCGCCCGAGAGAGGAGCACCGCGCCGCACGTCGCGTCGTCGTCCAGAACGTGCCGGCCCAGGGATCTGGTTAGGCTCCTCGTCATGCCACGACGTGAGTTCGGAATCTTCCTCAACGGCTCGTACGGAGTGGGCAAGTCCTCGACGCTCGATCACCTCACGGACCTCTTCGCCGAGGCCGAGCTGCCGTTCAGCCTCTTCGACGTCGACTGGTTCCACCGCTCATGGCCTCCGGGGTCCGGGGACCCTCGGAACGTCCTGACCGAGGCCGACAACATTCGTGCCGTGTGGAGGAATTACCGCCGGACAGGTCCGCGGACGCCGATCGTCGCAGGCGTGATCGCGAGCCACGCGGACCGTGAGCGCTACACACGGTGTTTCGAGCTCCCTCTTCGAGTCGTGCACCTCACCGCATCGTCGGAGGTGGCAGAACGCCGATTGCGGACCCGGTACACAGAGAGCCAACACCGCGCTCTGACGTGGCACCTCGACGATCACGAACGTCTGGCGCGAGAGCTCCACCGGCTCTCGTCGTACGACCTCGTCGTCGACACGGACCACAGAACACCTGCCGAGGTCGCCGCGCTCGTCTTCGAGACGTTCGCGCCACAGCTGCGCGGCTGAGCCGGCCCCAGCAGCCTCGTTCGCAGTGTCGTGCCGACAGACGAGCCATCGCGGTCGCCTCGGCGGCGCTCCTGAGGATCGTGACGACGTCGCGCGAACCTGAGCGCCGCACCCGAGTGTCGCACCACAGGTCACAGAGCTGCACCCCGACGACTCCCACGAAATCTGCACCACCTGCGCGGCGTCTGTGCTCCCCAGTTCCTCTGTGCCCCGCTGCGGACCGTCGCGTGGGCAGAGGGGTCCGCGAGCGGACTCAAAGGGCCTCATCGCGCGGGCAGGCTCTCGGCCAGACGCGCCCGCCACGGTGCTCTTTCCCGAGGACAAGAGACCGCACATCAGCGTCGATGTCATCTGGGCAACCTGCCGGTGGCACAGCTGGCCATCGCTCGAATACCATCGACCTCGTGCATCTCATGACGGGGGCACGCGGGCCGCGAGGTCCACCCCGTCCCATCCCCTGCCCACGGAGACGTGCACGGGATCGGATGATGCGCCGGCCGACGGCAATGTCGGCATCTCTCCCGGTCATCGCGGCATCGCCGCGCGCTCAGAGATCCAAGGCGCTTCATGTCCTCTGCACGTCACCTCTCACCGTCCGAGCCCGTCATCCGGGCGGTCTCCCTGTCCAAGTCCTATCGTCGTCACCACCAGGATCCCGGGATCCGCGGGGCACTGCATGCCTTCCTAGGTCGTCGCGCCGAGGATCGCCTGGCACTGGCCCCCTCGATCTCGAGGTCGCCCCGGGTGAGGTCGTGGGCCTGCTCGGCCCCAACGGGGCCGGCAAGACCACCCTGGTCAAGCTGTGCTGCGGTCTCATCCGCCCCACCACGGGCACGGTGAACGTGCTCGGGCACGAACCCGCGCGTCGCCGCGCGGAATTCCTGAAGACGATCGCCGTCGTGTTCGGCCAGAAGTCGATGCTGTGGTGGGACGTGCCCACGATCGACTCGATGCTCGTGCACAAGGCGATGTACGGCCTGGACGGGCCGACATACCGCCATCGAGTCGGCGAGCTCACCGAGATCCTGAGCTTGCACGAGATCATCGACGTCCCGGTGCGACGCCTGAGCCTCGGGGAGCGCATGCGATGCGAGCTCGCGCTCTCCCTGCTGCACTCCCCGCGCCTGCTGTTCGCCGACGAACCGACGATCGGCCTCGACGTCACCGCGAAGCAGGCACTGCGGTCGATGCTCACCCGCACCAATGAGGCTCTGGGCACCACGATCGTGGTCACCAGCCACGACATGGACGATGTCGAGGCGCTGTGCCGTCGGATCCTGCTGGTGGCGGGCGGGCAGCTGACGTTCGACGGTGACCTCTCCGGTCTCCGTGCCCGGATCGCGCCCCGCCGCCAGATCCGCACCGTCCTCGACCGGCCGGTGCCGCCGGAGAACCTTCCACCGGGAGCAGTCCTGCGTGACCACGGGGTCGTGAGCATCGAGGCGTCGGAGGAGGAGCTGGAAGGTGCCGTGGCCTCGGTCCTCGCCCTCGGAGGTCTTCGGGACCTCACGGTGCAGGAGGTCGACCTGGACACGATCATGGCCCAGGCGTACACCCAGCAGTCGCGCCCGGGACGGGAGCGACGATGAGCCCCGCGATTATTCCTCCCGGTGGCACGCTTCTCACGACCGGACTGGCCCTGTTCGGACGGGACCTCACCGTGACGCTCACGAACCGGGCCTGGGTGCTGCTTCTCCAGCTGGGCGCGATCACCCCTCCCGTCGTCTCGCTCCTGGTCTGGACGGGCGCGATCGCAAGGGGTGCGACGCCCCCGATACCGGCGGACCGTCTCGTCACCTGGTTCGTCCTGGTCGCGGTGGTCTCGATGGTCACCTCGAGCTGGACGGCCTCGTTCCTCGCCGAGGACATCCGCACCGGCGGGCTCTCGATCTGGCTGGTGCGTCCATGCCCGGCCCTGGCCCACCTCGTGTCCAACAATCTGGCGGAGAAGACGGTGAAGATCGCCGTCCTGCTGCCGATGGTCGCAGCGCTCGGAGCGCTGTTCCGCGACCAGGTGCAGCTGCCCCTGGACCCCTCGGTCTGGCTGGCGGCGCTGGCCGCCCTGGGCTGCGCCGCCGTCCTGGCCTTCGTGCTCGACGTGCTCATCGGCTGCCTGGCCTTCTGGTTCGAGGACGTCGACGGAGTGCAGGGCATCATGAACCTCGCTCAGCGGTTGCTCTCCGGGGCGGTCGTCCCCCTGATGCTCCTGCCCGCGCAGGTGCGAGAAGCGATACGTTTCCAGCCCATCCGCTTCACGCTCGCCTTTCCCCTGGAGATCCTCACGGGCACAGGCACCGCCGATGTCGAGGACTGGCTCGCCATGCTCGGATGGACCGGCGCCTCCCTCGCCCTGCTCACCCTGGTGTGGACGCACGGGGTCCGACGCTATGAGGCGGCCGGCGCATGATCGGGCGCACCTTCTCGTGGTGGCTGGCGTGCTGGCGCCAGGCGATCAGCCGGGATCTCCAGTTCCGCACCCAGACGATCCTCATCGCCCTGGGGGCTGTGGTCGACGTGGCGATCTCCCTGGTGCCCGCCCTGGTCCTCGCCCAGAGCGCTCGAACAGCCGAGAGCGGATGGGACGAGTCCACCGCCGTGCTGGTGGTCGGACTGTTCACGCTGACCACCGCCGTCCTGGACACGGTTGTCGGTCCGAACCTTCTGCGGCTGGACGCAGCCGTGCGCACGGGGGAGCTCGACCTCCTCCTCATCCGGCCGATCCCCGCCGTCGTCACCCTCACCCTGCGATGGATCAGGCCGGCCGAAGCGACCCGCCTACTGGTCGGAGCGGCTCTCGTCCTCGGAGCCCTCTCGATGGTCGGCGGGGCCGTGTCACTCGGCGGAGTCCTCGGCTGCCTGCTGCTCATGGCTCTGGGGACCGGAGCCTGGACCCTGTTCTGGATCAACGCGAGCTTCCTGTCCTTCTGGTGGGCATCCGTCGAACCGGTTCAGGAGGTCATCGGAGCCCTGCGTGAAGCCGGCCAGTACCCGCGGGCTGCGTTCGACCGCCTTCCGCTGCTCGGCTTCACGACACTGGTGCCCGCGCTGCTGATGGCCACGCTTCCGGCGCAGGTGCTGCTGGGCGGAGAACTGGGCGGGCCGCTGCTCGGAGGGGTCGTGGTCGTCGGCGCAGGCGGCCTGGTCACCGCCCTGCACTGGCGTCTGGCCATCCGCCGGTATGACAGTGCGAGCAGCTGAGAGGGGTACCGCAGCCCACGCTCGGCTCTTCCCGGAAACCCACCACTCACAAGCACGCCGATCCTCCCGGCCGGCGTGCCGCGAGTCGCTACGATCCCTGCATGACGCACCGGATCTTCTCCATGCCCGTCGCCGAGGTGTACCCGCACTACGTCGCCAAGGCGGAGCGCAAGGGCCACACCGAGGCCGAGGTCCGCGAGGTCATCACCTGGCTCAGCGGCTTCGACGACACCACCCTCGACGCCCACCTGCGCGAACGCACGAGCTTCGAGGACTTCTTCGCCGCCGCGGTGCTCAACCCGCAGGCCTCGGCGATCACCGGCTCCATCTGCGGGGTGAGGATCCAGGAGATCGAGGATCCCCTCATGTGGCGGATCCGCTGTCTCGACAAGCTCGTCGACGAGGTCGCCGCGGGGCGTCCGATGGAGAAGATCAAGCGCTCCTGAGACAGAGCGTCGACAGGGGCGCCGGCGGTGCCGTCTCAGTCCGCGATGACGAGGTCGAGCACCTCTGCGGCGGGCAGGTCCGCGAGCTCGGCACCCGGGACCAGGAGCTTCGAGCCGCGCACGCCGCCGCCGATCACCACGAGGTCCGCCGCGGCCACGCGCGAGTCCACCAGGACCGGCCAGTCCGCGGGCAGGCCGACCGGCGTGATGCCGCCCGAGGTCATGCCCGCGGCCTGTTCCACCTCGGCCTGGTCGGCGAAGCTGATCCGCCGCGCTCCCAGATGCTTGCGCACCGTGCGGTTGACGTCGGCCCGGTCCGTCGCGAGCACCATCACCGCCGCATGGGTCACGGTCTCACCACGGCGGCCGCACACCACCACGCAGTTGGCCGAGGCCTCGGGGTCCACGCGGTACCGCTCGCAGAAGGCCGCCGTGTCGGCCAGCTCGGGGTCGATCTCGGCGACGCAGGCGCTCGGCACCGCTCCCCCGCCCACCGCCTGGGCGACGGAGGGGGCGAGCAGGTCGGTCGCGTCGGCGGCCGGGATCCAGGTGAGGTCTCCACGTGCATCGGGCATGCCCCGACCCTAGCGAGGGCGGTGGGAGCATGGGGGCATGAGCGCACCGATCGCCGTCGTCGACGGCCACAACGATCTGGCATGGGAGCTGCGCGAGCGCGGCTACGACCTTGAGACCCACGACATCTCCCGCCCTCTCGACGGCTTCCACACCGACCTTCCGCGCCTGCGCCGGGGCGGCGTGCGCGGCCAGTTCTGGTCGGTGTACGTGCCCTCGACGATCGAGGATCCGGTCACCGCGACGCTCGAGCAGATCGACGCGGTCCACGCCCTCATCGAGCGCTTCGGCGACGATCTGCACCTGGCCACACGCCCCGACGACCTCGCGGCCGCCCTCGACGACCGCGCCGACGGCCCGATCGCCTCGATGCTGGGCGCCGAGGGCGGCCATGCGATCGGCGGCTCGCTCGGCGCGCTGCGCTGCCTGCACCGCCTGGGCGTGCGCTACATGACGCTGACCCACAACGAGAACACCGCCTGGGCGGACTCGGCGACCGACGAGCCGCGCCACGGCGGTCTGACGGAGTTCGGTCGCGCCGTGGTCGCCGAGATGAACCGGCTCGGCATGCTCGTGGACCTGTCCCACGTCGCCGAGACCACGATGCGCGACGCGCTCGCGGTGAGCCAGGCGCCCGTCATCTTCTCGCACTCCTCGTGCCGAGCCGTGCGCGACCAGCCGCGCAACGTGCCCGACGACGTGCTCGCCGCCGTCGCGGCCGCAGGCGGCACCTGCATGATCACGTTCGTGCCGCGATTCGTCAGCTCCCGCCCCTCCGCCGATCTGGAGGACGTGGTCGGGCACCTCGAGCACGCCCGCGAGGTCGCCGGGATCGACCACATCGGTCTGGGCGGCGACTACGACGGCACGCCCGACATGCCCCGCAGCCTGGAGGACGTGAGCTGCTACCCCCGACTGTTCGAGGCCCTGCGGGCGCGGCGCTGGAGCGAGGACGATCTCGCCCGCCTCGGCGGGCGCAACATCCTGGCCACGTGGCGCGAGGCGGATACGGTCGCCGCCCGCCTGCACCGCGATCACCCCGTGGACCCGCGCCTGCGACGCCCTTGATCCGCAGCGGCGCCGGCCCTCAGCGCTGGGGGTCCAGCACCACCTTGATGCAGCCGTCCTCCTTCTTCTGGAAGACGTCGTACATCTCCGGGGCCTGGGACAGGCCCACCCGATGGGTCACGAGGTCGGCGACCCCGAGCGGGTCGGAGGGATCGGAGACGAGCGGCATCAGGTCGTCGATCCAGCGGCGGACGTTGCACTGGCCCATGCGCAGCGCGATGCCCTTGTCGAACATGCGCATCATCGGGAGCGGATCGGCCATGCCGCCGTACACGCCGGACAGCGACACGGTGCCACCGCGGCGCACCGCCGCGAGCGCGGTCTCGAGGGCGGCGAGCCGGTCCACGCCCGCCCGCTGCATGAGCGGCGCGGCGAGCGCGTCGGGCAGCAGCCCGGCAGCTCTCTGCACGGCGCCCGCGACCGGCGAGCCGTGGGCCTCCATCCCGACCGCGTCGAGCACGGCGTCGGCGCCGCGACCGTCGGTCAGCTCGCGCAGGCGCTCCACGGTGGCCTCGTCGTCGATCGTCTCGACGCCGTGCCGCTGCGCCATGGCCCGCCGCTCGGGCACCGGGTCGACGCCGATCACCCGCGCCCCGAGGTGCCGTGCGATCCGGGCCGCGAACTGGCCGACCGGTCCGAGACCGAGCACGGCCAGCGTGTCGTCCGCCCCGACGCCCGCGTACCGGACGCCCTGCCAGGCGGTGGGCAGGATGTCGGAGAGGAACAGGTACTGCTCATCGGGCCCCTCGTGAGGAACGACGACGGGGCCGTAGTCGGCGTGGGGCACGCGCAGGTACTGCGCCTGGCCGCCGGGCACCGAGCCGTAGAGCCGGGAGTAGCCGAACAGCGCCGCGCCGCTCTCGTACTGCGTGACCTGGGTGGTCTCGCACTGGGACTGCAGGCCGCGCCGGCACATCCAGCAGTGCCCGCACGCGATCGTGAACGGGATGACCACGCGGTCGCCGACGGACAGGCCGGTGACGTCGTCGCCGATCTCCTCGACGATGCCCATCGGCTCATGGCCCACGACATCGCCCGGGTCCATGAAGGGGCCGAGCACGGAATACAGATGCAGGTCGGAGCCGCAGATGGCGGTCGAGGTGATGCGGACGATCGCGTCCGTGGGCTCCTCGATGCGGGGGTCCGGCACCTCCTCGACGCTCATGGTCCGGGGGGCCTGCCAGGTGACTGCGCGCATGTCCTGCTCCTCCTCGTGGGTCGGGCCGTCGTCTCGACCCTGCCACAACCGACCTCCGCCGAGGGCGGGACCGACCGGACGGTCGCCGTCCCGACTGTCGGGGGGTGGATCTAGCGTCGGCGTCCTCGATGAGCACAGATCCCGGCCCCGTCGCCGGCCGACCAGAGGAGGGCCCATGCTCCACGACTCACGAGGCGAGGACGCCGCCGTCGACCGCGAACGGATCCGACGTCGGCTCCTGCGCCGTCGACCGTCGCTGCGCCATCGCCTGTTCACCGGGCCCAGCGGAGCGCTCACGATCCCGGTGAGCGGCGCGCGTGCCATCGAGATCGGCCGCATGCGCCGCAGCGGCGTGTCGCGCTGGGTCGTCGTCGAGCCGATGGAGGACGGCGCGGCGGTGCACGAGCCCGCCTCCCTCGAGGACTGCGTGCGCATCGTCCTGGTGGCCCTCGCGCGCCGGCGGCCGGTCGGCACGGGTAAGCCGGGGCGCAGCGGCGCCGTACCGCCTTCCGGCCGGTAGTGTGATGCACGACACCCGAGACGGGGAGGGGTCATGGGCACGGACGAGAGCACGACGACATCACCGACCGCCGGGCGCAAGGCGCAGCAGCCCGAGGCCGCTCCTCCGATCGTCGGCCGCGCAGCCTTCGACGAAGCGCTCGAGGCTCAGGTGCTCCTGGACAAGGAGGCCACCCACGCGAGCGATCGTGCCGCGGCGGCGCGTCGGCGCCTGCCCATGGTGGAGGTCGAGGACTACGTCCTCACCGGCCGTGACGGCCCGGTCCGGCTCTCCTCGCTCTTCGGCGAGCACTACCTGCTGCTCGTCCAGAACTTCATGTTCGCGCCCGACTGGGAGGAGGGCTGCCCGTCGTGCACGTGGGCGGTGGACAACCTCCCGGCGAACATGGGGCGCCTGGAGGAGGAGGAGGGCATAGCGTTCGCCCTGATCTCCCAGGCCCCCGTCTCGCGGCTCGAGGCCTGGAGGACACGCCACGGCTGGCCGCACACCTGGGTCTCGTCGGGGTCGACCACCTACCACGACGACTGGAACTGGACCCTGCACGCGGAGGACCCGGACTCCGGCGGCTACGCGGGCCCCGTGCCGGGCTATTCGTACTACCTCAAGAAGGACGGCCGGGTGTTCCTCACCTATGCGACCCGCCAGCGCGGCACGGAGGCCATCCTGCCGGTCGCGCACATCATGGATCGCGCCGTGTACGGGCGGCAGCAGGACTTCGAGGACAGCCCGAGCGGCTGGCCCCAGTACCCGACGTACGGCTGAGGGCGCCGCCCCGAGACGACGAAGGCCCCGTGCCCGGGCGAACGGGGCACGGAGCCTCCGGCTCGCGAGGCACGCGGCCCCGCGAGGGGCGACGGGGCGCGCGGCCCCGTCGTCGGTCCTCAGCGCACGGACGGCTTGCGCGTCTCGGCGCCCACGAACCAGGCCTGCTGCTCGAGCTGGTGGATGTAGTCGTGCAGGATGTCGGCCGAGGTCGGGTCGGCCTCGTCGACCGCGTCGTGCACGCGGCGCATCGTGGCGGTGGTCGCCTCGATCGACTTCACGACCAGGTCGATCGCGTCGTGGGTGTAGATCTCGCCCTGCGGGAGCTCGGGGAGCGTGGTGGTCGCGGCGACCACGGACGGCCGGCCGTCGGGCGTCGCGTGCAGGGCGCGCAGGCGCTCGGCGATATCGTCGGAGCCCTCGCGGGCGACCCCCACGACCTCGTCGAGGTTCAGGTGCAGGTCGCGGAAGTTCGGGCCGACGATGTTCCAGTGGGCCTGCTTGCCCACGAGGTGCAGCGCCACCAGGTCCACCAGGACAGCCTGGAGGTTGTCGGCGAGCGTCGCGTCGGCGGTGAAGCCGTTCTCCGCGTTCTCGCGGTCGGTCAGGGTCGCGCCGTGGTTCTCGGGAAGCGTCACGTCGGTGTCGGTCATCGCAGTGTCCTTTCATCCGGTCGGATCGACGGTCTCGGGCGGATCCTGTCATGGCGTCCGCCCCCGTCGGGGTGCCTCCAGCATACCCCGACTCAGACGTTTTTTGGACTCAGTCCAGATTAGGGTGACCTGACCTCGTCCCTCTGCACGCCTGTGACCTGCATGTTCTTCAGACGACCCGCACACGGACCATCAGGTCGCTCAGGCTGGACTTACCGAGCCCGAGGACGCGCCGGTGTCCCTCGCCGCGTCCGGAGTCCTCAGCCGACCGCCCGTCGCACGAGCTCGGCCACCCGCCGGCGGACCTCGTCGCTCGCGTGCAGCAGCGCGAACTCCTTGGCCCACATGTCACCGTCGTCGAGCCGCGCCATGTCGTTGAAGCCGAGCGTCGCGTAGCGGTCCTTGAACTTCGCGGCGGGCTTGAAGAACACGATCGCCTTGCCGTCGCCCGCGTGCCAGGCCGGGAAGCCGTACCAGGTCTTCTTGAGCAGCTGCGGCGCGGCGTCCGCGACCGCCCGCTCGACGAGCTCGGCGAGCTCGCGGTCCTCACCCTCCATGCCCGCGATCGCGTCGGCCAGGGCCTGGGCCTCCGCCTCCTGCTTCGCCGCTCCCGTGGCGGTGCGCGAGCGCCGGAGCTCCGTCCCGCGCTGCTTCATCGCCGCGCGCTCCTCGTCGCTGAAGCGCCCGTCCTCGTCCGTCCCCGTGTCAGCCATGGACCCTCCTCGTCTCGGGCCGCCGCCGGCGGCAGCAGATGGCGACGATTATGCGCTCGCCAGGAAACGCGGAAGCCATACCTGCTCCCAGTCGGTGATCTCCTGGGTCATGGTGCCGGTCCGGGCGGGCATGGTGCGGGTGACCCAGTAGGCGCCGAGGCTGTCGCGCTCGAGGAGCCCGTAGTCCACGAGCTCGCGTCGCAGGTAGGCCACGTCGTCATGCAGCACGCCGAGGATCTCGCCGACCTCCGCCTCGGAGTAGACGTCCCCCGGGGCGAAGCGCGCGAGCAGCTCGAGCATGACCGCGAAGCGCGCCCGGCGCCGGCTCGGGATCTGCACGAGCCGACCCTCCCGCAGGAACGGCCGGATCAGACGCTCGTGCTGGACTCGCGCCGCCACGGGATCCGGCTCGGCACGCGGCGCGGCGGGCGGCGAGATCAGCTCGCCGCGGGGATCGGTCGCACGCTCGGCGAGCAGGGCGGCGCGTGCGGCGGTGTAGTTCTCGCCCGTCTGCCCCATACGGGCACGGACGAGCTGCTTGAAGTCGCTGTTGCGGGTCATGGCGGTCACCTCGCACCGATCGGCATCCCCAGCATGCGACGGCGCGCGGACGCGTCATGGACTCGAGCCGATCCGAGGATGCTCTCCCCTTCGCCGCTGCGCTCGGGCTGGGGCCGAGGCGCGGGCTGGGCGACGGATCATCGCCGGGCCCGAGCCTCGCACGCGTCCAGCCCCCGGTCAAGCCTTTCCCGGGGCACCTGCCGCGGTGTCGGCGGAGCCGGGTCAGCGGGCCCGGCGCGCCATCACCGAATGCACGTGCCAGTGCTTCTTCTCGCCGTCGAAGGACCGGCCGTCCTCGTCGCGGACCTCGCGGCGCACGATGTGCAGGCCCTCGAACATCGCGTCGATCTGCTCGAGGGAGAGCGTCGCGATCTCCTCGTTCTCGACCCAGGTGTCCTTGTCGCCGAAGAGGTCGACCGCGATCACCCCGCCCGCCTTCACCGCCGCCCGCAGGCGCTCCCAGACGGTCGGCAGCGCATCGCCGAGCATCGGCAGGGAGTACGCGGCGAACACGGCGTCCACCGCGGGGAACTCCTCGACCTCGGCCACGTCGCCGTGGCGGAAGTAGACGGTCCCGGGCATGCGGGTGTTCTCGACGAGGCGCGAGGCGAGGGTGTCATCGGTGTCATAGGCGTACACGGTCCAGCCGTGCCGTGCGAACTCGAGGGCGTCGGCCCCACCGCCCGCGCCGATCTCCAGGACCGTGCGTCCCGGACCGTCCCCTCCGGCGGCAGCGATCACGCGGGAGACCTGCCGCCGCGCAGGGCGCCCCGCCGCCGACACGTTGTACGCGTGCCAATCGATCAGGGGTGCAATAGTCATGCCTCCACACTGTCCTCCCCGGCCGGTGATGTCCACGTCGGGCGCTACGCCCGCGGCGAACCTGCCCCCGGATGACGCCGGATGACGTCACCATGGCGCCGCCCGCCGGGCCGGCGCCTAGGATCGCCCGGTGACGACCAGCACGGAGAACCCAGCCCCAGAGCCCCAGCCCGAGCCGAGCCCGCGCGAGGCGGACGGCGTCCGGATCGTCGAGCTGACCGCCGATGAGGCCTCGACCGTGCGGACGGTCATGCAGGCGGCGTTCGCCGAGTACACGACGCCCGACTTCTCCTACGGCACCGAGGACGAGACGGATGCCTCGATCGCCGAGGAGCTGCGGAGCGGCGGCCGGGCGATCGCCGTGCTCGAGCACGGCGATCCGGTCGCGGTCGCCAAGCTCCATCCGGAGGAGAGGACCGGGCTGCTGTACTTCTGGCGGGTCGCGGTGCTCCCGTCCCGTCGCGGCCGCGGCCACGCCGACCGGATGATCGACTGGATCACGGCGACGGCGCGCGCCGAGGGGTACGACGGGATCGCCTGCAATGTAGTGCCGCGCCATCGGGGCCTGGTCGCCGTGTACGCGCGCCACGGCATGGCCGACCTCGGCGAGGTCACCGTCCCGCTGCACAGCGGCACCGGGGACGACATCACGCTCGTGCGCCTCGAGCGGCGCTGGCGTCCCCCGCACGAGGTGCGCGAGCTCGGCCCCGACGACGCCGCCGTCCTGCGCGACGTGCTGCAGGACGCGTTCGCCCAGTACGAGCACACCGAGGCGCCCTCGGGCGCGATGCTCGAGACCGTCGACTCGCTGCGCGAGGACCTCGCCGGTCGCATGCGGGCGGTCTCGATCCTGGTCGAGGGCCGCGTCGTCGCCGCGATGAAGCTGCGGGTCACACGGGACCGGGCGCTCGAGATGTCCCGGGTCGCCGTGATCGTGGACGAGCGCGGCCGCGGCTGGGCGCGTCTGCTCGTCGGATGGGCCTGGGGCGAGGCCGAGCGGCTCGGACTGCGCGCGGTCGGCTGCACGGTGCGCGCCGAGGAGGCCGGGCTGATCGCGATGTACGAGCACCTCGGGCTCGCCGTCACCGCGCACGGCGTGCATCAGAGCCTGACCGGGAGGCCCCATCAGGTGGTGCAGATGCGCGGCCGTCTGGCCGCCGGCCTCCCCGCCGGGGCCGTGCGCCCCGAACGTCGCTCGGACTCCTAGGATCAGTGCATGTCCGCCCGCCCTCTCCACGTCGCCGCGATCTCGCTGCACACCTCGCCCCTGTCCGTTCCCGGCAGCGCCGACGCCGGCGGCATGAACGTGGTGGTGCTCGAGCAGGCCACGGCCCTCGCCCGCCGGGGGCATCGGGTCGACCTGCTGACCCGCCGGGCCGATCACGACGCCCCCGCCGTCGTCGAGGTCGAGCCGAACCTGCGGCTGATCCACCTCGAGGCGGGACCCCCGCAGCCTCTCGCCAAGAGTGACATGGAGCAGGCGATCGTCCCCTTCACCGCCTCCCTGGAGCGACTGCTCGACGCCTCCGACGACCCGTACGACGTCGTGCACGCCCATCACTGGTTCAGCGGCGTCGCGGCGCTGCCCGTGACCCGCGAGCGCGGCCTGCCGCTCCTGCAGTCCTTCCACTCGGTGGCCGCCCCGGCGGACTCGACCTCGCTCGGCGCGGGTGAGCCCGCCGAGTCGGACGGCCGGATCGCCGGCGAGCGCGCGGCCGCGACGGCCGCCGAGCTCGTGGTGGCCGTCTCCGACGCCGAGGCCGGCACGGTCCACGAGCGCTACGGCGTACCCGCGGCGAGGATGGCGGTGGTGCGACCCGGCGTGGATCCCGAGGCGTTCAGCCCGGCGGCGCCCGCGGAGATGCCCGCCGAGCCGGTGCTGCTGTTCGCGGCACGCCTGCAGCCGCTCAAGGCGCCCGACCTCGCGATCGAGGTGCTCGCGCGGCTCGAGAGCGCCCACGGCGCCCGGCTCCTGCTCGCCGGCGGCGCCTCCGACGACTTCGCCGCCTACCCCGACGAGCTCGCCCGGCAGGCAGAGCGGCTCGGCGTGCGCGACCGGGTCGAGTTCCTCGGCTCCGTCTCGCGGGCCGAGCTCGCGCATCTCATGGGCGCCGCGAGCATCCTGCTGCTGCCCAGCTGGTCCGAGACCTTCGGCCTCGTCGCCCTCGAGGCGCAGGCGTGCGGCACACCCGTCGTCGCGTGGCGCTGCGCGGGCGGGGTCGCCGAGGCCATCGGTGACGGCGGCCTCGTGCTCGACAGCCGCGACGCCGACGTCTGGGCGCACGCCGTCGAGACCGTGCTCGAGGACGCCGACGCCCGCGGACGCATGGCGCGATCGGCCCGGGCCTTCGCCGAGTCCCGCTCATGGGCGGCGAGCGCCGCCGACCTCGAGGCGGTCTACCGCCACGTCCTCGACGGCGGCCCGCTGCCGCCGTCCGCCCTCCCCCGCCTGCGGAAGGACTCCCCATGCCCGTGACGCCCACCGCCGAGCCCCGCGATCCGTGGGCCCTGCTCGATGCCGCCCGCACCGTGCTCACCGTGCACGCCCACCCCGACGACGAGTCCCTCTCGACCGGCACCCTGCTGGCCCACCTGGCCGCCCGCGGGGCCGAGGTGGTGCTCGTGACCGCGACCCGCGGCGAGGAGGGCGAGACGATCCCCGGCTCGATCCCGGCAGGGGACACCCGTCTCTTCGACGAGGTGCGGATGGCGGAGCTCGACGGCGCGGCCTCCGCCCTCGGGATCGCGCGACGGCACCTGCTGGGCACCCCGCCCGCGCTCGCCCCCGGCGCCGCGCCGCGCCGCTACCGCGACTCGGGCATGCGCTGGGTGACCCCGCAGATCGCCGGCCCCGCCGAGGGCACAGGCGACGACGCCTTCACGCGGCGCCCGCACCAGGAGGCGCTCGCCGACCTCGTGGCCGCCATCGAGCACGAGCGTCCCGACGTGCTCGTCTCGTACGACGACGGCGGCACCTACGGCCACCCCGACCACGTGCTCGTCCACCAGCTCACCGCGGAGGCCTCCGCCGCGACCGGCGTCCCCTTCGTCGAGGTCGAGAGCTACAACGAGGAGGGCCACGGATCGGCAGACGGCGTCTTCGCCCACCGTGAGCTGCCCGGGACCGCCGCCGCCGTGCGCGGCGCGCTCGACGCGCACCGCACCCAGCTGACGCTGCTGGCTCCCGACAGGCGCACCGACTCGATCGGGCTGCGCCTGAGCGGGGGCCAGGAGCACCGGCTCCCGCTCGGCGCCGGGGTGCGCGTGCACGACGCGGACTGAGAGGCCGGGCTGACAGGCCGGCCCGCCTGGCAGGCCGGCCGTGCCGCGGACGTCGCCCGGGCGGCGGCGGTCAGAAGGCCGGGACCTCGATCTCGAGCAGCACCGGCAGGTGGTCGGAGGCCTCGCGGAAGCGTTCTGCGGGCACGGAGGCGCTCTCGGTGAGAGTCCGTGCGCCGAGCACCCGCACGTCGGGCGTCGCGTAGAGCGCGTCGATGCGCCGCTGCGGTCGGCGGGCGGGGAACGTGCCGCCGTGCGCGTCGTCGCCGGTGTCCCGCGCCGCCTGACCCAGCAGGGTGCGCGCGGCACCGCTGCCCACCTCGTTGAGGTCCCCGCCGACGACGACGGGGGCGCCCGCGCCGCGCACGAGCTCCTGCACGTGGCGTGCATGCACGATCCGGTTGTCCTCCTGGAGGGCGAAGTGGATGCACGAGACGACGAGCTCGGCGCCGGGACCGGTCGACAGCCGCACCGCCGCCACCCCGCGGGGATAGGTGGACTTGCCGTCCGTGATGCGCTGGGACACCCGGTGCATGCCCGACCGCACCAGCTGGCGCGCGACCTCGTCGGTCGCGAGGATCGCGAGCCCGCGTCCGAAGCGTCCGCCGACCAGGACGCGACGGCCGATGCGTCGGGCGAACCAGTCCAGACGGGTCTGCGGCAGCACGAGCCGGGGAGCCTCCTGCACGAGCAGGATGTCGGGGGCGATGTCGCCGATGGCGGCCACGAGGGCGCCGAGGTCTCCTCGCAGCTCGCAGATGTTCCAGCTCAGGATGCGCAGCGTGCGCCGGGGCGCGGCGGCCTCCGGCACGAGGGGCGCGGCGGGCTCGTCCATCAGAGCGCGGCGAGCGGCGGCTCGCCCTCGAGCACGACGGGGGCCTCGGGGAGGGACGCGGGGACGGGGAGGTCGACGACGCGCTCGGCGAGGTTCGCGAGCTCGCTGACCTCGTAGCCGGGCCATCCGAACAGGGCGCGGCGCCACTCGGGCAGGACGGACTTGTGGCCGAGCGCCGCGCCGAGCAGGCCGCCGGCGATGCAGGCCACCGTGTCGGTGTCGTAGCCGGCGCGCACGGCGCCGTCGAGCGTGTCGGTCATCGCGGTGCGCTGGGCGAACTTGCCCTCGGGGATCGTGGGGCAGGCCCGATGGATCGCGGACCACGCGGCCTGGAAGGCGTGCACGACCCAGCCGTTGCGTCCGAAGGTCGCGGGCGGCGCCGCCTCGGCCTCCTCGATGCGCTGGGCCCACAGCTCGGCGCGCTCGGGGCTCAGGCGCACCAGTCCCACGCGGATGTCGAGCCGACCGGTGAGGATGGCGTGGCGGACCGCGAAGGTCCACAGCACGCACGCCTCCTCGACCTCCTCGCCGTAGTGGGTGAGCCGACAGATCTCGAGGACCGCCTCGTGCAGCACGTCGTCGTCGCGGTCGAGGTAGGGCAGGGCCACCACATGGGTGCGCATGAGGGAGCCGTTGCCGGCGTTCTGGGTCGACTCCTCGTGCACCGCGATCGCCGCGGCCCGGAAGTCCTGGGCGCGGGGCACCGAGCGTCCCGCCGCCTGCGCGGCGTCCGCGGCGCGCTCGACGACGTGCGAGGTGAGGGTGCCGATGTCCGGGGTGCCCTTGGACCACGAATACCATTCGCGGGCCACCTGGTCGAGGGTGGACTCGACGCGCAGGTCATGCCCGTCCGGGGTCGAGGCGGCGGCCTCGAGCAGCACGATCGCCATGGAGGTGTCGTCGGTCCACTCGCCGACCTCCCAGCCGAGGATGCCGCCGCCGGTCATCGCGACGTCGTCGGAGGCGGGGATCGGCGCCTGGAACTCGTACGGCGCGCCGAGGGCGTCGCCGGTGGCCGCCGCGACCACGCAGCCCACCGCCCGGGCACGCTGCGCGCGCACGTCTGCCGCCGCATCCCCGCGACCCTGGATCTCGCCCACCGGGTCATCGTTCCACACATCGGCGCATGCCACAGCCACGACCGCGCACCGGCCGGACGCCCGGACCGCCTCCAGGGGGATGCCGGGGCGCCCCGGTAGGCTGGAGCGGCAACGAAGGAGCCCCATGTCGACGACATCCACCCCCTCGCCCGCCGCCGATCCGGACGCGTGCGGCAGCGATCCCCACGACCACACGGGTCACGATCACGGCCCGACCGGGTCCGACATCGTCACCGGGCTCGTCCGCGGCTTCTCGATCCTCGCGCTCGTGGTCCCGGCCTTCGGCGTGATCGTGGTCCTGGCGGCGCTCGCCTCGACCCCGTCGACGCCGCTCGTGGCCCTGCTGGGCCTCGTGCTCGGCGGTCTCCAGCTCGCGTCCCTCGTCGTCACCGGCCTCGTCGTCCAGCGCGGGGACCGGCGCCTGTCGGTCCATCCCGCGCTCGTCACGGCCCGCTCGGTGCTCGACGAGATCCTGCGCCTGGCCGTCGTGCTGTGGGCGCTCGTGCTGTGGCCGGCCCAGCCCCACGGCCCCATCGGGCTGTGGATCGGCGTGGGCTGCGCCGTCGTCTGGGTCGCTCTGACCACCGCCCAGCTGGTCTCCTCGCGGCGTCGCATCGCGAGCCCGTCGGACTGGTCCCAGGAGATGGTCGCGACGCTCCTGCTCGAGAAGGTCTCGGTGGGCCGCACGATGGTCATGCGCCTGCTCGACGTGGTGGGTCTCGTCCTGTTCCAGATCGGGGCGACGGTGCTCATCACCGCCGCGCCCGTGATGGCCGTCGCGACCATCGTGCTGTCGATCGCCTCGGGCCTGTCGACCCTCATGCTCGTGCGGCGGGCGCCCTCGGACCGTCTGCACTCCGCCTGGGCCTTCGCGCCCCTGGGCATCGGTCTGCTCACCGCGGCCCTCGCCCTGCTGGCCTCGCTCTCGGTCTGAGCCGTCCCGGCCTCTCCGTCGCCCCCTCGCTCCGCCCCTCTGGAAGGACCCTCCGCCCATGTCCTCTGATGACACCACTCTCGCCGCCGGCCTCGACCGCTCCGGGGTCGATGACTCCCAGCGCCTCCAGGACGACCTGTTCGGGCACGTCAACGGCGCGTGGCTGCGCGACCACGTGATGCCCGCCGACCGGTCGAGCGACGGCGAGTTCCGGCGCCTGCGCGACCTGTCCGAGAGCCAGGTCCGCGAGATCGTCGAGGACGCGGCGAGCGCCGAGGTCCCCGCCGACCCGTCCACGCCCACCGAGCGGATCGGCGCGCTCTACCGGCTGTTCATGGACACCGAGGCGATCGAGGGCGCCGGTCGCGCCCCGCTCGAGCCGCTCCTGGACGAGATCGTCGCCCTGTCCGACCACACCGCGCTGACCCGGGCGATGGCGTCGCCCGACGCCGGCACCTCCCTGATCCACGCGTACGTGTGGACGGACGACCGCGACTCGACGCGCTACCAGGTCAAGCTGCACCAGGGCGGCCTGGGGCTGCCCGACGAGTCCTACTACCGCGAGGACCGGTACGCCGAGATCCGCGAGGCCTACGTGACCCATCTGGGCCGCCTCGCCCAGCTCGCCGCCCTGCCCGGCCGCGACGGCCTCGTCGACGGGGACGCCACCGCCCAGGCCCGCGCGGTCATGGACCTCGAGACGCGTCTGGCCGGCACGCACGTGGACGTCGTGCGGCTGCGCGACTCCGAGAAGTCCGACAACCCCATGGGCCGTGCCGAGCTGCGCGAGGCCGCACCGGGACTCGACTGGAACGCGTACATCGAGGGCACGGGCGCCGCGGCCTCGGCCTTCGAGGTCGTCAACGTCGGCCAGCCTGAGTTCCTCGCGGGCGCCGCTCCCCTGTTCGCCGACGAGCCGCTGCCCGTGCTGCGCACGTGGCTCGCGCTGCACACGGTCTCCGCGTACGCGCCGTACCTGTCCTCGGACTTCGTGGAGGCCGAGTTCGACTTCAGCGGCCGCGTGCTGTCCGGCGCCGAGGAGCTGCGCGAGCGCTGGAAGCGCGGGGTCGCGTTCGTCGAGGGCGCCGTCGGCTTCGACGTGGGCCGCGAGTACGTCGAGCGCCACTTCCCGGCCTCGCACAAGGAGCGCATGCAGGGTCTCGTGGACTCCCTGCTCGCCGCCTACCGCACGTCCATCTCCTCGCTCGACTGGATGACGCCGGCCACGCGGGACAAGGCGCTCGAGAAGCTCGAGCGCTTCACCCCCAAGATCGGCTACCCGGAGCAGTGGCGCAGCTACGACGGACTCGTGGTCGACCCCGCCGACCTCGTCGCCTCGGTGCGCGCGAGCCGGCGCTTCGACGCCGCCTACGAGTTCGGCAAGGTCGGCGGCCCGATCGACCCGTACGAGTGGCACATGACGCCGCAGACCGTCAACGCCTACTACAACCCCGGCGCCAACGAGATCGTGTTCCCGGCCGCGATCCTGCAGCCCCCGTTCTTCGACGCCGACGCGGAGGACGCCGTGAACTTCGGCGGCATCGGCGCGGTCATCGGCCACGAGATCGGGCACGGCTTCGACGACCAGGGCTCGAAGTACGACGGGGACGGGAACCTGCGCTCGTGGTGGACCGAGGAGGACCGTCGCGAGTTCGAGAAGCGCACGGCGGCGCTCATCGAGCAGTACTCGGCGCTCTCGCCGCGCGAGCTCGACGACACCCACCACGTCTCGGGCGCCCTCACGATCGGCGAGAACATCGGCGACCTGGGCGGCCTGTCGATCGCCGTCGCCGCCTACCTCTCGCACTTCGAGGGCGAGGAGCCGCCCGTGCTCGACGGCATGACCGGTCTGCAGCGCCTGTTCTGGTCGTGGGCCACGGTGTGGCGCGGCAAGAACCGGCCCCAGGAGTCGATCCGGCGCCTGGCGACCGACCCGCACTCCCCCGCCGAGTTCCGCTGCAACGTGCCGGCCGCGCACATCGACGCGTTCTACGAGGCGTTCGACGTGACCGAGGGTGACGCGATGTACCTCGCACCCGAACGCCGGGTCCGCATCTGGTGAGGCCCGCGGGCGGTAGGGTGGTCCTCGTCATCCACTGACAGGGGAGCACCACGGGGTGCTGAGAGTGCGCGAACGGCGCAGACCCTCGAACCTGATCCGGTTTGCACCGGCGTAGGGAGTCGGGATTTCTCTCGTGACGCGCCGCATGGCGGCGGGCTCTCGCGCCCGCCGTCGGCGTCGCGTCACGACCCTTCCTCGACGGAAGGAGCACATGATGACGACGACGAAGGCCACACCGCACGAGAGGACGGACCGCCGGCGCGGGTTCCGCACCGTGGACGTCACCGTCACGGTCACGATCGGGATCGCGATGGGCGTCGTGTTCCTGGGCCTGAACTACCTCTACTACCCGATCAACTCGATCACGGCGGCCTTCGCGCCCGCCGCCGGGGTCCTCGCGGGCGTCTGGTTCCTGCCGGCGATCCTGGCGGGCCTGATCGTGCGCCGCCCCGGCGCGGCCCTGCTGGCCGAGCTCATCGCCTCCTTCGTGGAGATGCTGATCGGCAACCAGTGGGGGTACACGACGATGATTTCGGGCCTCGCCCAGGGCCTCGGGGTCGAGATCGGCCTGGCGCTGCTCGCGTACCGGCGCTTCGGCATCGGCGCCCTCGCCCTCGCGGGGGTGGTCGCGGCCGGACTCGAGTGGGTCTACGAGGCCTTCGCGACGAGCGCCGTGTCCTGGGCGCTGTCCTGGAAGCTCGTCTACCTCGCGCTCATGGCGCTCTCGGGAGCCGTGATCAGCCCCCTCGTCTGCCTCCCCCTCGGGCGCCTGCTCGCCCGGACGGGCGTCCTGAACGCCTTCCCCATCGGGCGGGAGCGGGCGGCACGGGACCTCGTGTGACGACCCGTGCACGCGTCGGCGGGGCGCTCGAGGTCCATGACCTCAGCTGGCGCCCCGCCGGCCGTCGGCTGCCCACGATCGACCACCTCGACCTGCGCCTCGAGCCCGGCAGCACCGTGCTGCTGGCCGGGGCGAGCGGCAGCGGCAAGTCGACGGTCCTGCTCGCGCTCGCGGGGCTGCTCGACGACGAGTCCGGGGACCTGAGCGGGCGGGTCGACGGCTCGGCTCGGCGCGGCCTGGTCCTGCAGCAGCCCGAGCACACGGTCGTGGCCGAGACCGTCGGCCGTGACGTCGCCTTCGGCCCGGAGAACCGGTCGGTGCCGCGAGCGGAGATCTGGGAGCGGGTGCACGGAGTGCTCGCCGACCTCGTCCCCGACGTCGACGAGGCGGCCGGCCCGCTCGAGACCTCGGGCGGCCAGCTCCAGCGCGTCTCCCTGAGCGGCGCCCTCGCCCTCGACCCCGAGGTGCTGCTGCTCGACGAGCCGGTCTCGATGCTCGACCCGGCGAGCGCGCACGAGGTCCGGGAGGCCGTCGCGACCCTCGCCCGCGAGCGCACGGTCGTGATCGCCGAGCACCGCGTCGAGCCGTGGCTCGATCTGGCCGACCGGCTGCTCGTGCTGGGCCCCCAGGCCCGGATCCTCGCCGACGGCGATCCCCGCACCCTGCTCGCCGAGCAGCGCGAGACGCTGCTCGCGGCCGGGCTCGAGCTGCCCGCCCCGGCGACGGCCGCTGCGCAGGAGACGGCCGCTGCGCAGGCGACGGTCGCCGAGCCGGCGACGGCCGGGGACGCCGACGTCGCCGAGGTGCTCGCGCTCGAGGACGTCGCGGTCGTGCATCCCGACGGCACCGGCCGCCTCCTGGCCGAGCATCTCGAGCTGCACGCCCCGCCCGGCGCGCTGGTCGCGATCACGGGGCCGAGCGGCGCCGGGAAGTCGACCCTGCTGCGCCTCGTCGTCGGCCTCGACGAGCCGGCCGGCGGGACGGTGCGTCGCCCCGAGGCCCGGCGGCGGGCGATGGTGCCCCAGAACCCCGAGCACTCCTTCGTGGCCGGCACCGTGCGCGAGGAGATCCTCGCCTCGCTCTGGGTGTCCGATGCCTCGATCGCCGACCGGCTGCTCGCCGCGACCGACCTGGCGGCCCTGGCCGGCGCCAACCCGTTCACCCTCTCGGGCGGGGAGCAGCGCCGCCTCGCGATCGCGGCGGCGCTCGCCGCGCAGCCCGCGCTGCTCGTGCTCGACGAGCCGACGGTCGGGCTCGACGCCCGACGCGCGGCGGCGGTCCTCGATCTCCTCGACACCGCCCGCGCGCAGGGCTGCACGGTCGTCGCCGCGACCCACGACCCCGTCCTGGCCGCGCGCGCCGACCAGCGCGTCGAGCTGGCGGGAGGACCCGCGGCACAGCCCGCGCGCCTGCGCCGCCGGGCGGCGCCGGCGGCGCGGCTCAACCAGCTCACGATGCTCGCGATCGGGCTGCTCGCGATGATCGGCTCGTTCGCGGTCGACTCCCCCGCCGTGGGCGCGCTCGTGATGGCGCCCATCGTGGTGCTCGCGCCGCTGGCCGTCCGCTCGCTGCGCGCCGCCGCGCCCCGGGTCCTGCCGACCGTGCTCGCGATGGCGACGGTCGCGTGGTCGGTCGTGCTGCTGTCCCCCGCCTCGATCGGGAGCGCCGCTGCCTGGGAGCTCGCCGCCCGGGAGGCCCTGCGGATCGGGGCGCTCGTGCTGCCCGGCGTGCTCATGCTCGGCAGCCTCGACCCCACCCGGCTCGGCGACGCCCTGGGCCAACGGGCGCATCTGCCCGCGCGCATCGTGGTCGGCTCGACGGCGGGGTTGGCCCATCTCAGCACCTTCCGTCGCAGCTGGAGGATCCTCATGGAGGCGCGACGGCTGCGCGGCCTCGCCCCGCGATGGAGCCTGCGCCCCTACGCCTCGGCCACGCTCGGCATGCTCGTGACCGCGATCCGCTCGGCGACCGTGCAGGCGATCGCGATGGATGCGCGCGGCTTCGCGACCGCCCACACCCGCACCTGGGCGATGCCGAGCCCCTTCACCGCGGCCGATGCGGTGGGCGGCGCGGTCGGTCTCGTCCTTCTCGTCTGGCCCTGGATCGCCCGCGCTCTCGTCGGCTAAGGCTTGAAAAGGTCTCTTTCGAAAGATATCTTTCGATACATGTCGACTCGCCCTCCCGCCCCGCCTGCCATCGTCGAGGACCACGGCCTGCCGCTGCGGAGCCTGCAGCGCCCCGATCAGCTGCGGGCGCTGGCGCATCCGCGCCGGCTGCAGATCATGGACCTGCTGATCGCCGAGGGACCGTTGACCGCGAGCGAGTGCGCCGCGGCCCTCGGCGACTCGGCGGCGTCCTGCTCGTACCACCTGCGCCAGCTGGCGCGGTTCGGGTTCGTCGAGGAGGCCGAGGGCGGTCACGGCCGCAGCCGTCCGTGGCGGTGGGTCGCGCTCGGCACCCGGATCGACGCCGGGGACAGCCCCGCCGAACGGTCGGCCGCAGAGGCCCTCGAGGCCGTCGTCGAGGCCGGCAAGATCGACCGCATCCGCGCGTACCAGCAGCACCGGTCGAGCGAGCCGTGGCGGACGTCCGCGTCCTCGTCGTCCTGGTCGATCCGGATGACCGAGGCCGAGCTGCAGGGTCTGTCATCCTCCATCGCCGCACTCCTCGCCCCGCTGCAGCAGCGCACCTTCGCCGGGGAGGCGCCGGAGGGGTCCCGGGTCGTCGACGTCCTCGCCTACCTGATGCCCCGTCCCGACCGGCACGCAGCCGAGGGCCCGACCACGGACGATGAGCCGGCCGCGGAGGCGCCGGGCGGTGACGGACAGACCCATGCGTGAGGTCTTGCGGCGTCGCGACGTCCGCCTCCTGCTCGCCAGTCAGACCCTGTCCATGTTCGGCGACTGGACGCTGCTGCTGGTCTTCGGCATCTGGGCCAAGACCCTGACCGGCAGCAACGCCATCGCCGGCATGACCGTGCTCGCCATGGCGGCGCCCGGGCTGCTCGCCCCTCTCGCCGGAGTCCTCGTCGACCGCCTGCCCCGCCGGACGGTCATGATCACCGTCAAGCTGATCAGCGCCGCGGTCGTCTGCACCCTGTGGTTCGTCGACGGGCCCGACCGGCTGTGGCTGCTGTTCGCGGTCGCGATGTGGTACGGCCTCAGCACCATCATCTTCAACGCCGCCATGACCGGTCACGTGCAGGCGACGCTCCCGATCGACCAGGTCGGCCCCGTCAACGGCCTGCTGGCCACGGTCAAGCAGGCCCTGCGGCTGATCGGGCCCATCATCGGCGCCGGCCTGTTACGTCACGCTCCTCCAGCGCCGCACCCCGAACGCGGTGATGGGACGTGCCGCCGCCGGCTACGACATGCTCGCCTCCGTGCCCACCACCGCCTCCATCGCCGCCGGCGCCGTCCTCGTCGCCGCCTGGCCCTACCAGGCCATCCTCGCGCTCAGCGCCGCCGGATGCGCGGCCGCCGCCGTGGTCCTGATCGCCGTCACCGCCCGGCGTGCGCGCATCACCCCGTGGCCGATCTCCCCGGTGGGCCCGTCCGACGCCGCGACCACCGATCCCGGGACGGGCCGGTTCGCCGCCAGCTGAGCGGTCGGCGGTCTGCCGGCGGGCGCCGCCTGTGCGCCGTCGCAGGATGCTGTCGCTAGCCTGGGTCGGTGACCTCGAACAACGCCTCCCCCGCAGACGACGATGCCGTGGCCCTCGCGCACTCCCTGTTCGACGCGTGCCGCCGCGGCGACGCCGCCGGAGTCCTGCCCTATCTCGACGCCGGGGCGCCCGCCACGATGCGCGACGCCGACGGCAACTCGCTGCTCATGCTCGCGGCCTACCACGACCACCCGGAGCTCGTGAGGGCTCTCGCCGAGCGCGGAGCGGACGTGGACCAGCTCAACGACCGCGGCCAGAGCCCTCTCGCCGGGGCCGCCTTCAAGGGGTACGACGCGGTGGCACGGGTGCTGCTCGACGCGGGCGCGGATCCCGAGCTCGGCACGCCGAGCGGACGGGAGACCGCCGCCTTCTTCGGGCGCGAGGCCATCGCGGCGATGATCGAGGAGCGTCGCGCCCGACCGTGACCGGGGCCCCTCAGGGGCGCAGCACCATCGCGACGTGCTCGATGCCGGCCTCGAGGAAGATGCCGCCGACCGTCTCGAAGCCCATCGAGCCGTACCACTGCTCGAGGTACGCCTGGGCGTCGATGCGGATCTCGAGCCCGGGGCCCTGCTCGCGGCAGACGTCGAGGGCGGCCTGCATGACGCGTCGGCCCGCCCCGCCGCGGCGCCGGTCCCCCGCGACCACGACGCGACCGATCCGCATCGCGTCACGGTCGGCGAGGACCCGCGCCTGGGCGATCACGCGTCCGGTCCCGTCGCCGCCTTCGGACGTCCGCTCCTCGAGCCAGACCAGGATCGTCGTGTCCTCGAGCTCGCGCCCGTCGAGATCCTCGTCCGTCGCGTGCTGCTCCATGGTGAAGACGCGCTCGCGCAGCTGCAGGATGCGGTAGAGCGTGCGCGGGTCGATCTCGCGCAGCGGGGCGCGACGCACCACGATCTCGGACGGCACGGCGGACGGATGACTGGCACGGGGCTCGGAGCTGGGCACCTGCTCACCCTACGGCGCGTCGACCGGTCCCCTCGGCCCCGGTCTGCGTCCCGGACGCCGAGAGCGTCCGGGCGAAGTCCTCCATGGCTGCGCGCCACGCCGCGACCATGCGCGGACCGCCGTGCCCCTCGTCCTCGACCACCACGAGGCGGCTCGCGGGCCATGCGCGATGCAGCTCCCAGGCGGTGACGAGCGGGCCGGAGACGTCGCGCCGACCGTGGATCAGCACGCCCGGGAGGTGGCCGATCCGATCCATGCGGGAGAGCAGGCCGCCCTCGGGCCCGAAGCCGTCGTGGGCCCAGTAGTGGGTGACCAGCCGGGCGAAGCCGAGGGCGAAGCGCCGCTCCTGCTCGGACAGGCTCTCGGCGGGGCGGGCGGGGCCGCGCACGTCGCCGGTGCCGATCCGGATGTGCTCGTCCTCCCAGGCCATCCATGCAGCCGCGGCCCTCTCCTCGAGGTCGCGGTCGCCGCATGTGAGCAGACGCCGGTACGCCTCGACGATCCGCACCCGTCCCGGGGAGCGGTCGTGGCGGTCGAACTCCCCGTGCCGCTCGGCGAACGCGGCGAAGGCGTCCCAGGCCTCGGGGTAGATCGCCCCGACGTCCTCGGTGATCCAGTCGACCTCGCGGCGCGACGTGCTCGTGACGGCCATCAGCACGATCCCGAGCACGCGATCGGGGTGGGCCTGGGCGTAGGCGATCGCGAGGGTCGAGCCCCACGAGACGCCCTGCACGATCCACGCCTCGACCCCGAGGGCCTCGCGCAGTCGCTCGATGTCCGCGATCAGGTGCGCCGTGGTGTGGACGGCGAGGTCGACGCCCTCCTCTGCGGCGCTCGGGGTGCTGAGACCCGCGCCGCGCTGGGAGAAGCCGATGATCCGGCAGCGCTCCGCGGGAGCCTTGCGGCGATACCCGCTCGTGAGGCGGCCGCCGGGACCGCCGTGCAGATAGAGGGCGGGGACGCCGTCGGGGGCGCCGGAGACCTCGTAGTGCAGACGCTGGCCGTCGCCGACGTCGAGCATGCCCTCCTCGAGGAGGGGTGCGGGCTCGGGCTCGGGCTCGGGGAGGGAGGGTAGCGTCGGGGCATCGTCCATGGGGCGAGAGCCTACTGAGCCCGGCATGCCGATCCGTCTCACCTCGGCCCGATGCTCGGCCGGATCGCCCCGCTCCCGAAGGAGGCCCCCATGTCCCGATCGCATCCGTCCCGCTCGCTCCTGCCCCGCGCCCGTCACCTCGTGCCGACCGGCCTGCTCACCGCCGCCGCGGCGGCCGCGGGCACCGTCGCGACCCGGCAGGGCGTCGACTCCGACTGGTTCGAGCGTCTCGACAAGCCCGACTTCTTCCCGCCCCGCTGGGCGTTCCCGGTCGCCTGGACGGCGCTGTACGCCGACATCGCCGCCACGAGCGCCGCGGCCCTCGACGAGCTGCCCGAGGAGGAGCGGCGTGCGCTCTGGCGTGCCCTGACGGTGAACCTCGGGCTCAACGCGGCCTGGTGCTGGGTGTTCTTCGCCCGGCGCGAGGTGGCGCTGTCGGTCCCCGTCGTCGCGGCGCTCACCCTCTCGAGCGCCGGCCTGGTGCGGCGCGTCGGCCGGGCCCGGCGGCGCTACGCCCTCGCCCTTCTGCCCTACCCGGCCTGGTGCGCGTTCGCGACCGCGCTGAGCGGGGCCATCTCGGCCCGCAACCCCGAGGACTGAGACCCGACACGGCGCGGGGGCCCTCGGGCCGTCCCGCCCGGTCAGCGCCTCGTCGAGCCCGCCTCACCGGGCCCGACGGATCGAGGGCCGCACGGACCGAGCCCTCCACCGATCGAGGGCCACGCGAATCGAGATCGCGCTTTCCGGCGGAATTGTCGTCGAATTCCGCCGGAAGACGCGATCTCGATGTGTCCGCGCAGGTGAAGCGTCCGGGGGCCCGGCGATATCGATCGGCGCCCCGTCGCCTCAGTCCCCCGCCGTCCCGCTCCCGAGGCCCTCGCCGGGGAGCGCCCACGCGGCCGCGGGGTGCTCGCGCGACCAGACGGCCCGGCGCGAGCGCACGCTCTGGCAGCGGGGGCACCAGAACACGGTGCGCCCGGCGAGCTCGGCGGAGCGCACGGTCGTCGCGCACAGGCGGCACGGCAGCGTCTGACGGTGGTAGACGTAGAACGACTTCTCGCGCGGCACCACCGCGGGATCGTCGTCGCCGTTCTGCCGGGTCCCGCGGGAGCGTTCGACGATGCGCGCCTCGATGTCGCGGTGCTCCGGCTCCGTCGTGACGATCCGGCCGGTGCGGGCGCCGTAGTCCATGAGCGCCGACAGGTCCTCCCAGATCCCCTCGACGAGCGAGGCCGTGAGGTGCTCCCCCGGCACGAAGGGGTCGAGGCGGGCGCGGAACAGGGCCTCGGCGCGGTAGATGTTGCCCGCCCCTGCGATCACGTCCTGGTTCATGAGCAGCACGCCGATGCCGCTGCGCGAGCGTCGCACCTTCTGCACGAAGCGCGACGGATCGGCGTCGCGCCGCAGGGGGTCGGGCCCCAGGCGCGTGAGGAGCGCCTCGCGCTGCGTGGCGTCGTAGAGCTCGCATGCGGTGGGCCCCGTCAGATCGGCGAGCCCGTCGGGGCCGGCGATCCTCACCCGCACGGTCGCGCGCGGCACGAGACGCCGCCAGTCCTGCTCGACGTCGAGATCGCCCTCGACCTCCCCGACCCGGCGTCGCGGCGCCCCGATCGCGGGGGCCGACGCGAAGCCGGCGTCGCCGGCGAAGGTCCACGAGCCGTACAGGCCCAGATGGACGTGCACGAACGAGACGGCGGGATCGGTCAGAGCCGTGTCCGCCGAGGGGGCGAAGCCGAGCAGCAGGTGCTTGCCGACCGCCTCGGCCTCCACGAGCACCTGCCCGTCGAGGCGCTCGGCCTCGGCGGCGAAGCGGCCCTGCGGGCTCGAGACCCGGACCCGCCGACCCCCGAAGCCCTGCTCGAACGCGTCGGCGAGGCGATGGACGGTGTGCCCCTCAGGCACGGGCCCCGTACCCGCCGGTCTCCTCGTACCGGGCGATGAGGCCGATGCGCCGCACGTGGCGCTCGTCGCCGCTGAACGGCGTCGCGAGGAACAGGTCGATCAGGTGCTCGAGCTCGTCCTCGCTGTGCTGGCGGGCGCCCACGGAGATGACGTTGGCGTCGTTGTGCTGGCGGGCCAGGGTCGCCGTGTCCTCGTTCCACACGAGGGCGGCGCGCACCCCCTTCACCTTGTTCGCCGCGATCTGCTCGCCGTTGCCGCTGCCGCCGATCACGATGCCGAGGGAGCCGGCGTCGGCGACGACGCCCTCGCCGACGGCCGTGCAGAACGGCGGGTAGTCGTCGACGGCGTCGTACTCGTGGGCGCCGTGGTCGGTGACCTCGTGGCCCTTGGCGGTGAGGGAGGCGACGAGCCGGTTCTTGAGCTCGAAGCCGGCGTGGTCGGTGCCGATGTGGACACGCATGTCGAAATGCCTTTCGCGGTCGGGCCGCGGCCCGCCGGGGCGGACCGCGGCCAGGTGATCAGGAGAAGTCGGGGCCGTGGTCGCGCGTGCGCTTGAGCTCGAAGAAGCCGGGGACCGTCGTCGCCGCGGCGAGCGCGTCGAACAGGATCCCGGCCTGCTCGCCCTTGGGGGCCGGGGAGATGACGGGACCGAAGTAGGCCACGCCCTCGCCGAAGGACACGACCGGCGTGCCCACCTCGTCGCCCACCATGTCGACCACGGCGCGCTGGGCCGCGCGCAGGTCCTCGTCGAGGTCCGCGGAGTCGTACGCGTCGAGCCACTCGGCCGGCAGGCCGGCGGTCGCCAGGGCGGTCGCGGTCGACCCGCGACGATCGCCCGAGTCGCCCACGTGGTAGTCCTCGCCGAAGGCGGTGTAGAACGCGGCGAGCTGCTCCTGGGAGGCCGACTGCTCGACCTTGAGGGCCACGCGGGCGGGGCCCCAGGCCTCGTCCATCGAGCGGCGGTAGTCCTCGGGGAGGTCACGTCCCTCGTTGAGCACGGCGAGGCTCATGACCGAGAACACGGGGTTGACGTCGCGGACCTCGGCGGCGTGCAGCAACCAGCGGCTCGTCATCCAGGCGAACGGGCAGATGGGGTCGAAGTACAGCGTGACGTCCTGAGCGGGCATCGTCGTCTCCGTTCTCCGGCGCGGGGCGCCGGGAGGGTGGGTGCAGTCGATGTCGTCCATTGTGTCACCGGTCACCGGGACGGCCGCCGCCCGGGGCGCGTGAGCGGAACCACGTCAATTGCGTTGCGCCCGAGGCGATCGGACCGATTGGATCGATGCGTGTCGTCCCCCTTCCCCGTCGCCTCCTCCGCGACGCCTGATCCCGCCGCCGCGCACGCCGCCTCCCGCTCGGTCCTTCGCTCGATCGTGCGCGCCAACCGCCGGATGCTGATCCGCGTGCTGCCCCTGTCCATCTACTCCGAGGGCATCGAGATCGTCGTGCCCATCGGCCTCGGCATCGTCATCGACCGCGGCATCATCGCGGGCGACCTCCTGATCACGGTCCTCGGCGCCCTCGCGATCGTCGCCGCGCGCGTGCTGGGCATGTTCACCTGGGTCGACGTGTTCCTGCGCTCGCAGGAGGGGCGCATGCGCGAGCGCCACCGCCTGCGCGTGGTCGCGACCGCGGCGGTGCTCGACCCGCGGTCGTCCACGGCGGACCGCCCCGCGGGCGAGGTGCTCTCGATCGCGACCTCCGACGCCGACAAGGCCTCGGACATCCTCGACATGCTGCCGTGGGCGTTCCCCGCCTCCGCCGTCGTGCTCGGCTGCGCCGTCTGGTTCACGATCCTGGACCTGTGGCTCGGCCTGACCCTCTTCCTGGGCCTGCTCGCCCTGGTCATCGTGATCCGCGTGGTCTCCCCCGTGCTCTCCCGCCGCTACGACGCCCAGCAGTCCGAGGCGGCCGAGGCGGCGGCCACCGCGACCGACCTCGTGCAGGGTCTGCGGGTGCTGCAGGGCCTCGGCGTGCAGTCCCGCGCCCGGGCCCGCTATCGGGAGCAGTCGCGCACGGCCCTGCGGGCGGCCCTGACCAACGCCCGCTTCTCCGGGGTCTCGAGCGGCCTCACCACGCTCGTGACCGCCGTGATGCTCGCGGCCGTCGTCGTGATCGCCGCCCGCCACACCCTGAGCGGGGTGATGACGCTCGGCACCCTGATCGCCGTGGTCGGCGTGACCCGCTCGATCATGGGCCAGCTCCAGGGCCTGTCCGGTGTGCCGGTGTGGTGGGCGAGCATCTCGACGTCCGCCCGCCGTGTGCGCGACCTGCTCGCCGACCTCGGCTGGACGGTCGACGACCCGCGCCTGCAGGAGCTCACCCCCTCGGGCGGCGCCGAGGGCCGGGCGCCGCGCCGCGCCGGCGCGGGCGGCCTGCGGATCGCCGACGCCGACCACGGCACCCTCGAGGGCGTGGACCTCGAGGTCCCCGACGGCCACGTGGTCGCGGTCGCGTGCGGCGACCTCGCCGACGCCGACGCCCTGCTCGAGGTCGTGACGGGAGGCGCCCCCGGCGCCCGCCTCGGCGAGCGCGCCGTGGCCTCCCTCGATCCCGAGGAGGCCCGCGCCGACCTCCTGGTCGAGCCGCACCGCGTGGACCTGTTCGACGGCACGCTGCGCGACCAGCTCGCCACGCGCGTGCCGCGCGGCGCCGCGACCGACGGGAGCGACGACGCCTGGGCGGACGCCGCGCTGCACGCGGCGGGCGCCGAGGACATGCTGCGCATCCTGCCCGACGGCTTCGACTCGCGGATCCTGGACCGCGGCGCCAACCTGTCGGGCGGACAGCGCCAGCGCATCGCGCTCGCGCGCGCGGTCGCGGCCGACGCCCCGGTGCTCGTCCTGCAGGACCCGACCACCGCTGTCGACGCCGTCACCGAGCAGCACATCGCCGAGGCCCTCACGGCGGCCCGGCGCCTGCCCGATCGGGCCACGCTCGTGCTCACGCGCGCGCCGGCCCTGCTGCGCGAGGCCGACCGCGTCGTCTTCGTGCGCGACGGCCGCGTCGCGGCCCAGGGCACCCACACCGATCTGATGGACGACGACCACTACCGAGAGGCGGTGCAGCGATGAGCACGACCCCCTCCGCCTCCGGCGCGCTCGGGCTGACGCGCGCGGACTGGCAGGCCGTGCCGGCCGACCTCACCTCGACCTCGACCGCCGACTCCGACGAGACGGCGCGCCGGCAGCTCGCCGAGCACGCCTCCCTGCTGCCGATCGCGAGCGGCCGCACGGCCGCGCGCTTCATGGGCGCCCGGCTGCGCGAGCACGCCGTGGCGACCGCGCTCATGGTGCTCACGAGCACGATCGCCTCGCTGTGCGCGGCCTGGCTGCCACGCCTGATCGGGCAGGCCGTCGACGTCGTGACCGCGGGCGACGGCCGGGCCCTGTGGCGCCTCGGCACGCTCATCGTGGTCGCGGGCGCGTTGCAGGCCGTGTTCTCCGCGCTCGCGTGGGCGCAGGTGAGCGCCCTGGGTCAGCGCATCCTCGCCGGGATGCGCGAGGACGTGATCGACCGGGCGCTCGACCTGCCCGCCCAGACCATGGAGCAGGCCGGCATCGGCGACGCCCTCTCGCGGGTCGCCGACGACGTCGACGTGACCGCGCGCGCCGTCAACAACGTCGTGCCCACGCTCGTGCAGACCGCCTTCTTCGTGGTGGTCACCCTGATCGGGATGGCGACCCTGTCGCCCTGGCTGCTGCTCCTGGTGGCCCTCATCGTGCCGATGTACATCGTCGCGGGGCGCTGGTACCTGCCGCGCTCGGCCCGCATCTACCGCCGCGAGCGGATCGCGATGGGCGCCCGCGCCCAGGGGCTGCTCTCGGCCATCCACGGCTCGCGCACCGTGCACGCCTACGGTCTCGAGCAGCGCGAGACCCAGCACGTGGCCGTGCTGTCCAAAGCCGCGGCGGTGCTCGGCATGCGGGTCGTGGTGCTCGTGTCGCGCGTGGTCAAGGGCATCAACGTGCCCGAGAACATCGCGATCGCGGGCGTGCTGCTCATCGGCTACCTGATGGTCCACGGCTTCGGCGCCCCGCTCGGCATGGTGACGGCGGCCGGGATCTACATGACCTCGCTCATCTGGCCGATGATGATGGTGATCTTCACCCTCGACGACGTGCAGTCCGCGGGCGCGAGCCTCACCCGCATGGTGGGCGTGATCGACACGATCGACCCCGCCACGTCCCCCGGCGACGAGCGTCCGCGGGACGCCTCGATCGACCTGACGGGGGTCTCCCACGCCTACGGCCTCGACGCCGAGGGCGCCGAGCGGGTCGTGCTCGAGCCGCTGGACCTGCACATCGCGCCGGGCGAGACGATCGCCCTGGTGGGGGCGTCGGGCGCCGGCAAGTCGACGCTCGCCTCGATCATCGCGGGCACCCTCGCGCCGCGCCACGGCAGGGTCCTGCACGGCGGGGCCGATCTCGCGCGCGCCGACCTCGAGGCGATCCGCGCGCACGCCTCGATCGTCAGCCAGGACGTGCACGTCTTCCGCGGGCCGCTGTCCACCGACCTGCGTCTGGCCCGGCCGGAGGCGACCGACGCCGAGCTCGAGCAGGCCCTCGCCCGGGTCGGCGCGCTGACCTGGGCGCGACGGCTGCCCCGCGGGATCGAGACCGAGGTGGGCGAGAAGGGCGAGCAGCTCACGGCCGAGCAGGCCCAGCAGCTCGCGCTCGCCCGCGTCGTGCTCCAGGACCCCGAGGTCCTCGTCATGGACGAGGCGACCGCGGACGAGGGCTCGACCGGGGCGCGCGTCCTCGAGCAGGCGGCCCTCGAGACCGCGCGGGGACGCACGACCGTGATCGTCGCCCACCGCCTGTCCCAGGCGGCGCTGGCCGACCGCATCCTCGTCATGGCCGACGGCCGCGTGGTCGAGGAAGGGCCCCACGAGCAGCTGCTCGGGCGCGGCGGCGTGTACGCCCGGCTGTGGGGCGCGTGGTCCGGCGAGGGCTGACGCGGCTGGACACGGCGGACCAGGGGCGAAGGGGTATGGTCGATCCCATACACGTTCCCCCTCGCGGGCGGGCAGGTGAGCACCGGGGCCTTCGGCCGGACGACTCGGTGCGGTCCGTGGGGGCCGACCCGGCCTGGACGAACTCAGATGCCTTCGACGCGACGCTGGTCGCCCGGCGACCACGTGACCTGGACCTACTACACCCTTCAACACCCCACCCGCACCGTGCGCCCCGGGACCGTCGTGCTCGACGACGACCGCGGGATCGTCGTGTGGATCGCCCCGGGCACCGAGGTGCTGCTGCCCGTGCTCGAGAGCGGGGCCGCCCTGCGCCGTGCCGGTGACGAGGGCATGTTCACCGCCCCGCGGGTGCAGTCCAAGCAGCTGTGGACGGGCAACGGGATCCTCATGATCGGGCTGCCCGACAAGCCGTACTCGGTGTGGCTGTTCTACAAGGACGACGGCTCCCTGGGCTGCTACTACGTCAACCTCGAGACCCCCTTCGAGCGCACCGACGAAGGGGTGCGCACGCGCGACCTCGTGCTGGACCTCGTGGTGCTGCCGCGTCGCGACTGGCACTACAAGGACGAGGACGAGCTCGAGGGCGCCGAGCGCGTCGGCTACTTCTCCGCCGAGGAGGCCGAGGACATCCGACGGGCCGGGCGCTGCGCGGTGCGGGACATCGAGAGCTGGGCCTATCCCTTCGAGGCCGGCTTCGAGCACTTCTTCCCCGACCCCTCGTGGAAGATCCCGGAGCTGCCCTCCCACTACACGTGGGACCTCGACCTCACCTCCCGCTGAGAGGGCCCTCCCCCGCCGGACGGACCGTCCCCGCACCGGTGGCAAGATGGACGGCATGCCTGCAACCGAGAACCTCACCCGTGAGGAGGCGCGCGAACGCGCCTCCTTCCTCTCCACGGACTCCTACGACGTCCGTCTCGACCTGACCGGCGGCCCCACGACGTTCCGCACCGAGACCACCATCCGGTTCCGCTCGAGCGTGGCGCGCGAGACCTTCGTCGACCTGATCGCCCCGGCCGTGCACGAGATCGAGCTCAACGGCGAGCTGCTCGCGGACCCCGCCTCCCGCTTCGACGGCGCCCGCGTGCAGCTGCCCGCGCTCGCCGAGGGCGAGAACGTCGTGCGCGTCCTCGCGGACGGCGCCTACATGAACACCGGCGAGGGCCTGCACCGCTTCGTGGACCCCGTCGACGACGAGGTGTACCTCTACACCCAGTTCGAGGTCTCCGACGCCCGGCGCATGTTCGCGTGCTTCGAGCAGCCCGACCTCAAGGCCGTCTTCACCTTCACGGTGACCGCGCCGGAGCACTGGCGGGTCATCTCCAACGCCCCGACCCCCGAGCCGACGCCCGCGGACACGGGCACCGCGACCTGGTCGTTCGATCCCACCGAGCCCATCTCGACCTACCTGACGGCGCTCATCGCGGGACGCTACGAGGGCGGCGAGGGCTCCGTGACCACGCGCGACGGCCGCACCATCCCGATGGGCGTGTACGCGCGGGCCTCGCTCGCCGAGCACCTGGACCCGCAGAACATCATCGACGTGACCGCCGCCGGCATCACCTTCTACGAGCGGGCCTTCGACTGCGACTTCCCGTTCCGCAAGTACGACCAGGTCTTCGTGCCCGAGTACAACATGGGCGCGATGGAGAACCCCGGCGCGATCACCTACGTCGAGTCCTACGTGTTCCGCTCCGACGTCTCGGACGCGATCCGCGAGCGCCGCGACCTGACGGTCCTCCACGAGCTCGCCCACATGTGGTTCGGCGACCTCGTGACGATGCGCTGGTGGGACGACCTGTGGCTCAACGAGTCCTTCGCCGAGTACGCCTCGACGCTCGCCTCGGCCGAGGCGACGCGTTGGCGCGACGCGTGGACGACCTTCGCGGGCAGCGAGAAGTCGTGGGCCTACAACCAGGACCAGCTGCCCTCGACCCACCCGATCGTCGCCGACATGGTCGACTTCGACGCGGTCGAGACCAACTTCGACGGCATCACGTACGCCAAGGGCGCCTCCGTGCTGCGCCAGCTCGTGGCCTACGTGGGCCAGGACGCGTTCTTCGAGGGCCTGCGCGCCTACTTCCGCAAGCACGCGTGGTCCAACACCGAGCTGGACGACCTGCTCGTCGAGCTCGAGGCCACGAGCGGCCGCGATCTGCGCGAGTGGTCGGCGCTGTGGCTCGAGACGGCGGGCGTGACCACCCTGCGCCCCGTCATCGAGCGCGACGCCGACGGCGTCGTGCGCCGCTTCGCGGTCGAGCAGACCGCGCCGGCCGACCATCCGACGCTGCGACCGCACCGGCTGCGGATCGCCGGTTTCACGCTCGCCGACGGGCGCCTGCGCCGCACCTCCGAGGTCGAGATCGACGTCGACGGCGCCTCGACCCCCGTGCCCGCCCTCGAGGGAAAGGCGGCGGATCTCTGGCTCGTCAACGACGGCGATCTCGCCTACGCCAAGGTGCGCCTGGACGAGGCCTCGCTGCAGGTCGCCATGGAGCATCTGCGCGACATCGACGACCCGCTGGCCCGGACCCTGATCTGGGGCGCCGCGTGGGACATGGTGCGCGATGCCGAGCTGCCCTCGCGGCGCTTCCACGAGCTCGTGCTCGCGAACCTCACGGGCGAGGACCAGTCCTCGGTGATCCGCACCCTGCTGGGCCAGCTCGACGCCGTGACCGGCCGCTACGCGGCACCCGCGGATCGGGCGCGCCGCGGCGAGGCCACCGCGGACGCCCTGTGGTCCCTCGCCCAGGAGGCGCGCGGCGGCTCGGACGCGCAGCTCCAGTTCGTCGAGGCCTTCGCCCGCCACGCGGTGAGCGCCGCGCACGAGCGCGTGCTCGCGGGGCTGCTCGACGGCTCCGTCGCCCTCGAGGCGCGTCGAATCGACACGGACCTGCGCTGGAAGCTCGTGATCGCCCTGGCCTCCCTCGGCGCCGTCGACGAGGCGGCCGTCGACGCGGTGCTCGCCGACGACGACACCCAGTCCGGCCGCAAGAGCGCCCTCACGGCGCGCGCCGCCCTCCCCACGCCGGACGCCAAGGCCGAGGCCTGGCGCCGGACCGTCGAGGAGGACGTGCTGCCGAACGAGTCGGTGACCGCGGTCGTGCAGGGCTTCTGGCGCGTGCACGACGACGCCCTCGTGCAGGTCTACACGGGCCCGTACTTCACGATGCTCGACGACGTGTGGGAGGCGCGCTCCAACGAGATCGCCAACCGCCTGATCCAGGGCTACTTCCCGTCGTCCTTCCCGAGCCAGGACGTGGTGGCGCACGCCGACGCGTGGCTCGCCGAGCACGAGGACGCGCCGCTGGGCCTGCGCCGACCCATCGTCGAGGGCCGCGACGGCGTGGCCCGCGCCCTGCGCGTGCAGCAGGCCGACACGGCCTCCTGACCGCGGCCGCGACGGTGCCGCCGTCCTCGATGCGGGGGCGGCGGCACGGCCGTGCCCGGCCCGCGGCCCTGCCCGGACGGGCCGGCCCGGCGACGGCCGGGCGCGGCCACGGATACATGGGTCACAGCTCCCGGACACCGGTCAGTCGTCCTCGTTAGGGTCGGCTCCATGGATTTCGACTGGCTCCTCTCCGACGGCGAGGCCGACCAGGCCGTCTCGCTGCTGGACTCGTTCCTCACCTGGCTCGCCACGAGCGGCGTGCGGATCCTGCTGATCATCGTCGTCGCGGTCGTGCTGCGCGTCGTCCTGCGCTGGCTGATCGGCCGCTTCTTCCGCACCATGATGGACTCCGGGACCGCGCTGTCCTCGGTCACCAACGCCGTGGTCCGTCGTGACAAGCGCGAGCTCAAGCAGGCCCAGGCCCGCCGCGAGCAGCGGGCCGAGACCCTCTCCAACGTCGCCGTGAACGTCGCCTCGGCCGTCATCGGCCTCGTCGCGGTCGTCATGATCCTGTCCGAGGTCGGCGTCAACGTCGCCCCCATCATCGCGAGCCTCGGCGTCGCCGGCCTGGCCGCCGGCATCGGCGCGCAGACCATCATCAAGGACCTGATCGCGGGCGTCGTGATGCTGTTCGAGGACATCATCGCCGTCGGCGACGTCGTGGACCTCGAGTACGCGACCGGCACCGTCGTGAACATCAACCTCCGCGTCACCCAGGTGCGCAGCCTCGACGGGGCCCTGTGGACCGTTCGCAACGGCGAGATCGTGCGGATCGCCAACATGTCCCGCGGCTACTCCAACGCCGTGGTCCAGCTCGACATCTCCAACCAGGCGCGCAACGCCCAGGTGAGCGAGGTGCTCGGCTCCGTCGTCGACGCGATCTGGGACGACGAGAGCTGGCACGAGCTGCTGATCGAGAAGCCGACCGTCTCGGGCATCCTCTCGGTCGACGGGGCGAGGTTCCAGCGCCGCATCGTCGCCAAGGTCCAGCCCGGCCAGCAGTGGGCGGTCGAGCAGGACCTGCGCCAGCGGGTGCGGGTGGCCTTCTCCGACGCCGGCATCGAGTTCGCGATGCCCCGCGTGGCGGAGCCCGCCGCGTGAGGCGCCCCGGCCCGCACGGGCGCTCGGACGACCGGAGGACGCGATGACCATCCCCCTGCGCCCCTCCGGCCCGACCGGGCCCGAGGGCGATCCCCAGCAGACCTTCTACGAGGCCGTCGGCGGGCACGACACCTTCGTCGCCCTCGTCGACCGCTTCTACGAGGGCGTCGCGACCGACCCGCTGCTGCGGCCGATGTACCCCGAGGCCGATCTCGCCGGCGCACGCGAGCGCCTCACCCTGTTCCTCGAGCAGTACTGGGGCGGCCCCAAGACCTACGGGGAGCGACGCGGCCACCCGCGCCTGCGGATCCGTCACGCCGTGTTCCCGGTCTCGCCCGCCGCGCGCGACGCGTGGCTGGGCCACATGAACGCGGCGGTCGACGCGCTCGAGCTGCCGCCCCTGCACGCCGAGACCCTCCGGGACTACCTCGAGCGGGCCGCGCACTCGCTCGTCAACACCGTCGACGGCGGCCAGGCGCCGCTGGCCGGGCAGCAGATCCCGGGCACGCTGGACTGAGCCGCTCGCGGCGCGCCGCCCCGCCGGGTCCGTCCGCCGGGGCGGCGCGCCGCGATCGGCAGGACGCCCGGGGCCCGTGCCCGGTCCGTCCCCCGGGGCGGACGCTCAGTCCTCCCGGAAGCGGAGGGGCTCCCCCTCGTAGTCGCGCAGCGAGGCCCGCAGGTCCGCGTCGATCCGGGTGGGGCGGCCGGTCGCGGCGTCGACCAGCACGATCACGGTGCGTGCGGTCGCGTAGGGCGACGTGCCCTCCGGATCGTCGCGTGTGAGCACCTGGTAGTCGATCGTCAGGCTCGCACCCCCGATCCGGGACAGCCACAGCCGCACGATCACGGCGTCGCGGCGGAAGCCGAGCTCGCGCGCGTACTCGATGCGGTTGCTCGCGACCACGGTGTGCACGGTCGAGCCCGAGTCGTACGTGGGCAGCGCGCTCGGCAGGACCTCGGCGCCGAGCGCGATCTGCTCGTCGGGCGCGCCCCAGAAGGCCCGGATGCGGGCCTCCTCGAGGAGCGTGAGCATCGCGGAGTTGTTGACGTGCCCGTAGCCGTCGATGTCGCTCCAGCGCATGGGGACCGTGATGTCGAGATGAGCCATGGCGTCATGGTCTCACCCGCCGCGTCATAGCATGGCGGCCATGACCACGCCCGACGCGCCCGATCCCGACCTGACCTCCCCGGACGCCCGCGAGGTCGCCGCGGGCCTGGTGGCCCTGCTCGACCTCGCGGAGATCGACGACCACGTCTATCAGGGCTACTCGAACCCGCAGCCGGGCGGGCACGTCTTCGGCGGCCAGGTGATGGGCCAGGCGACCGTCGCGATGGGCCGCACGGTCCCCGAGGGACGCCGCATCCACTCCTCGTTCTCGTACTTCCTCGAGGCGGGGGCGCCCGACGTGCCCATCCGCTTCACGGTCGACGACCTGCGCGACGGCGGCTCGTTCTCCGTGCGCCGCGTGCTCGCCTCCCAGGAGCGGCCGACGGGCGGCGAGCGCATGATCTTCGCGATGACCGGCTCGTTCCAGGAGGAGCAGGAGGGCCTCGAGCACGGCGAGAGCGCGCCCGAGGCGCCGGACCCGGAGGGGCTGCCGACGACCGCTCAGGTGCTCGCCGGGATCGAGCACCCCGTCGCGCGCTACTGGGCCACCCAGCGTCCCATCGACATCCGCCACGTCACCGACCCCATCTACATCCGCCCGGACGGCAGCGCGAGCGCGACCCAGATGGTGTGGATGCGCACGATCGCCCCCATCGACGCCCCTCCCCTCGTGCACGACGCGATCCTGGCCTTCGCGAGCGACTACACGCCGTTCGAGGCGATCATGCGGCGCCAGGGCCTGTCGTGGGTCACGCCGGGGCTGCGGGCCGCGACGATCAACCACGGCATCTGGTGGCATCGCCACGTCGACGCCAACGAATGGCTCCTGTACGTCCAGCACTCGCCGTCGGCGTCGGGCGGCCGCGGCCTCACCGAGGGCCGCCTCTTCGACCGCGGCGGCGGCCTCGTGGCGACCGTGACCCAGGAGGGCATGATCCGCGTCAAGCAGTAGGCGGTCGGGCGTCCGCGCGGCGCATCGCGGCGCACCGGCAGTCGGCACATCGGGGTCGGCACATCGGGGTCGGCACATCGGGGTCGGCACATCGGGGTCGCCTTTTCGGGCGGAATTCGAGAGGAATTCCGCCCGAAAAGGCGATCTCGATGCACGAGGGAGCGAGCACGGACGCCCGGAAGCCCGCGCGCCGCTCACCGTCCCGCAGCGCGGGCGGGGCCCGTCAGACGCGGCGCTCGAAGGCGACGTAGCGTCTGGTCTCCGGCTGCAGGCACACGACCAGGTGGTCCTCGGGATCGCCCTCGGAGGTCACCTCGTCCTGGCAGAGCAGCGCCTGAAGCTGCTCGGGATCCAGCTCGGCCCCGGACGTGTCCATGATCGAGTCCATGAGATCCCGCTCGGTCCGCGTCGGCGGCGCCGTGAAGCGGTCGCGCTCCCACGCGCCCTCGACGTCGGAGGCCGGGATGGTGAAGACGTAGACGGCGTCGTGCTCGCCGTGCGGCCCGATCTCGGAGGTCGCGACGCTCTCGAGCGTCGACGTGCGCGGGAGCGGCCGCCCCCAGGAGTCGCCGAGGTCGACGAGCTGGACCACGTCGTCCGCCTCGACGGCCGACATCGAACATCCCGCCAGGGCGAGGCTGGCCAGGGCGGACACGAGCAGCACGCCGACGCCGCGAGGGCGCCGAGACGTTCGTGCGGTCATCCGCGCCTCACCGGACGGGCCCCTCCTCCTCGTCGGCGAGGCTCCCGTCGGCGTCATCGGCCGACGAGCGCGGCAACCCCGGGAGCGAGCACGTCGGCGGCGATGGTCCACACCGGGAACTGCGCCATGACCGCCTCCTCGGGGGCCCGAGCCGGCCCGATGCGGAGAGCGTATCCAGGCCTCGCCCGGCACGGAGCACGCCGGGACCGCCCTCGTGTGAGGAGGTCGTGGAGGAACGGAGCGTCTCGAGGACGCGGAGGATCGAGGTCGCCGTTTCGGGCGGAATCCGCAGAGAATTCCACCCGAAACGGCGATCTCGGTGACGGAGCGGGACCTGCGCGCGCCGGAGCCGAGCCCGGCGAGAGGCACGGGCACGGGCACACCATCCGGCCCACGCCCCACGCCCCGCGCCCGTGCGCGCCTCGATCAGCTCACTTCATGGCGTCGTTGCCGGCGTCCTGCGCCTCGGGCACGCCGTCCTTCGCGGTCTTCCGGCCGATGAAGATCTCCTGGAAGATCGGCATCGCGGCGGTCAGACCCGCGTTGGCCTTGGCGCCGGTGTCCGCGGGCGCGGGATCCTGCGTCGCCGTGATGAACTGCTGGACGTCGACGCCCTGGCCGCGCCAGTAGTCGACGAATGCGCCCTGCGCATCCGAGTGCGCGGGGAACGCGACGCCCTGCTCGCCGAGCGGGCGCTGGCCGTCGGCCGAGCCGAGCCACATCAGCAGCTTCTTGATGCCCTCGATCTTGTCGTCCTGCGCGCGGGCGTTGCCGACCGCGGTGACGCCGTGCACGAGCGACTTGGCGCCCGCCGGGCCGGCCACCATGGGGGCGATGGCCCAGTCGAAGGAGCCGGCGACGCCGTCGGCCACGTTCTTGAGGTTGTAGGGGCCGGACTGGAACAGCCCGAGCTTGCCCTGGGTGAACAGGTCGCGCGTGAAGTCGCCGTTCTCGTTGGTGTCCGCGGCGCTCGGCGCGATCTGGTCGACGTTGACGAGGTCGGCCATGTACTGGAAGGCCGCGATGCCCTGGTCGGTCGCGAACGCGTACTTGTCGTCGCTGTCCTCCCACTGGGCGCCGTTGGAGGCGAGGAAGGGGCCGATGATCGCCTGGCGGTCGGCCTGGGAGTTGAAGCCGTACTGGCTGCGGCTGTTGGCGTCGAAGCCGTCCTCGCCGGGATGCTTGCCGGCGCCGTCGACGGTGAGGGCGCGGCCGGCGTCGCGCAGCGGGTCGGTGTCGGCGGCGGGGTCGAAGCGCAGCTGGGTGGGATCGACGCCCGCGGCGTCGGTGAGCTTCTTGTTGTAGAACAGCGCGATCGAGTCCCACAGCTGCGGCACGCCCCACAGCGCGCCGTCGCGCGTGTAGAGGTCCACGACGGACTTCACCCACTTGTCGGTGTCGTCCTTGACGACGTCGGAGATGTTCATGAGGTTGCCGGACTGCTGGAACTGGACGTAGTTGGCCGAGTTCATCCAGTACACGTCGGCGGCCTCGGAGCTGCCCACGTCGAGCGAGAGCTGCTTCCAGTACTCGTCCCACGGGACGACGTCGATCGTGACCTTCCAGCCGGAGTCCTTGCTGAACTTCTCGAAGGACTCCTGGTAGGCGGCCTTGGCCGTGTCGTCCCAGAGGCGGAAGGTGAGGGTCTTCTGGTCGCCGTCGGAGCCGCCGGAGGAGCCCGAGGGCGAGCAGGCGGCCGCGGCGGTGGCGATGCCGGTGACACCGAGGGCGGTCAGGAGATGGCGACGGGTGAGCATGGGGAGTCCTTCCGTACAGGAGGCCTGGCGGTTCGCCGCCGGGCGATGCCACCCATTGTGCCTGGCCGACGCGGCCCGCCGCGCTCCCGCTCACGCCCGCGCGGCGCCCACCGCTGCTCCCCCGGCCGCAGGGCTCGCGCTCAGCGCAGCTGGGAGGCGCCGATCGACCGCGTGATCTGGCGCTGGAAGACGACGAACAGCACCACGAGCGGGATCATCGCGAGGGTCGTGGCCGCCATCACGAGGGTCCAGTTGTTGTTGTACTGGCTCTGCAGGCTCGCGGTCGCGACCGTGACGGTGCGCCACTGCGGACCGGACGTGATGATGAGCGGCCACATGAACGAGTTCCAGTGCGTCACCGCCGTGATCAGGACGAGCGTGACGATGATCGGGCGGTTGAGCGGGATCACGAGGTTCCACAGCAGGCGCAGGGTGCCGGCCCCGTCCACGCGCATCGCGTCGATGAGCTCGGTGGGCATGCCGCGGAAGTTCTCGCGCAGCAGGAAGATCGCGTACGGCGAGCCGAACACGAACGGCAGCACGAGCGCCCAGAACGTGTTGCGCATGTCGGCCTGGGCCATCATCAGGTACAGCGGCACGACCACCACGACCTGCGGGACCATGAGGGTCGCGACGTAGACCCAGAACAGCAGGTCGCGCCCGGGGAAGCGCAGGAGCGCGAAGGCGTAGGCGGCGAGGATGGAGAACACCATCTGCCCCACCAGGATCACGACGACCATCTGCACCGTGACCACGAGGGGCGTGACGAAGCTGTTCTCGCCCGTGAAGAGGCGGGCGACGTTCTCGAAGGTCGGCGGGGACGGCAGGTGCAGGGGGCCCTGCTGGGCGAACTGGCGCGCGCTCGTCAGGCCCGTGACGACCGACAGCACGAACGGCGCGAGCGTCAGCACCGCCGACACGACGAGCACCGCGTACGTCGCGATCATGCCCGCCGTCGAGCGGGCGTGCAGGGAGGAGCGTCTCGAGGCCATGGGTCTCAGCTCAGGTCGTAGGTGATGCGGCGGGAGAAGTACCGCTGCTGGACGACGGTGATCACGACGAGCAGGACGAACAGGATCACGGCGGCCGCGCTCGCCCGGCCCACCCGGAACGACGTGAACGCCTCGTTGTAGATGAGCGAGGCGATCACCTCGGTGCGGTGCTCGGGCCCTCCCCCGGTGAGCGCGTACACGGTGTCGAACACCTGGAAGCTCGCGACCACCTGGGTGACGGCGAGGAAGAACGTGGTGGGTCGCAGCAGCGGCACCGTGATCGACCACAGGCGGCGGGCCGGACCCGCCCCGTCGAGCTCGGCGGCCTCGTAGATCGAGTCGGGGATGCGCGTGAGCCCGGCCTGGAAGAACAGGGACACGTAGCCGACGTTCTGCCAGATCGCGACGAACGCGACCGCCGGCAGGGCGAGCGTCGGGGAGGTGAGCCACTCGACGCGGTGGCCGATGATCGCGTTGAGCGCGCCCGTGGACGGCTGGAAGATCCACTTCCAGACCACGCCGAGCGCGAGCGGCGCGCACACCCACGGGACGACGACGAGCACCCGCACGAGCGCCGAGCCCGGGAGGGCGCGCGCGAGCTGGGTCGCGAGCACGAGCCCGAGCGCGAGCGACACGGGCACCGAGATGAGCGTGAAGACGATCGTGACCAGCAGGGAGTTGGCCAGCGCCCCGCTGCCCAGCAGCTCGGTGTAGTTCTGCAGCCCGGCGAACTCGGGGGTGCCGATGAGGTCCCAGCGGGCGAAGGAGACGACGAACGCCAGCACGACCGGCAGCAGCAGGAAGGCGGTGACGCCGAGCAGGCTCGGCGCCACCAGCATCCATGCCATCAGCGGCTTGACGCGCATCACGCGGTGGCGACCAGCCCCAGCTCGGCCCGCGAGGCGAGCACCGGATGCTGCGGCGTCACGCGCACGGTGTAGCCGAGCTCGCCGGGCGCGGCGAGGGTGAAGCGGGCGCCGTAGCGGCCGCCCTCGGCGCGCTGCAGCGGGATCAGGGTGACGTCGGCCAGCTCGCCGGCGGCGTCGACCTGCCCGACGACGGCCTCGACCGTCACGTCCGCGTCCGTGAGGCCTGCGAGCTCCACGGCAGCCGACAGCGACAGCTCGGCGCCGGTCGGGGCGACCTCGCCGCGCGTGCCCTCGAGGCGCACGTCGGTCACGGAGACCTGGGGCCACGCGTCGGAGACCTGGGCCTTCCACGCCGTGAACGTCTCCTTGAGCGAGGGGTCGTCGGCGAACGCGCGGTAGGCGGCAGCGGCCGGCAGGTACAGGTCGGTCACGTAGTCGCGGACCATGCGGGCGGCCGTGACCTGGGGCGCGATCTGCACGAGGGAGCTGCGCACCTTCTCGAGCCAGCCCCTCGGGACGCCCTGCTGGTCGCGGTCGTAGAACAGGGGCGCGATGCGGTGCTCGAGGATGTCGTACAGCGCGTCGGCCTCGAGACGGTCGCGGTGCTCGCGGTCCCCGGACTCGACGGTCGGGATGGTCCAGCCGGTGTCGTCGGTGGCCATCTCGTCCCACCAGCCGTCGGAGATCGAGAACGTGAGCCCGCCGTTCATGGCGGCCTTCATGCCCGAGGTGCCCGAGGCCTCCTCGGGGCGGATCGGGTTGTTGAGCCACACGTCCGACCCGGCCACGAGCACCGAGGCCATCTTGATGTCGTAGTCGGGCAGGAACGCGATGCGGTGGCGCACGCCCGCCTCGTCGGCGAAGCGCACGAGCTTCTGCATGAACTCCTTGCCGGGGATGTCGGCCGGGTGGGCCTTGCCGGCGATGACGAACTGCACGGGGCGCTCGTCGTCGGTGAGGATGCGACGCAGCCGCTCCGGGTCGTTCAGCATGAGGGTCAGGCGCTTGTACGTCGAGACGCGCCGGGCGAAGCCGATCGTGAGCACGTCGGGGTCGAGGATGTCCTGGGCCCAGGACAGCTCGGCCTCGTCGGCGCCGCGACGCAGCCACGCGGTGCGCATGTGCTCGCGCGCCATCGTGACCAGGTCGGCGCGCAGGCGGTTGCGGGTGTCGACGAGGTCGTGGTCGGTGAGCTGGCCGAGCTGGCTCCAGTCCCCCGTGCCCGAGATGTCGATGTCGCCCATGGCCTTCTTGTAGAGGTCGTCCATGGGGGCGCTGACCCAGGTGCGACGGTGCACGCCGTTGGTGACCGAGCCGATCGGCACCTCGGCGACGTCGAAGCCGGGGTACAGGTCCTGGAACATCGCGCGCGAGACGGCGCCGTGCAGGCGGGACACGCCGTTGGAGCGCTGGGCGAGCCGGAAGCCCATGTGCGCCATGTTGAAGACGGTGCCGCCGTCCTCCTGACCGAGCGCGAGCGCGGCCTCGACCGGGAGGGTCGGGACGAGCCGCGAGATGCCCGCGTCGTCGGCGTCGAGGTAGCGGCGCAGCTCGCCCACGTCGAAGCGGTCGATGCCCGCCGGGACCGGCGTGTGCGTGGTGAAGACGGTGCCCGTGCGGACCTCGGAGAGCGCCTCGTCGAACCCTGCCCCCTGCTGCATCAGCTCGCCGATGCGCTCGAGGCCCGAGAAGCCCGCGTGGCCCTCGTTGAGGTGGAACACCTGCGGCTCCGGGTGGCCCGTGGCCTGGGCGTACGCGTGCACGGCGCGCACGCCGCCGATGCCGAGCACGATCTCCTGGACGATGCGGTGCTCGTGGTCGCCGCCGTAGAGGCGGTCGGTGATGGCGCGGGCCGCCTCGTCGTTGCCCTCGACGTTCGTGTCGAGCAGCAGCAGCGGGACGCGGCCGACCTGGGCCTTCCACACGGCGATCGCGACGTCGCGGTCGCCGGGGAGCTGCACCGACACGGTCAGCTGCTCGCCGTCGGCGCCGGCCACGGGCTCGATCGCGAGCTTCGAGGGGTCGTTGAGCTTGTAGTTCTCCTGCTGCCAGCCGTTGCGGTCCAGGCTCTGGGAGAAGTAGCCCCACTGGTAGAGCAGGCCGATCGCGACGAGCGGGACGCCGAGGTCCGAGGCGGACTTGAGGTGGTCGCCCGCGAGGATGCCGAGGCCGCCCGAGTAGATCGGGAGGGTCTCGGTGATGCCGAACTCCATCGAGAAGTACGCGACGGCGGGGACCGGGCCGTTGTCGGCGGAGGTCGCACGCTGGAACCAGCGGTCCGAGGTCATGTAGGTGTGCAGATCACCGAGCTCGGCGCGCATGCGCTGTCCGAAGCGCTCGTCGCGGGCGAGCTGCGCGAGGCGGCTCGCGGGCACGAGCGGGAGCATCGCGATCGGGTTCTCGCCGCTGCGCTCGAAGGCCTCCTCGTCGATCGACCGGAACAGGTCGAGCGTCTGGCGGCGCCAGGCCCAGCGCAGGTTCATCGCCAGATCGCGGAGCGGCGCGAGCGAGGCGGGCAGGTCGGAGGCGACGGTGATCGTGCTGATCGGCTTCATGCGCCCGAGGGTACCGGACGGTCTCGGCGTCTTGCAGACACTCCCATATCCCGTCCGCTGTGCGGTCCGCCACGTGCCATGCGGGTGGCCAGCACGGATTCGTCCGAGGGCGGGCAGGGACGGAGGGGTCTCCGGGAGGACGTTCGCAAGTTCTTGCACGAGGAGGGGTCGAGGCCGGGACGGCGCAGGGCCCCGCACCGTCGGGTGCGGGGCCCTGCGGGCGGGTCGGAGAGACTCAGTCGCGGGTCAGGCGACGGTGGGTGACGCGATGCGGGCGCGCCACGTCCTCGCCCAGGCGGTCGACCTTGTTCTTCTCGTAGGCCTCGAAGTTGCCCTCGAACCAGTACCACGCCGAGGGGTCCTCCTCGGTGCCCTCGTAGGCCAGGATGTGCGTGGCCACGCGGTCGAGGAACCAGCGGTCGTGGGAGACCACGACGGCGCAGCCGGGGAACTCGAGCAGCGCGTTCTCGAGCGAGCCGAGGGTCTGCACGTCGAGGTCGTTGGTGGGCTCGTCGAGCAGGAGCACGTTGCCGCCCTGCTTGAGGGTGAGCGCGAGGTTGAGGCGGTTGCGCTCGCCGCCCGAGAGCACGCCGGCCTTCTTCTGCTGGTCGGGGCCCTTGAAGCCGAACTGCGAGACATAGGCGCGCGAGGGGATCTCGACCTTGCCGACCTGGATGAAGTCGAGACCGTCGGAGACGACCTCCCACAGGTTCTTCTCGGGGTCGATGTTCTCGCGGTTCTGGTCGACGTAGCTCAGCTTCACGGTCTCGCCGATCTTGAGGTCGCCCGCGTCGAGCGGCTCGAGACCCACGATCGTCTTGAACAGCGTGGTCTTGCCGACGCCGTTGGGGCCGATGACGCCGACGATGCCGTTGGGCGGGAGCGAGAACGACAGGTCCTCGATGAGCACGCGGTCCCCGAAGCCCTTGCGGATGTTCTTGGCGTCGATCACGACGGTGCCCAGGCGCGGGCCCGGCGGGATCGTGATCTCCTCGAAGTCGAGCTTGCGGGTGCGCTCGGCCTCGGCGGCCATCTCCTCGTAGCGGGCCAGACGGGCCTTCGACTTGGCCTGGCGCCCCTTGGAGTTCGACCGCACCCACTCGAGCTCCTCCTTGAGGCGCTTGGCGAGCTTGGCGTCCTTCTTGCCCTGGACCTGCAGACGCTCCTCCTTCTTCTCCAGATAGGTGGAGTAGTTGCCCTCGTAGGGGTAGAGGTGGCCGCGATCGACCTCGGCGATCCACTGGGCCACGTGGTCCAGGAAGTACCGGTCGTGGGTGACGGCGATGACGGCGCCCTCGTACTGCTGGAGGTGCTGCTCGAGCCACAGCACGCTCTCGGCGTCGAGGTGGTTGGTGGGCTCGTCGAGCAGGAGCAGGTCCGGCTTCTCGAGCAGCAGCTTGCACAGGGCGACGCGGCGCCGCTCGCCACCGGACAGATGGGTGACGGGCTCGTCCCCGGGCGGGCAGCGCAGGGCGTCCATCGCCTGCTCGAGCTGGGAGTCGAGGTCCCAGCCGTTGGCGTTGTCGATCGCGGTCTGCAGGGTGCCCATCTCGGCCATGAGCGCGTCGAAGTCGGCGTCGGGTTCGGCCATCTCCTCGCCGATCGCGTTGAAGCGCTGGACCTTGCGGTACAGGTCGCCCATGCCCTCCTGGACGTTCTCGAGGACCGTCTTGGACTCGTCGAGCGGCGGCTCCTGGAGCAGGATGCCCACGCTGTAGCCGGGCGAGAGGCGGGCCTCGCCGTTGGAGGGCTGGTCGAGGCCGGCCATGATCTTGAGGATCGTGGACTTGCCGGCGCCGTTGGGGCCGACCATGCCGATCTTGGCGCCCGGATAGAAGCTCATGGTGACGTCATCGAGGATGACCTTATCGCCGACGGCCTTGCGGGCCTTGTACATGGTGTAGATGAACTCTGCCAACACTTCTCCTGGTCGAATGCGGATGGGGCAGCGGCGCACGCGGCCGGCGCGGCGCGCGAGAGGGCTTCGTGACCGCCCGGGCACGGGGCCGCACGGCGGTGGACGCGCGGAGGGACTCCGGCATCGGGCACAACCTTAGCGGCCGGTCCCGCATTCCCGGCGGCGCGGGGGCTCCGCAGGGCCTGTGTCCGCCGTCCGCGTCCCGTCCGGGGGCGGCCGGGGTCAGTCCAGGGTGATGCCCCGGGCGGCGAGCAGCTCGCGGGCCTGGGCGACACCGGGGTTGGGGGTGCCCGGGTCCCGATCGGGATCGTTGCGCGGCCAGAGGTGGGCGTCGATGCCGAGGTCACGGGCGCCGCGCACGTTCTCCTCGCGGTCGTCGAAGAAGACGACGCCGCCCGGCCGGGCCACTCCTCCGGACTCGTGGGCGAGGGCGGAGAGCAGGATCTCGTAGATCTCCGGGTCGGGCTTGACGATGCCCTCCTCGCCCGAGATGACGGCGAAGGAGAAGGCCTCGAACCAGTCGGCGCGCCGGACCGCCTCGCCGAAGGCGATCGAGGCGTTGGACAGCAGCACGAGGGTCACGCCGTTGCGGGCGAGGTCGTGCAGGAGCGCCCGGGCCTCGGGGTCCAGGCGCAGCCAGTAGCGGTCGTCGGCGTCCTGGAGGTCCTCGACCGTCGTCGCCGAGGGCTCGGGGATCGCCCCGGCCGCGGCGACCGCTCCCCAGTACCGCTCGGGGCTCGTGTCCCCGTGGTCGTAGGCGGCGCGCCCGTCCCAGTAGGCGCGGGCCACGTCGGCGCGGTCGCCGCCCGTGATCTCGAGGACGTCGCCGACGGGGTCGTGCCCCGCGCTCAGGACGCCGCCGAAGTCGAACACGACGACGGGGCGCGGGGCGGCGCGGCGGACGGACGAGCGGCGGCTCACGGGGTTCTCCGTTCCTTCGGGGCTCCGGTCACGCCGAACCCTCTCACGATCCGCACGTGGGCAGGGAGTCGGCGCTGCCGGTCGTGCCGATGGTCTCGACCGCGGCGAGCGCGTCGTCGAAGGTCGAGACCTTGACGACCGCGAGGCCGCTCGGCACATGCCCGGTGACCTCGTCGCAGTTGCCCGCGGGCGCGAGGAAGAACCGCGCGCCCTCCTCGCGCGCCCCGACCATCTTCTGGCGGATACCGCCGATCGCTCCGACCTGCCCGTCGGCGCTCATGGTCCCGGTGCCGGCGATCGCCGCGCCCCCGGTGAGGGAGCCCGGCGTGAGCTCGTCGTAGACGGCGAGGGCGAACATGGTGCCGGCGCTCGGCCCGCCGACCCCGTCGACGGTGACGGTCACGTCGACCGGGAACTCGTAGCCGGGGGCCAGCACGATGCCCATCCGGGTGGTGCCGTCGACCTGCTCGGTCGGGACCTGCACGGTGGTCTCGGCGCCCGCGCGCCGCACGACCATGGTGAGGTCCTGACCGGCGGGGGCGGCGCGCGTCAGCTTCTGGTAGTCGGCGGTCGTGGTGCGGCTCTGACCGTCGATCGACACCACAATGTCACCGGGCTCGAGCACGCCGTCGGCCGGTCCGCCCTGGAGCACGCCGGCGACCATGACGTCCTGGTGGTAGGCCATGCCGAGCGCGGTGAGCGCGACCGCGACCGCGTCCTGCTGGGACGTCGTCATGTCGGCGCTGTTGCGCAGCGAGGTCTCCTCCTCCGACTGGCCGTCGGGGAACACGAGCTCGCGCGGGAGCACCGACTCGGAGGAGTCGAACCAGGCCCCGATCACCTGCGCGGGCGTGACCGGATAGCCGGGGCCGCCGGCCACCGAGACGGTCGTCATCATGAGGGAGCCCGTGGTGGGGTACTGCTCGGCGCCGCTGATCGAGAGGACCCGCTCGCCGTCGTGCTCGCCCAGCACGTCGATCGCCGGGCCGGGCTGCTCGATCACGTACGGGACCGGGAGGAACATGCCGCCCAGGAGCAGCCCGCACATGGCCACGAGCGAGACCCAGGTGGCGACGGCACGGCCGGAGGGCCGGCGCCGGGCGGGGGCGGGCGCGGTCGGTGCCGCCTCGGGGGCCGGGGACGTCGCGTCGGGGCTGGAGGTCACCTACGTCATTGTGCCGCACCCTTCAGGTCGCGCCCACGCGTGCTCGGTAGGCTGGAAGCCATCGACACGTCCGTCGCGCACCGCCTCGCGACGACCCTCCCGCGCGTGCGGGAGGCCGCGCCACCATGGAGGCCCCCGTGAGCCAGAACCCCATGCCCCCTGACAACTCCGACGAGCAGAACCTGCGCCGTTTCCTCGAGGAGGTGTTCGGCGGCCAGCTCCCGCCCGAGGCTCTCGACGGGGTGGACCTGTCCGAGCTCGCCCGGCAGGCGAACCTGCCCACCGACCCGAACCAGCTGCGCGCGGCCGCCGCCCAGATGCAGCACCTGTTCGACGCGGGCGGCGAGGGCCCGGTCAACTGGAAGCTCGGCCACGACCTCGCCCGGCAGACGGCGAGCGGCGCGGTGCAGATCCCCGGCGCTCCCGCGGTCGCCGGCAGCCCCGGCGATCCCTCCCCCACGCCCCAGCAGATCCAGGACCTGCGGGAGGCCGGGAACATCGCCGCGCTGTGGCTCGACCCGCACGTGGCGGTCGACATGCCCGCCGCCGCGCTCGACGTGTGGAGCCGCGGCACCTGGGTGCACCGCACGCTGCCCCGCTGGCAGTCGATCACCGAGCCCGTGGCGACCTACATGTCCGGCGCGATCGGCGATGCGCTCGCGGCCCAGATGCAGCAGCTCCCGATGGAGCTGCCGGGCGGGGACCCCCGCACGATGATGGAGCGCATGGGCGGCACCATGTTCGGCGTGCAGTTCGGCCACGCGATCGGCTCGCTCGCGCGCGAGGAGTCCGGCACGACCGATCTGTCCCTGCCGCTCGGCCCCGACGGGGTCCCGGCGCTCGTGGCCGCGAACGTCGAGGACCTGATCCGCGACAACGAACTGGATCCCTCGGCCGCCCGCATCTTCCTGGCCGCGCGCGAGATCGCGCACACGGCCCTGTTCGCGGCGGTCCCATGGCTGCCCCGGCAGCTCTTCGGCGCGATCGAGGACTACGCCCGCGGGATCACCCTGGACCTCGACGCCCTCGACGAGATGGTGCGCGGCCTGGACATGTCCGATCCGCAGGCGATGGCCAAGGCCGCTCCCGACGGCATGTTCGTGTTCACGCGCCGCGAGTCCCAGGAGCGTGCTCTCGAGGAGCTCGCGACCACGCTCGCGCTCGTCGAGTCCTGGGTCGACCACGTGGTCTCGACCTCGCTCGAGGGCAAGCTGCCCGGCCTCGACGCGATGCGCGAGGTGGTCCGCCGCCGCCGCGCCTCGGGCGGCCCCGCCGAACAGATGCTCGCCTCCGTGGTGGGCATCGAGCTGCGGCCGCGCCGCGTGCGCGAGGCCCTCGCCTGGTGGGACAGCGTGCTCGCGACCGAGGGCGTCGAGGGGCGCGACCGGGTGTGGGAGCACCCGGACCTGCTGCCGACGGCCGAGGTGCTGAGCGGCCGCCCGCAGGCCCCGCGCACCGAGGGCGAGAGCGCCGAGGCCGCCGAGACGGCGGCCAAGACCGACTTCGACGCCGAGCTCGAGAAGCTGCTGCGCGGCGAGGGCGACGCCGACGCCCCCAAGGAGGACGAGGCCGGCCGTGTGAGCGGCGACGACCCGGGCGCCGACGGGCCGGGATCGGGCCCGGGTGTCGGCGATGACGGGGACACCCCGTCGACGCCCGCCTCATGACCCCTCCCGGTCCGGCCGGTCCGGCCGGTCCGGCCGCGCCCGCCGGGGACGATCCGCGTCGCGCGCTCGCCGAGCTCGCCGCCGCCGACTCCCCCGCGGTCGACCCGCGCCTGCGCACCGCCTTCGCGGAGCTCATGCGTCGCACGCCCGCGGCCCTGCACCGCGAGGGCGGCCCCGTGCATCTGACCGCGAGCGCCCTCGTGGTGGACGCGGACGGCGAGCACGTCGCCCTCGTCTGGCACCGCAAGGGGCGCTTCTGGGTCCAACCGGGCGGCCACATCGAGCACGGCGAGACCTCCTTCGAGGCCGCGGCTCGCCGCGAGGCGGAGGAGGAGACGGGCCTGGGCTCGCTGCGGCGGGTCGGCCCGGGCCCCGCGATGCTCCATGCGCACGCCCTCTCCGACGCCTTCGGCGGCTGCCGCGAGCACTGGGACGTGCAGTACCTGTTCCGGGCGCCCGTCCGCGCGCAGGAGGCGCCCCTGCGCGCGAGCGACGAGACGCCCGAGGCGATCTGGGTCCCCTGGCCGCGCGGCGCCGACGGCCGCCACGGCGGCGCCCCGGCCCTGCCGGCGGGGACCGTCCCGGACCTCGGGGCCTCCCTCGCGGCGCTCGCCCCGCTCGTCGACGCCCAGCCCGGCTGACACCGCCGTCCCGGCGCGGGTGATGTCGACGGCCCGGCGCAGTCAGTCGACGTCGCCTCCGGTCCCGCCGTGCTCGGGCGTCGTGCCCTCGACCGGTCCCGCCTCACGGCCCGTCTCGGGTCCGCCCTTGGGCGGTTCGGCGCCCCGCTGCTCGGCGAAGCTCACGCCGTCGAGGAAGCCGCGGGCGCGCTCGGTGTGCGGGTAGCGGTGCACGAGGGCCCAGAACGCGGGACCGTGGCCGCCCTCGAAGAGATGCGCGAGCTCGTGGACGAGCACGTAGTCGAGCACGTCCTCGGGCATCTCCTTCAGGCGCGAGGAGATGCGGATCGTGCCGTCGGCAGGGGTGCACGAGCCCCAGCGCGAGCGCTGACGCGTGCTCCAGGTGACGGAGGAGGGGCGGGCGCGGCCCTCGAAGTGCCGTCGGCTGAGGGCGGCGGCACGCGCCGCGAGCTCCTCGTCGCCCCGGCCGGCGGCCCGCGACTCCTGGGCCGCGATCCGCTCGACCATGGCGCGAACCCAGCGCGCCTCCTCGCGCCGGGAGAACGAGGCCGGGATCGCGACCTCGAGCGCGCCGCCGCGGCGCGTGATCGTGACGGTGCGGCGGCGTCGGGCGGAGCGGCGCACGAAGATCTGCTCACCGCGTGGGCCGGTGATCCCATCATGTGGAACGAGGTCGGGCATGGTCCAAGATTCCCACGGAATCGTGTCGTCCCCAGGATGTGCACACGGTCGATGCTCGTCACAGGCGCTCCGGGCGCGTGCACGGGGGACCTGTCAACACCCCGGGCCCAGATACCCACAGTCCGTCCACCGCGGACCTCCGACTTGTCCACACTGCGTCCCCCGCGCCGCTTTGACCGCGCGCACGCGGGGGCATACGTTCGTCGGCAGTGAGGCCCCGGGATAACTAGCAGGACGCACACGGGGAAGGTGCGCGTGGTGCTGAGCGCCCCCGGGGCCTCACCCGAGCGAGGGCGTCCCGCGACGCCCACTCAGCCACGGACGACGGCCCGTCGCACGCACTTCCTCCGGTCCCCCCGGACCTTCTGTCCCGAAGCGTGCGGACGGGCCGTCGGCATGAGAGCCGACGGCCCGTCGATCAGGCGGCGTTCTTGCGGGGACGGCCCCGGGGCCGCTTGACGGCGATCACCTCGCCGGCCTGGAAGATGCTCCCTCCCCACACGCCCCACGGCTCACGACGGGCGAGCGCGCCCTCGAGGCACTCGCGCCGCAGAGGGCAGTCGGTGCACAGGGTCTTGGCGGCCTCGAGGTCGGCGGGACGCTCGGAGAAGAAGAGATCGGCGGCGTCGTCGCTCTGGCACGGGAGCACGGCCGTCGTGGCACGGGGATGATCGGCACGGATCAGGACATCGGTCATCGTCGGAAGTTCCTGGGATCGTCGAAGAGAGAGGGACCGCTGCTACAGCTGCGGCGGAGGGGCGAGGCGGCTGCGCTGCCGCCGACGCGATCGGACCGAGTGGTCCGGATCGGTCAGGCCAGACCGGGGAGGGCGATGAAGCCCTCACGCGGCCGGCGATCGTGCCCGGAGGTGCCGCCGCCGACGGCATACGACGCGAGCACGGTCGCGAAAGCGCCCGCCTGCTGGGTCATGTTGTCGATCACTGCGACACCTCCTCTCTCATGCGCGTGCTCCGGTCTCCCGGCCCACGTCGTGGACGATGAACGAGATGAGCCTACATGCTCTCCCGCGATGGCGACATCCTATTTTTGACCTGCATGTTCGTCGTGATCGCGGTGCTCGGCGAGGATGCCCAGCACGGCGTCGGCGAACGCCTCGACCTTGGCGGGCCCGACCCCGGGCACGGCGAGCAGCGCCTGACGGCCGCGGGGGTCGCGCTCGGCGATGGCCTCGAGGGTCGCGTCGGTGAAGACCGTGTACGCGGGGGCGCCGTGATCCGCCGCGACCTCCCGGCGCCATGCCCGCAGCGCGTCCATGAGCTCCTCGGAGTGGCTGGGCGGGCAGGTCTCGTGGCGGCCGATGCGCTGCTCGTGCGGGGTGGTGAGCCCGCCGCCGCACACCCGGCACTCCTGGTAGACGGTCGCGCCGCGGCGCCCGGTGCGGCGCCGCACGGCGCCGCTCGCCGTGCCCGCCGACGGCCTCTCGAGCACGCCGTCGAGGAAGCGGCTGGGCTTGCGGGAGCCCCGCGCCCCCGGCGTGCGCGCCGCCGACCACGAGACCGTCAGCAGGTCGCGGGCCCGCGTGAGCGCGACGTAGAACAGACGCCGCTCCTCCTCGACCTCCGGCTTGGTCTGGGCCATCGAGATCGGCAGCAGGCCCTCGCTCGCGCCGATCACGTAGACCACGGGCCACTCGAGGCCCTTGGCGGCGTGCATCGAGGCGAGGGTGACGCCGTCGACGACGGGGGCGCTCTGCGCCTCGGCGCGCTCGTCGAGCTCGCGCACGAGGTCGGCGAGGGTCGCGCCGGGACGGGCGCCGACGGTGTCGGCGAGGTTGACGAGGGCGTTGAGCGAGTCCCAGCGATCGCGCACGGCGCCCGTCGTCTCGGGGGCACGCTCGGACCAGCCCATCTGGCCGAGCACGTCCCGGGCGGCGCGTGCGGGATCGTCGAGCCCCTCGACCTTGGTGGCCGCCCGCAGGGCGACCATGGCGCGGCGCACCTCCTGGCGGTCGAAGAAGCGGTCGCCGCCGCGCACGAGGTAGCCGATGCCGCGTCCCGTGAGCGCCTGTTCGACCGCCTCGGACTGGGAGTTGGTGCGGAACAGCACGGCGACGTCGGCCGCCGGCCGTCCCTCGGCGACGAGCGCGGCGATCCGCTCGGCCACGCCCTCGGCCTCGGCGGGATCGTCGGCGTAGGTCTCGATCACCGGCGGCGGCCCGTCGGGGCGCTGCGCGACGAGGGTCAGGCGCTGGGCGCGGGTGCGGCCGTGGGCGCCGTCGAGCACCGCGTTGGCGAGCGCCACGATCTGGGGCGTGGAGCGGTAGTTGCGCTCGAGCCGCACCGTGCGGGCACCCCGGAACTCCCGGGCGAAGTCCAGCAGGTAGGAGGCCCGGGCGCCCGCGAAGGTGTAGATGGTCTGGGCGGCGTCGCCGACGACGCACAGGTCGCTCCCCTCCCCCAGCCACAGCCGCAGCAGGGCGTGCTGGAGGGTCGAGACGTCCTGGTACTCGTCGACCACGAAGTGGCGGTACTGGGCGCGCACCTCGCGGGCCACGTCGGGCCGCTCGGTGAGGATCCCGACCATGTGCAGCAGCACGTCCTCGAAGTCGATGACGTTGCGCTCCCGCTTGACCTCCTCGTACTGGGTGAGGATGCGCGCGATCGACCGGGAGTCGAAGCCGGCCACGCCGGGGCGATGGGCGCGGGCGGCGGCCTCGGGATAGGTCTCGGGGGTCAGCATCGACACGCGCGACCACTCGATCTCGGAGACGATGTCGCGCAGTGCCGCGCGGTCCACGCTCATGTGCAGCCGCTGGCAGGCCTCGCCGACGCCCGCGAACTTCTGCGGCATGATCTCGGGCATCGCGCCGCCGACGACGCGGGGCCAGAAGTGCCGCAGCTGGCGCAGCGCCGCGGCGTGGAAGGTGCGTGCCTGGACCGCGGGCACGCCGAGGTCCCGCAGCCGTGAGCGCATCTCCGCGGCGGCCTTGGCGGTGAAGGTCACGGCGAGCACGTGGCGCGGGTTGAGCCGACCCGTCGCGACGCCGTAGGCGATGCGATGGGTGATGGCCCGGGTCTTGCCGGTGCCGGCGCCCGCGAGCACGCACAGCGGGGTGCCGAAGCTCGTGGCCACCTCCCGCTGCTCCGGGTCGAGCGAGTCGAGGATCTCCTCGGCCGTCGCGGGCGGCGACGGCGGGGCCTCCACGGCGCGGGTCGTGGAGGCCAGGGTCTGCGGGGCGGGGCTGCCGGCGTTCTCGCTCATCGCCGACCAGTCTCGCATCGAGGCCCGACAGTCGGCCGGGGCCCATCGGTTGGTCGTCTCCGCAGGCCTGGGCCCGTCGGCCGGTCGTCTTCGCAGGCCTGGGCCCGTCGGTCGGGGCCGTCGGCCGGGCCCGTGGGCCGGTCGGCCCCCGCGGTCGGGGCCCGCGAGGACAGCGACATGCACGAAGACGTCGGAAGCCGCTGAGATGACGACGACAACGTGCATCTCGATCCAGAAGACCGACGAGAACGTGCACGTCGATCCGGGCATTCAATGCCGACATGCCGCCAGACGGCGTCCATGTCAGGTGGCGCTCCAAGGCCCGCGACGACAGCGACAGGCACGAAGACGTCGGAGAAGCTCGGGAGACCGACGACAACGTGCGCCTCGATCCAGGAGACCGACGACAACGTGCATGTCGATTCACGCGTTAGATGCCGGCATGCCCCTCGATGGCAATCCATGTCAGACGGCATCCCGAGGGCCCCGCGACGACAGCGACAGGCACGAAGACGTCGGAGAAGCTCGGGAGACCGACGACAACGTGCGCCTCGATCCAGGAGACCGACGACAACGTGCATGTCGATTCACGCGTTAGATGCCGACCTGCCCCTCGATGGCACGCGTGCCAGGCGGCGGTCCAAGGCACGCGACGACAGCGACTGGCACGAAAACGTCGGAAACCGCTGAGACAACGACGACAACGTGCGCCTCGACCCACGAGACCGACGACAACGTGCACGTCGATCCAGATGGTCTCCGCCGACGCGTCCCGAGCCGGCGTCCTCGGCGGCGTGTCTGCGAGGCGGCGCCCGTCGGTCAGTCGGCGCCGGGCAGGCTCCCGCCGTACCAGTCCTCGATGAGGGCGCGGGCGATCGAGGCACGGCCGGGCACGGCGATCGACGCGTCGCCGAGCGCGGCGGCGAGCTCCTCGCGCGTGTACCAACGGGCCTCGGCGATCTCGTCGTCCTGGAGCACGAGCTCACCGGCGGCACGCGCCCAGGCGCGGAAGCCGAGCATGAGCGAGCGCGGGAAGGGCCAGGGCTGGCTGCCTACGTACTCGACCTCGTCGACGACGACCCCGACCTCCTCGCCGACCTCGCGGGCGACGGCGGCCTCGAGGGTCTCGCCCGGCTCGACGAAGCCGGCGAGCACCGAGCTGAAGCGGCCGCGGACGTTGGCGTTGCGCGCGAGCAGCAGTCGGTCGTCCTGGTCGCGGACGGCCATGATGACCGCGGGATCGGTGCGCGGGAAGTGCTGGCTGCCGTCCTCGTGGCAGCGCAGCACCCAGCCCGAGCTCTCGGGCTCGAGCACGCCGCCGCACCCGGGGCAGTGGCGCATCGACCGGTGCCACGCGCCCATGCCGGCGGCCGTGAGCGCGAGGCCGGCCTCGGTGCGGGGCAGCTGCACGGCGACCCGGCGCAGCTCGCGCAGGTCACGGCCGGGATCGTCGAGCTCGGGGCTGGGCTCGGGCACCTCGGCGCCGAGCACGCGGAGCCCGTCGAGCAGGCCGAGGTAGACGAGCGGGAGGCTCTCGTCCTGGCGAGGGTCCTCCGCCTCGAGGGCCAGGCGCATGCCCTCGCCCCCGTCGGCGACGCTCACGGTCGCGCCCGCGGTCACCAGGTACCGGACGTCGTCGCCCGGGGCGAGGGCGGCGTCGTCGTGGCGCGCGAGGGCGTCGCGGTCCACCCGGATCGCGGCGAGCGGCGCGTCGGAGTGCGCACCGCGGGAGTGCGGGGTGCGTGGGGCGGCACGACCGGCCTCGGGCGGGCGGGTCTGCTCGGGATCTGTGCGCGACTCAACACCGCGGGGGGTCGTCATGTGTCCCACCGTACTGCCGGCCGCGGCAGGCAGTACGGTGGAGCGGTGCGACGGAACTCCTACGCCCTGGCAGCCCTCGCGGCCGCGGCGGTCCCCGGCCTGAACCCGGCCCGGACCGTTCCCGTCGCGACCCCCATCGACGAGTTCGACGTGGCCGGCGTGATCGGCGAGGACGGACGGCGCGTGCTCATCACCGCGCCGTCGACGACGGAGGCCGGCGTGCAGCTCGAGAAGGAGCTCGGCGTGGTCGACGCGCTCACGGGCACCTCGATCGCCCCGCTGGTCGCCCCGCCCGTCGGCTACGCGCGCCTGGCCGAGGGCGGTCGCGCCGTGGTCACCGAGCCCCCGAACGGGGCTCCGCTCATGTTCGACGAGCTGACCGAGGACGTCGGGCTCGCGCGCTCGCTCGGCCGCGTGATCGCGCGGATCCACGCGGTGCCGGCCTACGTGGCGGAGGCCGCCGGCGCCGAGACGTACACGGCGCAGGCGGTGAGGGCCGGACACCGCTCGCAGGTCCATCGCGCGCGCCAGGCCGGGGAGCTGCCCGCGGCGGTGTCCCAGCGCTGGGAGACGTTGCTGGCCGACGACGACCTGTGGGGCTTCCGCCCGTGCTTCGTGCACGCCAATCTGTCCGAGGAGTGCCTGTTTACCGACGGTGAGCAGATCACGGGTGTCACGGGATGGCACGAGGCCCGCAGCGGCGATCCCGCCGTGGACCTCGCGTGGCTCGTCTCCGCCCTCGAGCCGTCCCTGTTCGACGCGCTGTACGCGGCGTACGTGTCCGAGCTCCCGATCGCACCGCATGCGCGGCTCGTCGAACGCGCCCAGGCCGTCGGCGAGCTCGCCGTCGTCGACTGGCTCCTGCACGGCATCGACGCCGACGACGAGACGATCGTCGAGGACGCCCGCGGCATGCTCGACGACCTCGACCACGACATCAGCCAGCTCGCGCGCGAGGAGGCCGAGCGGGCCTTCGACGATCTGGACGACGTCTCGCCCGGGCACGGGCGCGCCCCGGTGCACGAGCAGGCCCCGGCGTACGAGCAGGCGCCCGATCATGCCCACGAGCCCGCCGGTGCCACGGCGCGCACCCCAGGGGCCGACGTCCCGGAGACCGACCGGACCGACGTCGAGCCCTCCGGTGAGGCCTGGATCGAGACGGCCGCGCCGGAGGACCGTGCCGCGGACGACCGCGACCGGCGTCCCACCTACGGGCTTCCGGCCGATCACAGCGGCTCCCACGCGGTCGGGCTCGGCGAGGCCGCGACACTCGACGCCGAGCGCGACCGCTGACCCCTCCCTGCCGGGACCCGGCAGGATCAGGCGCGGAGGACACCCCCTCGGAGCGGACGCCACGCGGTGTCGCCCTCACGATCTCGACCGGCACCGGTCTCGACAGGGGCCCCTGCCGGGCGGCGTCGCCGCCCACCGAGGCCGCCGTCAGTCGGCGCCGGAGGCCTTCGCACCCTCCCCTGTCTCTGCTGTCTCCGCGCCGCCGAGCAGGCGTGCGAGCTCCTCGCGCTCGGGATGCTCGGTCACCTCGTCGGTGACGTTCTCGCCGACGTAGTGGAACATCGTGCGGATGCTCTCGAGCGGGAGCCCGGTGCGCTCGTGCCAGGCCAGGCGGTACACGGACAGCTGCACCGCGCGGGCACGACGGCGCGCCCCCGTGGGGCGTCGGCCCGTCTTCCAGTCGACGATGACGACGCCGCCGGCCGGCGCCTGCGACGCCTCGTCCGGATAGACGGCGTCGATCACGCCGCGCACGCTCGTGGTGCCGATCGTGACGGTGACCGGCTCCTCGACGGCGAGCGGCGTGCGGTCGACCCAGATCGACTCCTCGAAGGCGGCCCGCAGGCGCGCCCGGTCCTGCGCCGCCGCGTGCTCGACGCCGCCGGCCTCGTCGGGATCGGGCCGGTCCAGGTCGGCGATCTCCTCGATGTCCTCGAGCTCGAGGAGCGTGCCCGCGCCGAAGCGGTGCTCGAGCCACGCGTGGAACTCGGTGCCCCGGCGTGCCGAGGCCGAGGGCCGGCGCGGGAGCGGGCGCAGCAGCTCGAGCGGCGCGCCCTCGGGGTCCTGGGCTCGGGCCACGATCTGGGAGGCCGACAGGCGGGCCGGGGAGCGCACGGTCACGTCGCCGCGGCGCGCGGCCATGTCGGCGAGCACCCGGCGGGTCTGCTCGACGAGGTCGTCCTCCGCTCCCGCGCCCCTGCCGTCCGGCTCCTGCCCGGCGGGTCCGGCTTCGAGCAGAGGCGGGATCGCGGCGGGGTCGAGGCGTGCCCGCTCGACGAGCGCCGCGGCGCGGGACCGGGCCGCCTCGCGCGGCCCGGGGACGGGCGGCCAGACGGCGTGCCGGGCGGAGACCGAGAGCGGGTTCTCCTCGGGGATCTCCTCGCGACGGTGGAAGGGGGCAGGCACGACGGGCAGGGCCTCGACGAGGTAGCGCGAGCGGGGCTGGGAGGTGACGCGTCCCGCGCGCCAGGCCGCGGACGACAGCAGCAGACGCCGGCGCGCCCGTGTCACCGCGACGTACACGAGACGGCGGTCCTCGCGCAGGGCCTCGTGGCCCAGCTCGTCGTAGAACTCCTCGAGGATCCCGTCGGCCTCGACCTGGGTGTCGGCCTCCGCCCAGCGCAGCTCCGGGAGGATGTCGGCGTCGCCGCGCAGCTCGGTGGGCACCTCGGCGTCGGCGAGGGGCCCCAGCCAGCCGGGATCGGGCACACGCACGGAGCCGTCCTCCGCGGTGCGCGCCCGGCGCAGGTCGTAGCTGGGGACCGTGCCCTCGGCGAGCCCCGCGACCGCCACGAGGTCCCATTCGAGGCCCTTGGCCGAGTGCATCGTCACGATGGTCACGGCGCGGGGGTCGGGCTCGAGCCCGCGTGAGGTGACCGCGAGCGCCGCCTCCTTGTCCTCGCTCACCTCGAGCAGCGCGAGGAAGGCGCCGAGGCCGGGGCGCAGCGCCGTGCGCTCGAACTCGGCGGCGTAGTCGCGGAAGGCTTCGAGGTCGTGGAGGGCGTGACGGGTGTCGACGTCCGGGGCCGAGAGCAGCGCGAGGTCGACGCCGAGCGCGCTGATCGCTGCGGTCACGAGGTCCGGCAGGGGCAGCGAGATGCGCCGGCGCATGCCGCGCAGGATCCCCTGCAGGTCCCTCAGCCGGTCGCGGGCGGTCGTGCTGAGGGCCCGGCCCTCGCGATCGGTCCAGTCCTCCGGCGGCAGGTCGTCGACGGCGTCGAGCAGGGTGACCTCGTCCGCGTCGTCGGGGGCGACGGCGGTCGTTCCCGCGCGGCGGCGGAGGCGTGCCCCGAGGTGCTCGCGCCAGCGGCCGAGCACGGCCATGTCCCGCGCCCCGAGCCGGACGCGGGGCCCGGCGAGCAGGCGCATGAGGGAGTCGCCGCGCCCGGGATCGTCGACGCATTCCAGGAGGGCGCGCACGTCGGCCACCTCGGGACGGTGCAGGAGGCCGCCCAGTCCCACCACCTCGACCTCGAGGCCCGCGGCCTCGAGCTCCTCGACGAGCGGCGGGATCTGGCGGCGGGCGCGCACGAGCACGGCGGCGCTCGGGACCGGAGGCCGCTCCCCGGCCGTCTCCGGTGCGGACTCGGCGCGGCGCTCGAGGATCCAGCGCGCGATCGCGCGGGCCTCGGAGCGTTCGTCGGCGGCCTCGACCACCTCGACGGCGCCCTCTCCCGCGTCCGGGCGCGCCGTGAGCTCGGGGATGGCGACGGCGCCCGAGGCGCGGCGCAGCGGCGCGGCGATCCGGTTGGCCACGGCGAGCGGGGCCTGGTCGTTGCGCCACGACGTGGACAGGGTGCGCTGCAGGACCGGCTGCTCAGGCGTGCCGAAGGCAGCGGCGAAGCCCGCGAGCGAGGCGCTCGAGGCGCCGCGCCAGCCGTAGATGGCCTGCTGCGGGTCGCCCACGGCGCACGTCGCATGACCCGCGCCGAAGAGGCCGGAGAGCAGCTCGAGCTGGGCCACGGAGGTGTCCTGGAACTCGTCGAGCAGGACCACGCGGTGCAGGTCGCGGGCGAGCGCCCCCGCGGCGGGGATCTCGCGGGCGATGCTGGCGGCGAGCGTGACCTGATCGGAGAAGTCCAGGGCGGCCCGCTCGCGGCGTGCCCGGGCGAAGCGCTCGACGAGCGGGAGCAGGGCCAGCCGGGCGTCGAGCGCCGCGATCGCCTTCTTCACCCGCTCGGGCGGCGTGCGCCGCCGGCCCTCGGTCTGCAGCGGGATCCGGATCAGGTGGTCCCGCATCCGCGCCAGGTGCTCGCCGAGGTCGGCGGGATCGACGAGGTGGTCGGCGAGGGAGGACGTGAGCGAGACGAGCGCGGCGGTGAGCGTGGCCGGCGAGGCGTCGATCGCCAGCTCGTCGCCCGAGGACTCGACGATCTCGTGGGCGAGCTGCCACGAGGCAGACGGCGACAGCATCGTGAACTCGGGGTCGAGCCCGACGGCGAGCGCGTGCTCGGTCACGAGGTCGAGCGCGAAGCCGTTGTAGGTGTGCACGGCGGGGCGCTGGCCCAGCAGGTCGTCGCCCGTGCGGTCGAGCCCCGGCGGCACGGCGAGGCCCTCGTCGCGCAGCGCGTCGCCGAGGGCGGCGAGCCGGGTCGTGATGCGCTCGGTGAGCTCGTGCGCCGCCTTGCGGGTGAAGGTGAGGCCGAGCACCTGCCGGGGTTCGACGAGCGCGTTGGCGATCAGCCACACCACGCGGGAGGCCATCGTCTCGGTCTTGCCGCTGCCGGCGCCGGCGACGACGAGCAGCGGCGCGAGGGGCGCCTCGATCACGGCGGCCTGCTCGGGGGTGGGCAGGGGGCGCCCCATCAGCTCGGCGAGGCGGAGGGCGGAGAGCGGAGGGCTCGGGGGCATGGTGCTCACAGCTGTGCTCCTTCGGGCCAGAGGGTGCACGTGCGGCGCACGCTGCAGTGGTCGCAGTGGCGGTTGGGGCGGGCGGTCACGTGGGAGCCGCGGACCTGCTCGGCGACGTCCTCGACGATCTCGTCGAACCAGCGCGGGTTCTCGGCGTCCGTGAGCGCGCCCTGGGTGCGGACGGCGGGCTTGCGGGTCCCCGTGCCGACGTAGACGAGCTGAGCGCCGTGGAGGCGCTCGGGGGCGTCCTCCCCCAGCACGTCGGCCAGGGCGCCGTCGCGGATCGCGCTCTGATAGGCGGCGAGCTGCAGGTCGACGGCGGCGTCGACGGCGCTCTTGGCGGCACGGCCGGTCTTGAGGTCCACGACGCGCAGGCCCGTCGTGTCGCCCTCGATGCGGTCGATCGTGCCTCGCAGCTCGACGTCGCCGTGGCGCACGGTGAAGGGCGCCTCGACGGCGAGCGGCATGCCGGTCACCGCGAGGTGCTGGGACAGCAGGCGCACGGAGTCCTCCGCGCGTCCGAGCAGGCGCCGGGTGGACCAGGTGCGGTCGAGGTGCAGCGGGGCCAGCAGCAGGGAGAGCTCGGCGAGCAGGTCGCGCGGGCTGCCGTCGGCGTCGACGTCCTCGGAGCCGGCGGGATGGTCCTGGGCGATCCGGTGCACGGCGGTGCCGATGGTCTGGGCGGGGCCGCTCGACGGGCTGCCCCCGGCGCGCTCGAGGAGCCATGCCTGAGGGCAGTCGTGGGCGCGTTCGAGCGCCGAGGGGCTGAGGGTCACGGGGTCCGTCGCCGCCAGCAGGGCCGTGGTGCTGCTCGGCTCCTGGTGGTACCAGAGGGCGGGGTCGGCTCCCGGGGCGCCCGCGGCGGCGAGCGCCGCGAGCAGCGCCGCGGACCGGTCCTGGCCGGTCTCGGCGGGGTCGAGGTCGGCGAGGCGCTGACGCAGGGCCGCCACGAGGCGGCGCGGGTCGGGGGCGGGCCCGGGGTCGGCGGCCGCGGCGTCGGGGTCGACCCAGCCGGGCCCGGCGCCGCGCTCGATCACCTCGACGAGGGCGGAGGGGCTCTCGTCGTCGTTCTCGACGGCGGTCACGAGCAGTCGGGTGCGGGCGCGGGCGAGCGCGCTCACGGCCAGGCGCAGCTCGTCGGCGATGACGCCCTCGCGCTGGACGGCGCGCAGGGCGGAGGGCTGGGTGGGCAGCTCGGGGTCCTCGGCCGCGAGGGCGAGCTCGGCGGCGCCGAACAGGGTCGAGCGCAGGCGCGTGTTGGGCCAGGCCCCCTCCTGGACGTGGGCGAGCACGACGGTGTCGACCTCCTCGCCCGCGACGGCCGCCGGGGTGAGCACGCGCACCCGGCCCGTGAGGGGTGCACGCGGGGCCAGGGTGTCCTCCGCGACGGCCTGGTCGCGGATCTGCTCGACGAACCCGGAGGCGTCGGCACCGGGGCGTCGCTCGGTGAAGCGCTCGACGGCCGCGAAGAGCGCGGTCACGGCGTCGAGCCGCCGGGCGGCGAGGCGGCCGCGCGCCCCGGCGCCGTCGAGGTCGTCGGTCTCGAGCGAGGCGGTGCGCCAGCCCTCGGCGACCTGGGCGGCGTCCCACGCGGCCCACAGCGCGTCGACGGCCGCGGGGGCGGGGCCGAGCGCGCGCACGGCGGCGATCATGCGCCGGACCCGGTGCACGGGCGCGGCGGCGCGGTCCCGCTCGCGGGGCTCGGGAAGGCCCGGCACGTGCTCCTCGACGAGGGCACGGGCCAGCAGCTCGGCCGATCCGGTCGTGGGCGGCTCCTCCTCCCCCTCCCGGCGTCCTGCCTGCGGAGCGTCGGAGGCCTCGGTCGCGTCGTGGGCGTGCAGCAGGAGGCGGCGGATGCGGCGCAGCCGCAGGGCGTCGGCGTCCCCGAAGGGGCCGCGCAGCAGCTCGGCGGCGTGCTCCGGGGTCGGCACGGTGCCGGCGAGCGCGATCTCGAGGATCCCGAGCAGGTCGGCGACGACGCGCTCGTCGCGCAGGGCGCGCGGACGCCGGGCGGCGGTCACGGGCAGGCCCTCGCGCTGGAGCAGGTCCGCGAGGTCGTCGACGGCGGCGCCCGAGCGGCACACGATCGCCATCTCGTCGTAGGCGACAGCGTGCGCATGGTGGAGATCGCGCAGCACGCCCGCGATCTGCCGCGCCTCCTCGATCGGGCTCGCACAGCGCAGCACGCTCACCGCGCCGGGGACGTCGGCGGTGCCCGCGGGCGCCGCGCCGTCGTCCCGGGACGACGCGATGCCCCGACGCGAGGCCGCGGGGGCCCCCGCGAGCGGCAGGCGGCCGCGCAGGGACTCGAGCACGGGGCGGGCGCCGCGAGGGCTGCGCAGCATGGCGGGCAGGGCCGCCTCGTGCACGGCGCGCCCGGGGCGCGGGCCGCGCACGACCGGCAGGATGCGGCGGGCCGCATCGGGCACCGCACCGCGGAAGGAGTCGACCACGGCGTCAGGGCAGGACGTCACGAGCACGTGCGCCCCGGCGTCGCGCAGGGCGCGCACGAGCGCGATGCCCGCGGCGGTGAGGTCCTGGGCGTCGTCGACGACGACGGTCCCGACCGCGCCGACGGCGGCCCCGGACGCCGAGGGACCGGCCGCGACGATCTCGGCGGCGCGGCGCACCATGGCGCCGGCGTCGTGGCGCGGGCCCGCATCGAGGGCCGCGGCCGCCTCGAGGTCGAGCACGTCGAGGTAGAGGCGCAGCACGTGCGCCGCGTCCCACCACGCGGTCCGCCCTCGCCGCGCCGCGAGGTGCTCGAGGTCGGCGGGAAGCAGCCCGAGCTCGTTCGCGCGCGAGATGACGTCGCGCAGCTCGGCCCGGAAGCCGGGGAGCGTCCGCGTGGCCGCGTCGACGTCGACCTCCCACGTCTCCACGGAGGAGATCAGGTCCCGGACCAGGGCGTCCTGCTCGGCGCCCGTGACGAGGGTCGGCTCCCCGCGCCCGTCGCGCGCCGCGGCGGCGCGCACGACGGAGAAGCCGTAGGCCGCGGGCGTCGCGACGCGCACCCGGGAGACGCCCCCGGCCTGTGCGACGGCGTCGCGCAGGAGCCCGGCCGAGGCGCGACGCGGGGACAGCAGCAGCACCTCGGCGCCGGAGGCCTCGAGGGCGGCGGTGAGCGCGAGGCGGGTGCGGCCGCTCCCGGGCGCCCCGTGGACGAGCACGTCCTCGCCGCGCGCGAAGGCCGCGAGGGCACGGCGCTGCGCGGGCAGCGCGGCGTCGCCCAGGGGGTGCGGCACGGCGGCGGGGTCGGGCGGCAGCAGGCGCACCCGGGCGCGGGAGGCATCGGGGCGGGAGGTCGCGGCGGGCATGGTCGACATTCGACCACAGCCGCCCGACACTCGGGCCGTCGCGAGGGTGCCGGGCCCGAGCGGACCATCCGGACGTGTGTCACGTTTCGGACGCCCCGCTGACCCTTGCTACCGATCAGTACAGTGACGGCGACCGGCGGTCGTCCGGGCTGCGTCCGAGGTCGTGACGCTCGGGGGCCGCTCCGCGACCGGATCCCCCCGAAAGGCCGCACGATGGGCTCCCTCTCCCGACTCCCCCGCGCCCAGCGCCGTGCGCAGCTCCTCGACGCAGCGATCCCGCAGTTCGCCCGCGACGGCTACCACCGCACCTCCATGGAGTCGATCGCGAAAGCCGCCGGCGTCACCAAGCCGGTGCTCTACCAGCACTTCTCCTCCAAGGAGGCGCTGTACCTCGAGGTGATCCGGACCGTCGGCTCGACCATGGCCGGAGAGATCGACAGCCTCGTGCGGCTCGAGGGCGACACCTCCGTGCGCATCGCCCACGCCCTGCGCCGCTTCACCGAGATCCTGGTGTCGAGCGGCATGTCGATGCGCGTCCTGCAGACCTCCGAGCGCATCTCGGACGAGGTCGCGGCCGCCGTCGAGGAGGTGCTCGAGCGCAGCGCGCGCTCGATCGCGATCGTGCTGCAGCGCTCGCGCGACCTGACCGAGCGCGACGCCCAGGTGCTCGGGCTCGTCCTGGCGGGCATGGCCCGCTCGTTCGCCGACCAGCTCTCGCGGGCCGAGACGACCGAGGACCGCTCCCGCATCACGGGGCTGCTGACGACCTTCATCTCCAACGGGCTGCGGAGCTTCCCCGCCCTCGAGAGCCCTCAGATCCGCGGCACCGTGACCGAGTCGTTCGTCTGAGCGACGCTCCGGGGCGGCAGGCGCCGCCGGAGCGTTGCGCTCGCAGCGAAGACGGGTCCCCGGAGCCCGCGCGACGCCGCCGGCCATCGATAGGATCGGGCCGTCACCCCGACCGTCGACCTGAAGGACGCACCCCATGGAGATCCGTCTCGGCATCCAGCACTCCCCGCGCGAGATCGTGGTCGAGACCGAGGACAGCGCGGAGTCGATCACCGCGAGCATCGCCGACGCGGTCGGCCAGAAGTCCACCCTGCAGCTGACCGACTCCAAGGGCCGCATCGTCGTCGTCCCCGGGGACAAGATCGCCTACGCCGAGCTGTCCACCGAGGAGCCCCGCCGCGTCGGCTTCCTCGGCTGACCCCCGGCCGTGACGCGACGGCGTCCCACGGCTCGACGACGCCCCACCTGGCGATCCACGGCCCGCGTCCTGCGACGCTGGGGCCTGCCCCTCGTGGTCGGGCTGCTCGGCGCGGCCCTCGGGATCCTGCTCACCCCCGCCACCACGGTCCAGGTGGGCCCGCTGACCGCGAGCGTCCACCTGCGTCCCTCGCTCGACCCGCGCACCGTGATCCTGCTGCCGCCGGTCGGCGAGGTCTCCTTCGACACCCACACAGCGCCCGTCGCGATCGAGGCCCGGGTCCTGAGCGTCGACATCGCCGAGGCGGAGGACCTGCTCTACGACGACCATGCGCTCGCGACGCTCGAACGGACCGCGCCGGACGCCATCACGAGCGCGGCGCTGCGCAACGCGGGCCTCAACGCGCTCCTGGCCTCCCTCGGGGCCGCCGGCGCGATGGCGCTCACCTATCGGCGCGTGCGCCGCTCGGTGGTCGCGGGAGGCACGGCGCTCGGCGTCACCGCGGTCTCGTGCGGCCTCGTCGGCGCGACCTTCCGCCCCCAGGCCCTGTACCAGCCGCAGTTCGACGGCCTGCTCTCCCAGGCCGCCTACGTCGCCGACATCAGCCACTCGACGATCGCGGACTACTCGAGCTACCGCGCGACGCTCGCCGACTTCGTCGGACAGGTCTCGGCCCTGTACATCGCCGCCGACTCGCTGCCCGCCGGGATCGGCGCCGACCAGGACCTGATCACCGTCCTGCACGTCTCCGACATCCACGACAACCCCCAGGCCTTCGACGTGATCGACCAGCTCACGGGCCAGTTCGACGTCGACGCCGTGATCGACACGGGCGACATCGTGTCGTGGGGCACCCCGTGGGAGGACGACCTGCTGACCGCGATCGGCGGCATCGACGTGCCCTACGTCTTCATCTCCGGCAACCACGACGGCGCGGGCGCGGTCGCGGCCGTCTCCGCCCAGCCCAACGCCGTCGTGCTCAACAACCAGGTCGCCGACGTCGCGGGCCTCCGGATCGCCGGCATCGGCGATCCGCGCTTCGCGGCCGACGACGACTCGGACGCGGGCGGCTTCGCGCGCGGCAAGGACGCGGTGGCCGCGACGACCACGCAGCTCGGCGACACGATCGACGAGTACGACGCGGCGCACCCGGACGCGCCCGTGGACCTCGCCCTCGTCCACGACCCCACCCAGCCCCTCGGGCTCGAGGGACGTGTCCCCCTCGTGCTCTCGGGCCATCTGCACACCGACAAGATCGAGCTCGACCGGGACGGATCGGGCACCGACTGGCTGACCGTCGGGTCGACCGGCGGGGCGCTCGCCTCGGGCGGGGTGCGCCCGGTCGCCGACGGCGGCGAGCCCCTGGACCTCTCGGCGCGCATGCTCTACTTCGACGCCGACACCCACCGGCTGCTCGCGTACGACGACATCACGATGGGCGGCCTCGGTCTCGTCTCGGTGTCGATCCAGCGCCACCAGATGCCCGCCGACGAGGAGCAGCTGACCGTGCCCGAGGACGCGACCGCGCCGGCCTCGACCGATCCCGCCCTCCCGTCGATCTCCCCCGGCGAGACGGTGCCCGACGACGAGCGGGTGACGCCCGACCCGACGGACTCCCCCGCCCCGGCCGAGGGCACGCCCCCGGCGCGCGAGCAGGAGGGCGCGACCACGACGCCCTGACGAGTCGTCCCTCACGAAGCACGAGGCCACGACACGGGCCCGGGCTACCATGACAGGGCATACCCGTATCCAGAGAGTTGAACTGTGTCCGAAGAGACCACCATTCCCGCGGACGACGCCACCGAGATCTCGGACGCCGCCGTCGCCGCCCCCGCCGTCGAGTCCGACTCCGGCGAGACCATCACCCCCGAGCGCGTCGCGAGCCAGACCTTCGCGGACTTCGACGTCCGCGACGACATCGTCGAGTCCCTCGCCTCCAAGGGCATCACCACCCCTTTCCCGATCCAGGCGATGACCCTGCCCGTGGCCCTGCGCGGCCGCGACATCATCGGTCAGGCCAAGACCGGCACCGGCAAGACCCTCGGCTTCGGCATCCCGATGCTGCAGAGCGTCGTCGCCCCCGGCGAGGACAACCCGCAGAACCGGCCGATCGGCAAGCCCCAGGGCCTCGTCGTGCTGCCGACCCGCGAGCTCGCGGTGCAGGTCGCCCAGGATCTGCGCGACGCCTCGACGCATCGGCCCGTGCGCATCCTGACCGTCTACGGCGGCCGCGCCTACGAGCCGCAGATCGAGGCCCTCCAGGAGGGCGTCGAGATCGTCGTGGGCACCCCGGGGCGCCTGATCGACCTCATGCGCCAGAAGTACCTCGACCTCTCGCAGGTCCGGACCGCGGTGCTCGACGAGGCCGACGAGATGCTCGACCTGGGCTTCCTCGAGGACATCGAGAAGCTCCTCAGCGCCGTGCCGACCTCGCGCCAGACCATGCTGTTCTCCGCGACGATGCCCGGCCCGATCATGGCGCTGGCCCGGCGCTTCATGAGCCAGCCCACGCACATCCGCGCCCATGACCCGGGCGACGAGTCGCGCACCAAGGCCGACATCAAGCAGGTCGTCTACCGCGCGCACCAGCTCGACAAGATCGAGGTCCTGGCCCGCATGCTGCAGGCCCGCGGCCGCGGCCTGACCATCGTCTTCATGCGCACCAAGCGCGAGGCCGACCGGGTCGCGGGCGACCTCATCGGCCGCGGCTTCGCCGCCGCCCCCTTGCACGGCGACCTCGGCCAGGGCGCCCGCGAGCAGGCGCTGCGCGCGTTCCGCCACGGCAAGATCGACGTGCTCGTCGCGACCGACGTCGCCGCCCGCGGCATCGACGTCGAGGACGTCACCCACGTCATCAACTGGAACTGCCCCGACGACGACAAGACCTACCTGCACCGCACGGGCCGCACCGGCCGCGCCGGCAAGAAGGGCACCGCGGTCACGTTCGTCGACTGGGAGGACGTCGCGCGGTGGGCGCTCATCGCCCGTCAGCTCGGCCTCGAGTCCACCGAGGCCGTCGAGACCTACTCGACGTCCGAGCACCTGTACGCCGACCTCGACATCCCCGAGGGCACCAAGGGCACCCTGCCCGCCGAGAACCGCACCCGCGAGGGCCTGGACGCGGAGGTCCTCGAGGACCTCGGCGGCCGGGACGCCGCGCGCGAGCGGGCCCGCGAGAAGCGCTTCGGGCCCCGCGAGGGCGGCCGGGGCGGACGCGACGGGGCCCGTGGCGGCCGCGATCGCGGCCCCGCCCGCGGCGGCGAGGGCTCCGGCCCCCAGGACGACTCCTCGAGCGATCGGCCGCGTCGCAACCGCAGCCGCACGCGCACCCGCCGGGTCAACGGCGAGGTCGTCGAGGGCCGCCCGGAGTCCGGCTCCCACGGTCCCGCACAGACCGCCGGCGAGGGCGAGGCGCAGTCCTCCGGCGCCCGGCGTCGCCGCTCGCGCGGCGGCCGCGGTCGCAGCCGCGGCGGCCAGAGCTCCTCGACCTCCTCGAGCTCGAGCTCGGAGGGCTGAGCGCCTCGCGCCCGGACCGTCCCGCACGCGTCGACGCCTCGCCCCTCCTTCCGGAGGGGCGAGGCGTCGTCCGTTCCCCGGGCGCCGCACCGCGCGGCAGACCGGCACCGGCGCGGGTGCCGGACAGAGGCCCTGGCAGACTGGCGCGATGACGTCCTCCCCCTGCGTGGTCCTCGGCGGCACCGGCATGCTCGCCACGACGGTCGAGCGCCTGGCGCGCTCCGGCGAGCGCGTCGTGGTCACGGCGCGGCGCCCCGAGCTCGCCCCGGCCGCGTGGGCCTCGCTCGACGTCGAGGTGGTGGCGCTGGACCGGGACGACGAGGCCGGGCTCGACGCCCTGCTGGCCCCCGGTGCCCGCCTGCTCGTCGACGGGCAGTGCTACACGCCCGTCCACGCACGCGCCCTCGCCCGCTGGTCGCACGCCGCCGACGCGACCGTGATGATCTCCGCGCGCGCCGTCTACGTCGACGCGCAGGGCCGCCACACGAACTCCGACGAGGCGCCTCGATGGGAGGGGCCCACGCCCGAGGACACGCCCACCCTGGCCTTCGCGGGCGAGCCGTACCGGTCGCGGGAGGGCTACGGCGCCAACAAGGCGGAGGCCGAGCGCCTGCTCGCCGCGACGGGCCGCGACGTGAGCGTCCTGCGTCCGGCCCGCATCCACGGCCCCGGCGTGCGCCGGGTGCGGGAGTGGCCGCTGGCGCGCGCCGGTCTCGACGGCACCCCGGTGATCCGGGTGCGTGACGGGTCCGCCGCCCCGTCGGTCACGTCGGGCGAGGCGATCGCACGCACGATCCTCGCGTGCGCGGCCGACCCCGCGACCCGCGTGCTCAACGTCGCCGACGTGCCGCCCACGCGCGCGATCGACCTGGCCCGCGCCGCGCTCGACGCGACCGGCGGCGAGGCCTCCGTGCTCGTGGACGTCGACGACGCCGAGGAGGCGCTCGCGCTCCCCTGGACCGGCGACCAGGTCCTCGCGACCGATCGCGTCACCGCTCTGGGCGTGGCCCTGCCCCCTCCGGTCGAGACCGTGGCGGACGCCGCCCGCTGGGTCGCTTCCCGCGCGCGCCGCTCCCCGGACGGCACCTGGGAGCTTCCGCCGCACCTCGACGGCAGCTGAGCGAGGGCTGCGACACCGGACCGTGGCACGACGGCGTGACACCAGACCCGTGACCCCAGCCCCGTGACATGGGCCCGGGCGTCGCTGCCGGCATCGGGCGTCGTGCGGTCAGGCCCCCGCGCCGGCGCCGTCGTCCGCCCGCGGAGCGCACGATCCTGGCGCCCGCGTCAGGGACACCGCGGAGGTCAGGACGCCGCGGAGGCCTCCCCCAGCCACGGCGTCATGCCGTCGTCGCGGCCCAGCCAGAACGCGAGGCCGCGCTCCCACTCGGCGTCGTCGAGCAGACTGGCCCTGAAGGCGCGGCGCACGCGCTCGCGGTCGAGGCGCCCGATGCCGGTGACCACGATCCGGGTCGTGGGCAGGTCCGCGCCGGCGGCGCCGATCACGCCGATCGAGACGTGGCCGCCCGCGCCGTCCCACTGGCAGATCGAGTGCGGCCGCGTGGGCAGCCAGAACCGACCGCGTCCGCGCAACTCCCCGCTGCCCAGGCGCTCGATCTCCTCGAGGAAGCGCTCGGGGTGGAAGGGCCGGTCCGAGCACAGATCGAGGGTCCAGGTGCCGTGCACGGTCGGTCCGCCCCACGGCTCGACGGTGCGCGGGTCGACCCGGCGCGCCGCGGCACGGGGGTCGTGCACGACGTCCTCGAGGAGCAGGTCGACGGAGACCTCGTGCACGCCGTGCACGAGCAGCTGGTCGTGGCCGCGCAGATGCTCGACGAGCTCGGCCCCCGGCGCGCCGGCCTCGCCGTCGGCGAGCACCGTGTCGCAGTACTCGAGCTGGGCGGCGAGCGCCTCGCCCACGCTGCGCTCGTCGCCGTCGGTCCAGCGCAGGCCGCGCTCGGCGAGCGTGTCGTCCCCGAGCAGGTCGGCGCGTGCCGCGTCGGTGTCGACGATCGCGGTGGTCGAGGCGATGTGCGCGCCGCGCAGCTGCGGTCCCAGGGTCCCGCACACGGCCTGCGGGTCCGCCGCGACGGGCAGCACCATGAGCGCGGCCGACCAGCGGGGATCCGCCGCGAGGGCCTCGATGACGGGCAGCGCGTCCTCGCGCATGGCGCACGAGATGCACTCGTGGGCGAGCTCGAGGGGAACGTCCTCGAGCACGCCGCCGCGGTCGAGCACCAGGCGGCGCAGGCCGCCGCGATCGGGGTCGGTGTCGTAGCGCACGGCCACGAGGTCGGCGGTGTCGAGCAGCAGGTCCGTGGTCAGCGCGTCGCGCAGCACGGGGTCGATCCCGCACACCACGGCGAGGGGGAGGCTGCGGCGCAGCCGGCGACGGGCGGCCTCGGACGGCTCACGGATCATGGACAGGACCTCCTGGGACCAGACGGCGGAGCGGGCGCGGGCCGCGGTGCGGCAGGGCGGAGCACGTGCGCGCTCCGGCTCCCTGCTCGCTGTCCGGCAGCCCGGCCAGCTTGACGGGAACGATTTTCATTTCCTAGTATCAGCCGTCATGTCCGCACACTGTCAAGTCACCGGCGCTCGCCCGCAGTTCGGCAAGCGCGTCTCGCACTCGCATCGGCGCACCTCGCGCCGCTTCAACCCCAACCTGCAGAAGAAGACCTACGACGTGCCGTCGCTGGGCCGGAGGGTCACGCTCACGGTCTCGGCGCGCGGCATCAAGGTCATCGACGCCCGGGGGATCGAGGCGGTCGTCGCCGACATGCGACGACGCGGCGAGAAGTTCTGAGCGGCGCGACACCGAGATCCGGTCGCATCACCCACGAGAGAAGGCACCCCGCACCACCATGGCCAAGAAGAGCGACATCCGCCCCATCATCAAGCTGCGCTCCACGGAGGGCACCGGCACCACCTACGTCACCACCAAGAACCGGCGCAACTCCCCGGACCGCCTGCGCATGCGCAAGTACGACCCGGTGCTGCGCCGCCACGTCGAGTTCCGCGAGGAGCGCTGAGATGGCCAAGACCAGCAAGATCGCCAAGGACCTCGAACGCCGTCGCACGGTGGCCCGCTACGCCGAGCGGCGCGCCGAGCTCAAGGCGCTCATCAAGAACCCGCGCACCGCACCCGAGGACCGGGAGAGCGCCCAGCGGGCGCTGCAGGCCCTCCCCCGCGACGCGAGCCCCACCCGGCTGCGCAACCGCGACGTCGTCGACGGGCGCCCGCGCGCCCACCTGCGCACCTTCGGGCTCTCGCGCGTCCGCTTCCGCGAGATGGCGCACCGGGGCGAGCTGCCCGGCATCACGAAGTCCAGCTGGTGAGAAGCCAGGAAGGAGCACGCAGTGAAGAAAGGGATCCACCCGGCCTACGAGCCGGTGATCTTCCGCGACCGCTCGGCGGGGTTCAGCTTCCTCACGCGGTCGACGCGGACCTCCGAGGTCCGCGAGACGTGGGAGGACGGCAAGGAGTACCCGGTGATCGACGTCGAGATCTCCTCGGCCTCGCACCCGTTCTACACGGGCAGCGCGCGGGTCGTGGACACCGAGGGCCGCGTCGAGCGGTTCCGCCGCCGCTATGGAAAGGGGACCACGCGATGAAGGTCCGTGCCTCCCTGCGCTCCCTCGCCCGCAAGCCGGGAGCCCAGGTCGTCCGCCGTCGCGGACGCGTCTACGTCATCAACAAGAAGAACCCGCGCTGGAACGGCCGCCAGAAGGGGTGAGACCGGCCCGTCAGGTCCCCGTGATCGCCCTGACGGGACCGCTCGGCGCCGGCAAGACCACCGTGCTCAACTCGCTGCTGCGGGCGCCGGGGGCCCGGCTGGGCGTGGTGGTCAACGACTTCGGGGAGATCAACCTCGACGCCGCCATGGTCACGGGACAGGTCGACGAGCCGGCCTCGATCGCCGGGGGCTGCCTGTGCTGCCTGCCCGACGCCGGGGGCCTCGACGACGCCCTCGACCGGCTGGGCGACCCGCGGCTGCGCCTCGACGCGATCCTGGTCGAGGCCAGCGCATGGCCGAGCCGCTCGCGGTGCATCGTCTGCTGCGTCTGGCGGCCTCGTCCCGCGTGCGCTTCGGGGCGTTGCTCGACGTGGTCGACGCGACAGGACCGCTCGCCGCGGCCGCGCCGCCCGGACAGGTGCGACGGCCGCCCGTGCGGTTCGCCGCCGCCTCGCTCGTGGTCGTCACCAAGCTCGAGGCGCTGCCGGAGGCCGAACGGGCCGGGGCGCTCGAGAGGATCTCCGCGGCCGTCCGCGCCCACCACGACACGGTGCCGATCGTGACCGCCGCACACGGCGAGCTCGACCCCGACCTCGTGCTCGACGTCGCGAGCAGCGAGGACCCGCCCGACCAGCTCCCCCTAGCGGCGCTCGCACGGGAGGCCCGCGCCGAGCACCTCCACCACCATGCGACGGCGGTGACGGTCGCCGCGGCCGGTCCGGTGGATCCCGGTCGCGTGCTCGACCTGCTCGAGGATCCTCCCGCCGGCGTGGTCCGCATCAAGGGGCGTTTCGCGGTCGAGACCTCGCGCAGCTACCGCCACTACGACGCCCATCTCGCCGGACGCCACATCCATGTCGCGCCGTCGGACATCGGGGGCGGCCCCGACGCGCTCGTCGCGATCGGCATGGAGCTGCGGACCGAGGAGGTCCGCGCACGCCTCGAGGCCGCCGTCGCACCCCCGGACGGCCCGGTCGCCGCGGGCATGCGCCGCCTGGTCCGCTACCGCCGTCTCAGCATGCCCGTCTGACCGGCGCGGCGCGCCGCCCTGGCCCCGACCTCCGTCGGCCGGGCCGCCATAGGCCGGCCTCCGTCGAACCGGGCTCGCCATCGAGCCGGGCTCGCCATCGAGCCGGGCTCGCCATCGAGCCGGGGCCGCCATCGGCCGGATCGCCGTCGAGCCAGGGAGTGCCGACATGACGCCACCCCGTGCTCGGGGCGGCCCCGTCCGGCCGGTGCACCGGGCGTCGGTGTCGCGGACGGGACGCTGGTGATGTGCACTGGCTATATCGCCACAGCGCATCACCAGCGTCCCGTCCGCGACCGCCCACCTCGCATCCGCCTCCTGTCCACCCCGCTCCAGGGACTCGCACGGACATCCAGGGCCCCGGCCGGGCTCCCGGCACCGCGTGCACAGCCCCCTCACGTCCCCTGAAGCCCGACCTCGGCCCGGTGCGTCATCGCAGGAGGCGCACCGGCAGCTCCCTCTCGACCGCGACGGCGGGCAGGCCGCTCGCCGCCCGTTCGTCATCCCCGGCCGCGCCGTCGCGCCGGATCCCCTCGACGCCGGACGCCGGCCCCCGTTCGACGAGCCAGGCCCGGGCGCCGGACCCCTCGGCGACCGCGTCGACGAGCTCGCCGTCGCGCCACACGAGGGCGGCGCCGTCGTCGACCGCCCACGTCCGGCCCATCCGGCCCTCGGTGATCCAGCGCAGGAGCAGCGGCCGCCGGTCGGGCTCGCCGTGGTAGTGCGGACAGGCTGCGCCGGGCAGCACGCCGAGCCCGTCGTGCAAGGGGGCGAGCGGTCCGTACGAGTCGGTCGAGCACGCCGCGAACCAGCAGTTCATGCCCGCGCTGATGCCCGCGAGCACGACGCCCTCGGCGGCGGCGTGCGCCAGGATCGCGGGCAGACCGTGGCGGCGCCACTGGGCGAGCAGCTCGACCGTCGAGCCCCCGCCCACGTAGATCAGATCCTGGTCGAGCAGGCAGCGAGGATCACGCTGAGCGCCGGGCACACGGCCCAGCAGGCTCAGCACCTGCGTGCGGGCGCGGCCGCGGAAGGCCGCCTCGAACCGGCCGCTGTACCCGGGGTCGTCCTCGCTCGCGGTGGGGAGGAAGCACACGCGGGGACGCTCGGCGCCGGTGAGCTCGAGCAGCAGGTCGTCGATGTCCGAGGAGCCGTCCTCGGACATCGAGAAGCCGCCCCCTCCCAGGGTCACGAGGGTGCCCTGCGGCGCACCGTGCGGGGTCTCCCCCACGGCAGCCCGGGCGGGGCTCACGGCGCCACCAGCCCCCAGCCGACGAGGAAGGACCGCACGGCGTCGAAGATCATCTGCACGCTGATCGCGCTCAGCAGCACGCCCGAGATCCGGGTGACGAGGGTGACCCCGCTGTCGCGCAGGACGCGGGCGATGATGCCGGAGAACCGCATGAACACGTACATCATGAGCGCGATGCCGAGCAGCGCGAGGGCGATGCCGCTCACGCGCGACAGCTCGGCCTCCGAGCGGTGCACGAACAGCATCACCGCGACGATCGCGCCGGGGCCGCCCAGGAGCGGCGTGCCGAGCGGCACGAGGGCCACGTTGACGCCCTCGGACGCGCCCATCTCGCCCTCCTTGCCGGTCAGCAGCTGGAGCGCGATGAGCAGCAGGAGCAGGCCGCCTGCGAACTGCAGGGCGGGCAGGGTGATGTGCATGTAGGTGAGGATGAACTGGCCGAACACGGCGAAGCCGACGATCACGAGCATGCCGACCCCGGTCGCGACGAGCGCGGCCCGTGAGCGCTGACGGCCCGTCATCGTGTTCGTGAGCGCCATGAAGATCGGGATCGTGCCGGGCGGGTCGACGATGACGAACAGCGTCACGAACACCTCGAGGAGGAAGCGCAGATCGACCACGCTCATCGCACCGCCTCGCGCGGCGCCGACGCGGGGGTGTGCACGACCTTCTTCACGGCCAGAGGACCTCGGTTCCGCTCGAGGAGAGCGAGATCATCGCCTCCAGGACTGCCGGCGACGTGAGGTTCTCTCCGAGCCGGTTGGGTTTGCCGCGGCCATGGTAGTCGCTGCCCCCGGTGGTCAGGAGCCCGTGAGCGCGCGCGAAGGCGGCCAGGCGGCGGCGCTCGGACTCGCCGTGCTCGCGGTGGTCGACCTCGACGCCGGCGAGGCCCGCCGCGGCCATCGACTCGAGCAGCTCCATCGGCACGGCCGCGCCGCGGCTCCCGGAGGCCGGGTGCGCCGCGACGGCCACGCCGCCGCTGTCCCGGATGGCGGCGACCGCGACCTCGGGCGAGGGCGCGTAGTGGCCCACGTAGTAGGGGGAGCTGGGGGCGAGCATGCTCGCGAACGCCTCGTGGCGGTCGGCGACGACGCCCGCCGCGACGAGGGCGTCGGCGATGTGGGGGCGCCCCACCGTCGTGGCCTCCCCCGCCACCTGCTCGGCGACGAGCTCCCACGTGACCGGGAAGTCGGCCGACAGCCTCTCGACCATCGCCCGGGCGCGAGTGCGCCGCGAGTCGCGTGCCCGCAGGATCTCGTGGGCCAGGGCGGTGTCGGGCGACGGGTCGGGCAGGAGCGCGAGCACGTGCACGCTCGAGTGCCCGTACTCGGTCGAGACCTCGATGCCGGGGACGACGGCCACCCCGTGGCAGCGCACGGCCTCGGGCGCCTCGGCCCACCCGGCGATCGTGTCGTGGTCGGTCAGGCCGATCGCGTCGAGCCCCGCCTCGCGGGCCCGCCGGACGAGCTCGTCGACCCCGCACGTGCCGTCCGAGAAGGTCGTGTGCGTGTGCAGATCGATGCGATCGTCGGGCCCGGGGCGCATGGGGCCAGGGTACGTCGGGCGCCTCCGCCGCGAGCCGGTCCGAGCGTCCCGCCTCCCACGACGGATGTGAAACGATCCGAGGGTGAGCGAGAACGAGAACACCCCGCAGACCAGCACCGAGAACACGCCCGCCGACGCCGCGGCGCCCGGCGGCACGAGCCGTCCCGCCGAGGGCCCCACGCCGGAGGAGCTCGCGGCCCGCGGCGACTCGCGCTCGCAGCGCCCCACCAACGCCGCCTTCCGCGCGTTCATCGGCTCCGGCTGGGACGACACCGTCCCGCCGCCCGAGCGCCGCGAGGTCGCGGACTTCACGCCGGCCCGCCGCGACGCCCTCGTGCGAGCGGTGCCCGCGACCCGCCTCGTGCTGCCCGCGGGCGTGCTCAAGGCCCGCAGCAACGACACCGACTATCCCTTCCGGCCCGACACGGCCTACGCCTACTACAGCGGGCTGGGCACCGACGAGGAGCCCGACAGCGTGCTCGTCGTCGAGCCCTCCGCCGACGATCCCGCGCGCGCCGAGGCGACGTACTTCTTCCGGCCCCGCGCGGGCTTCGACTCGACCGAGTTCTACGCCGACGCCACCTACGGCGAGCTGTGGGTGGGCCGCCGTCCCACGCTCGAGGAGACCGCGACCCGGATCGGCATCCCCACGCGCCACATCGACGAGCTGCGCGACGCCCTCGCCAAGGACGTCGGCGATCAGCTCTCCCTCGTCGCCATGCCGGGCGTCGACGCGTCCGTCGAGGCGCTCGTCGCCGAGATCCGCGATCAGAACGGCCTGCCCGGCGGCGACGGCGCGACGCGCGAGGCCGACCGCTTCGCCGAGGTCGCCTCCGAGCAGCGCCTCGTCAAGGACGGCTTCGAGGTCGCGCAGATGCGCGAGGCGGTCGCCGCGACCATCCGCGGCTTCGAGGACGTCGTGCGCCACCTCCCCGAGGCGGTCGCGCACGAGCGCGGCGAGCGCGTCATCGAGGGCACCTTCAACGCCGTCGCCCGGCGCGAGGGCAACGCCGTGGGCTACGAGACGATCGCCGCGAGCGGCCACCACGCCGGCACCCTGCACTGGATCCGCAACGACGGACCGGTCCGGGAGCAGGATCTCGTGCTGATCGACGCGGGCGTCGAGATCGACTCCCTCTACACGGCCGACATCACGCGCACGCTCCCGGTGTCGGGGCGCTTCTCGACCGCGCAGCGCCGCGTGTACGACGCGGTGCTCGCCGCCTCCGACGCCGCCTTCGCCGCGGCGCGGCCCGGCGCCCTGTTCCGCGACGTCCACGCGGCCGCGATGGAGGTCATCGCCGCGACCCTCGAGGAGCTCGGGCTGCTGCCCGGGACGGCCGCCGAGTCCCTCGCGCCCGAGGGCCAGTTCCACCGCCGCTGGATGGTCCACGGCACGAGCCACCATCTCGGCATGGACGTGCACGACTGCGCGAAGGCCCGCCGCGAGATGTACCTCGACGCCGAGCTCGTGCCCGGCATGGTCTTCACGATCGAGCCGGGGCTCTACTTCCAGGCGACCGACACGCTCGTGCCCGAGGAGGTGCGCGGCATCGCCGTGCGCATCGAGGACGACGTGCTCGTCACCGCCGACGGCGTCGAGAACCTCTCGCGCGCCCTGCCGCGCACCGCCGAGGACGTCGAGGCCTGGATGGCGTCCCTGCGCTGACGCTCCTCGACCGCCCGGTCCGTGCCCGGCGCCCCGTGGGGCGTCGGGCACATGTGCGCTCCCAGCCGATGACGTGGCCGGCGTGCGCACTACCCTGGAAGGCGTGAGTGCAACGAACCGCTTCTATGCCGCGCGCCTGGTCGGGACCACCGTCTTCGACCCGGTCCGCGAGCCCGTGGGCCGGGTGCGCGACGTGGTCGTGCTCCCGGGCGCCCGGGGCGCCCGCGCCGTCGGCTTCGTCGTCGAGGTCCCCGGCAAGAAGCGCGTGTTCCTGCCCGTCACGCGCGTCACCTCGATCTCGCTGGGCCAGGTCATCATGTCCGGCGTGCTCAACGTGCGCCGCTTCGAGAAGCGCAGCGCCGAGCAGCTCGTGATCGGCGACCTGCTGGACCGCGTCGTCACGCTCGTCGACGGCTCCGGCGAGGCGACCGTCGAGGACGTGGGCCTCGACCAGAACCGCCACGGGGACTGGGAGATCGCCAAGCTCCACGTGCGCCGCCGCAAGCGGGGCGGCTCCCTGTCCAAGCTCGTGTCCGGGCGCGGCGAGTCCCTGACCGTCTCCCCGTCCGAGGTCACGGGCCTGTTCGGCACGCAGGCCGAGCAGTCGGCCGCGCTCCTGCTGGCCTCGTACGAGGATCTCAACGCCGCCGATCTCGGCGACATCTTCCAGGAGATCGACGCCAAACGCCGCGTCGAGCTCGCGGGCGAGCTCTCGGACGACCGTCTCGCCGACGTGCTCGAGGAGCTGCCCGAGGACACGCGCGTCGAGGTGGTCACGAACCTCGAGGCCTCCCGCGCCGCCGACGTGCTCGAGGTCATGGACCCCGACGACGCCGCGGACCTCGTCCAGGAGCTGCCCGAGGGCGTGGCCCAGCAGCTGCTGGGGCTCATGGAGCCCGAGGAGGCCGAGGACGTGCGGCGCCTGATGGCGTACGACGAGTACACCGCGGGCGGCATGATGACGACCGAGCCGCTCGTGGTGTCCCCGGAGACGCCCGTGGCGCACTGTCTGGCCATGATCAGCCGCGAGGAGCTGTCCCCCGCGCACGCCTCGACCGTGCACGTGTGCCGGTCGCCGCTCGAGACGCCGACGGGCCGGATGCTCGGCATCGTGCACTTCCAGCACCTGCTGCGCGAGCGGCCCGACCGTCCCGTGGGCGAGATCGTCGACTCGGACCGCCATGTCGTCGGCCCGGGCGCGATGCTCTCCGAGGTGACGCGCGAGATGGCGACCTACAACCTGGTCTCGATCCCCGTGTGCGACGACGAGGGCCGATTGCTCGGGGCCGTGACCGTGGACGACGTGCTCGACCACATGCTCCCCGAGGACTGGCGCGAGCAGGACGAGCCGACGACCGTGACGGGACAGATCGATCTCTCGGAGATCGCCCGCCAGATGAAGACCAGCGATCAGAAGGGGTGACAGATGGCCGAGAACACGAAGGCGAGCCGCCGACGCGATCCCAAGCCGAGCTCCACCCTCGACGATCCGGCACCCCGTCGCCGCAAGGTGATCAGGAACCCCATCAGCGGTGACGCCTTCGGGCGCGGCGCCGAGGCGTTCGCCCGTTTCATGGGGACCCCGCTGTTCCTGGTGGGGATGACGATCTTCTGCGCCGTGTGGCTGATCTGGAACTCCGTCATGCCCGAGAGCGTCCAGTTCGACCCGCGCGCCCTCAACTTCACGCTGCTCACCTTGATCCTGTCGCTCCAGGCGTCCTACGCCGCGCCCCTGCTGCTACTGTCGGACAACCGCCAGGCCGATCGCGACCGCGTGCAGGCCGAGCAGGACCGCCAGTCCAACGACCGCAACCACGCCACGACCGACTTCATCACCCGCGAGATCGCCTCGCTGCGCCTCGCGCTCAACGACATGGCCACCCGCGACTTCGTGCGCGGCGAGCTGCGCGACCTGCTCGAGGAGCTCGAGGAGACGCGCGGCGAGGCCGTCGACGAGGCCGGGAGCGTGCTCGAGCGCCCCGCGCCGCTGCCGGAGCGCGAGGACCTGCGCCGGATGCTGCACGAGGAGCTCGCCTCCGTGCTCGCCGAGCGGGACGCCGCACGCGTCGGCGCCCTGCCGGCCTCCCCCACCGACCCCACCATGGATGCGAGGAGCTGACGACAGATGGCAGATCTCGTCGAGCAGATCACCGAGGCGCTGGGCCGCGTGATCGACCCGGAGATCCACCAGCCCATCACCGACCTGGGCATGGTCGACTCCGTGACCGTCGACGCCGAGGGCGTCGCCCGCATCCGCGTGCTGCTGACCATCGAGGGCTGCCCCATGCGCGGCCGCATCGAGCAGGACACCGCCGAGGCCGCGGCGACGGTCCCGGGCCTGACCGAGGTGCAGGTGGACACGGCCGCCATGAGCGAGGAGCAGCGCCGCGACCTCACCCGGCGCCTGCGCGAGAACCGCCGCGCCATCCCCTTCAACGACCCCGGCTCGCTCACGCGCGTCATCGCGGTCTCCTCCGGCAAGGGCGGCGTGGGCAAGTCGTCGGTCACCGCGAACCTCGCGGCCGCGATGGCGCTCGACGGCCTGCGCGTCGGCGTGCTCGACGCGGACATCCACGGCTTCTCCATGACGGGCATGTTCGGCATCACCGACAAGCCCACCAAGGTCGGCGACCTGCTCATGCCGCCCGAGGGCCACGGGGTCAAGGTCATGAGCATCGGCATGTTCGTGCCGCCGGGCCAGGCGGTCGTGTGGCGCGGGCCCAAGATGCACCGCGCGATCGAGCAGTTCGCCTCCGACGTCTACTGGGGCGACCTCGACGTGCTGCTGCTGGACCTGCCGCCCGGCACCGGGGACGTCGCGATCTCCGTGGCCCAGCTGCTGCCGCGTGCCGAGATGCTCGTGGTCACGACCCCCCAGTCCTCGGCCGCGACCGTGGCCGAGCGCGTCGGCTCCCTCGCCGAGGCGGTCGAGCAGGACGTCGTGGGCGTCGTGGAGAACATGAGCTGGATGGACCTGCCCGACGGCTCGCGCATGGAGGTCTTCGGATCCGGGGGCGGTCGGCACGTGGCCGCCGCGATGGCGGGCCACGTGCGCCATCCGGTGCCCGTGCTCGGTCAGATCCCGCTCGACGTGCGGCTGCGGGAGGGCGCCGACACCGGCTCCCCGGTCGTGGTGTCGGACCCGGCCTCGACGGCCGCCCAGGAGCTGCGCCGCATCGCGCGCGAGCTCGGGCACCGTCCGCGCGGCCTGGCGGGCCGGAAGCTCTCGCTCAGCGTGCGCTGATCAGGTCGCCTCGTCGTCGAAGGGGGCGCGTCCGGACCGGGCGTCCGCGACGTCCGTCGAGGCCGAGGAGCTCCGGGAGCCGGAGCCCTTGGCGGCCTCGCCGACGGCGGCGACGCCCGCCGCGCTCGAGCCCACGAGGGCCGAGGTGTCCTTGACGAGATCGTCGATCGGCGAGGTGTCGCCCCACGCGTCGCGGATGATGCGCCGCGGGTCGTACTGACGGGGGTCGTACTTCTTGAGGTCGTCGACCGCGATCCCCATCTCGTTCTCGACGCTCTCGCGGGACTCGTCGACCCACTGGCGGGCACGGCGGACCATGCGCACGATGTTGCGCGTGTACTCGGGCAGGCGCTGCGGTCCGACGATGAGGACGAAGACCAGCAGCAGGATGATGAACTCCCAGCCACCGATCCCGAAAAACGAGCCCGAACCCACCGCGACACCTGACCTTGTCCTTGACGACGGCCGCCATTATGGCAGAGCAGACCGGGAGGATGGTCGGAGGATCGCGGCGGGCGGGCGGCGGCCCGCCGGCCGTCGCCGCCGCGGCCCGCAGCCCGCCCGCCGGTGCCGATGGCGGTCTCCCGTCCCGCCTGACGTACCCTGGTCACGGCACGGTCACGACCCACGGTCGGCCCGGCCACGTCCTCGCGCATCCGCTCTCCTGCACGGCGGATCCGCCCCTGGCGCCGCGCGCGCCCCGTCCCGGGAGGTCTCGGAGCTCATGCCGTCTGGAAAGGTCGCCAGCTGGGCGTTCTGCGAGGAGTTCGTGCCGGAGTCGTCCCTGTTCCCCGACGAGTCGGTGATCGACCGCGCCCGGGAGCGGGCGAGCGAGCTCGGCGCGCCGCCCGTGCTGCCGGGGGCCGGCCAGATGCTGCGCCTGCTCGCGGCGGCCGTCGACGCCCGCTCGGCCGTCGAGATCGGCACCGGCGCCGGCATCGGCTCGCTCTACCTGCTGTCGGGCATGAACGAGGCGGGTGTGCTGACGACGATCGACCCCGAGGTCGAGAACCAGCGTGCCGCCCGCGAGTCCTTCACGGAGGCCGGCATCCGCTCGGCGCGGGCCCGCACGATCGCCGGTTCCCCGCGCGAGGTGGTCGGCCGCCTGACGGACCACGCCTACGACCTCGTCTGCTTCCCCGCCGAGACGCCCCACGCCCTCGACCTGCTCGAGCACGCCGAGCGGCTCCTGCGCCCGGGCGGCGTGCTCGTGATCACCAACGCCCTGTTCCACGACCGGGTGGCCGATCCGACCGCGCGCGACTCCGCGACCGCCCAGGTGCGTGCCGTGCTGCACGCCGTCCAGGACTCCGCGGCGCTGCGCGCGGCGCTGGTCCCGAGCGGCGACGGGGTGCTCGCGGCCGTCCGCCGCTGACCGTACGACGACGGGGGCCGACCGAGCATCAGCTCAATCGGCCCCCGTCGTCCTCGGTGAGGAGCGTCAGTCCTTGATGACGCCGCCGAGCGCCTCGCGCAGCTCCGCGGCCTCGTCGGCCGTGATCTCGACGACCAGACGGCCGCCGCCCTCGAGCGGCACACGCATGATGATGCTGCGGCCCTCCTCGACGACCTCGAGGGGCCCGTCTCCCGTACGTGGCTTCATTGCGGCCATCGGCCTGCCTCCTGAATCGGATGGTGCGTCGGCGGGGCCCGCGCCGGGTCCCGGCACGCTCCCGCTCGACGAGTCGGTCGCCTCTAGTATCTCAGGTTCTGGGAGTGCTTCGTCACACGACGGGATTGTCGCGCGCGGTCGCGCCCTCCGCGCCGGCCCGCGCGTCCTCGTCATCGCCCGACTCGTCCGGTTCGTCGGGACCGTCCTCGGTCGCGGGCGGCGGCGCGTCGGCGGTGTCCTCCGGGGCCGTCCCGGCGTCGGCCTGCTCGCGCTCGCGGGCCTCGCGCCGGCGCCGGCGCAGCACCCACCAGGGGCTGGGCGGCGGCTCCATCGACATGGGCACGCGGCCGACGGCGCCGAGCACCATCACGACGCCCACCGCGACCGCGAGCAGCAGCAGGACGACGACGCCCGGGCCCACCGAGGTCATGCGCGCGCGGCCCGGATCACGTCGATGACCTCGTCGGCCGTGTCGACCACCTGGATCAGGTCGAGGTCGCCCGGGGAGATCGTGCCGTAGTCGGCGACCGTCGTGCGGATCCAGTCGAGCAGGCCGCGCCAGTAGCCCGAGTCCACGAGGATCAGCGGGAACTTCGTGATCTTGTGGGTCTGGATCAGGCACAGCGCCTCGAACATCTCGTCGAAGGTGCCGAAGCCGCCGGGCATCACGACGAAGCCGCTCGAGTACTTCACGAACACGGTCTTGCGGGCGAAGAAGTAGCGGAAGTCGACACCGAGGTCGACCCATTCGTTCATGCCCTGCTCGAAGGGCAGCTCGATCCCGAGGCCGACCGAGACGCCGCCGGCCTCCTTGGCGCCCTTGTTGCCGGCCTCCATGATGCCGGGCCCGCCGCCGGTGATGACGGCGAAGCCGAGCTCGGCGAGGCGCCCGCCGATCTCCTCGGCGCGGGCGTAGTTGGGGTCCTCGCGCGCGGTGCGGGCGGAACCGAAGATCGAGATCGCGGGGCCGAGCTCGGCGAGCGCCCCGAACCCCTCGACGAACTCCGCCTGGATGCGCAGCACGCGCCACGGATCGGCGTGCAGCCAGTCGGCCGGTCCGTCGCTCTCGAGCAGGCGCTGGTCCGTCGTGCGGGTCGGGCGCTGGGAGCCGCGCAGACGCACGGGCCCTCGGCGGTAGTCGCGCTCCTCCTCGTCGACGGCGTGCAGCCCGGGGCCCTCCGCGGGGCGGAGGCGAGGGGCGGGCACGGGGCGCTCGGCGTCGTGGGCTGTGCTCATGGCGCCGAGACTATCGCGCACGGCGCGTCGTGCCTGGGCGCGGGCTCGTCGCGCCCGGCTCAGGGGCGTTCGGCCGACGGCAGGTCCACCTCGAGCCAGCTCGCGAGCGCGGCCAGGGCGGCGCGGAGGTCGGCGACGGGCACGTGCTCGTCGTCGGTGTGGGCCAACAGCGGATCGCCCGGGCCGAAGTTCACGGCGGGCACGCCGAGGGCGCTGAAGCGGGCCACGTCGGTCCATCCCTGCTTGGCGTCGACGCGCACGTCGTCGCCGAGGGCGGCGAGGAAGGCGCGCGCCGGGGCGGAGTCCAGGCCGGGCAGGGCGCCCGCGGCGGCGTCGGACACCTCGATCTCCAGGTCGAGACCGGCCAGCAGCTCGCGCACGTGCGCCTCGGCCTGCTCCGGGCTCGTGTCCGGGGCGAAGCGGTAGTTCAGGGTGAGGTGGGCGCGGTCGGGGATGACGTTGCCGGCCACGCCGCCGTCGGCGAGCACCGCGTTGAGGCACTCGCGGTACTCCAGGCCGTCGATCACGGCACGACGCCCCTCGTAGTCGGCAAGGCGCTGCAGCACCGGGGCGAGGCGGTGGATCGCGTTGTCGCCCACCCAGTCGCGTGCCGAGTGCGCGGCCACGCCCCGCGCCGTCACCTCGAGCTTCATGGTGCCCTTGCAGCCGCCCTCGACGCCCGCGGAGGTGGGCTCGCCGAGGATCGCGAAGTCGCCGGCGAGGTGCTCGGGGTGCTCGCGCGCGATGCGGGTGAGGGAGTTGTCGGCCGCGGCCACCTCCTCGTGGTCGTAGAAGATCCAGGTCAGATCCACGGGCGGCGCCGTCGCCAACACGGCGAGCTGCAGCAGCACGGCGACCCCGCCCTTCATGTCGCACGTGCCGCGCCCGACGAGCTCCTCGACGCCGTCGCGCACGCGTCGGCTCGACGGCAGGTTGTCGGCGACGGGCACGGTGTCGAGGTGGCCCGCGAGGATCGCGCGCTGGACCCTGCCGAGCGCGGTCCGGGCGATCACGGTGTCGCCGTCGCGCACCACCGTCAGGTGGGGGGCGTGGGCACGCAGGGCGTCCTCGACGGCGTCGGCGAGCGCCCGCTCATGGCCCGACACGGACTCGATGTCGACGATCGCGGCGGTCAGATCCACGATGTCGGCGAGCGGGTCGAGCACGGGGCGGACGGGGGACGCGGGGCGGGGAGTGTCGGTCACGCCCCCATCGTGCCACCGTCACCAGCGGGCGCGCGTGGTCTCCGTGGGGCCGTCGAGCTCCGTGAACCCGGCATCGGTGATGGACACCGGGCGCCCGCCCTCGGCCCAGGTGGCGGCATCGGGGCGGGTCACACGGACCGCGAAGCCCTGGGCCCGCCAGGCGTCGCGCACCGCGGCGGGCACGAGATCGAAGGCGCGCTGGGCGGCGTGCGCGACCTGGGCGACGAGCTTGCCGCTCGTGATCTCGATCAGGGGGCTGACCTCGATCGTCACGAGGGCGTCGCGGCAGCGGCCCTCCTCGGCCCGCTCGAAGGTCGTGCCGCCCACCTGCAGCTTGTCGAGGGCGTGCGGCAGCGGCCGCACAGGGGCGGGCGGGAAGGCGCGGGCAGCGGCCGGGCCGGCGATCAGGCGGTCGGCCTCGATCGTCGCGGTGAGGCCGGGGAGCTCCTGGACGTCGCTCCAGCGCTTGCCGTCGGCACGCCGCACGAGCTTGCGGATCCTGCCGTGACGGGTCCACCGGGTCACGGCGTCGTGCCAGGGGCCGCCGGGCGCCGCGCGCTCGTCGTCCAGCAGGCCGACGACGGCGCGGGCGGCGGCCGCGGCGACGTCGACATCGGCGGCGAGGTCCTTCTTGTCGCGCAGCACGACGATCTGCATCGCCCACGGCACGTCCTCGGCCTCGGCGTCCTCGGGCACCGCGGTGCCCGGCGCGGCGTCCGCCCCGCCACGGGCCGCGGCGGCGGCGAGCGCACGGGACGCCGCCGTCTCCGGGGAGGGCAGGGCGTCGGCGTCGAGGGCTCCGGCGTGCCGGGCCAGGGCGATCGCGGTGTGCTCGGCGTAGCGCAGCAGCTGCGGCGAGGTGCCGGGCTCGGCGGTGATGGCGCTGCCCGGCTGGGCGGCGGAGACCGGCACCCCGACCAGCAGGCGCCGCGGGTAGCGGGTGCGGTCGGCGCCGATCAGGGTCCCGTCGCTCGTCACGTCGATGCTGCCGGTGACGAGCGGCTCGTCGCCGTGGGCGGAGGGCAGGATGGCCGGCTCGACCTCGCCCCGCGCACGCCATGCCCGGATGAGCGGGCTCGTGTAGCGCTCGAGGTCGACGCCGGGCAGGTGCGCCTCGAGCACGGCGTCGCAGCGGTAGGTGGGCCCCTCCCCCGCGTGCACCGTGAAGCGCCGGGCGGACTCGTCGAAGCCGAGGGCGAAGCCGGGGCCGGTGAAGACCAGCAGCCCGGCCTCCTCGAGGGCGAGCGCCTGCCGCGCGCGCAGCAGCGGCGGCCCGGAGGCCCACGAGGCGAACGCGTTCTTGAGGAAGCCGTCGATGTCGCGCGTGTAGCTGCCGGTCGTGAAGGCGCCGCGGTCGGCGAGGGCGTTGATCCGGATCCGCAGCGCGGTGAGCACCTCGAACACGAGCACCCAGGCGGGGTCCGGATCGCCCGCGGCGGCGACGGCCTCGCGCAGGATCGCGCGGGTGCGGCGGTGGGCGTCGTCGATCGCGACGGACTTGCGTCCGAGCGGGAACAGCAGCCGCATGATCGCCGCCTCGTCGGTCAGCGCGGTGAAGCCCGCCCGCCCCAGGGCGTCCGAGAGCTCCGCGACGAGCAGCGGCAGGGTGTCGCGCTCGTGCTCGAGACCGCCGGGACGGCGCGCGAGCTCGTCGACGACGGCGTCCGTGAGCACGCGCGGCTCGTAGACGGCGGGCATGGCGGGGCGCAGGTCGGGCTTGGGGCGGTACACCATGCCGGTGCGGGAGCCGACGACGAGCTGCGGCTCGCGGCCTCCGGCGACGTAGCGCAGGCCAGACGGCGCCGAGGGGTCGTCGTCGAAGCGCCCGCCCGCGACCTCGGTCAGCATGCCGATCGCGTCGTAGAAGTTCAGCCCCATGCCCTGCACCGCGACCCGCTCGCGCCCGAGCAGGGCGGCGTAGTCGACCTCGAGGGGGTTGGCCGAGGGCAGGTGCACGAGACCGTGGCGCGCGGCGAGGTCGGCCGCGCGGTGCGAGCGCGGGGAGGGCCCGGTGGCGAGGTGCCCGAGCGCGAGCGCCACGGCGTCCACGTCGATGCTCTCGCCCGAGGCCAGATGCACGGTCTGCGGGCCGTCGGGGGCGCCCGTGACGTCGACGGCGGTCACGGCGTGCCGGATGATCGTGAGGCGGCCTCCGCTCGCGGCGGCATCGCGCTCGGCCTGGTCGAGCACGGCCGTCAGGTAGCGGCCGTGGGCGGCACGCGGGGCGATGTCGGCGGGCGCGTAGCCCTCGGTGGAGAGGAAGTCGGCGAGAGTCCGCCGATGCCCCACGGGCAGGCACGGCGTGCACGAGGGGTCCGGGTACATCGTGGTCTGGCAGGTGGCCGTGTTCATGAGCAGCACGGGGCTCTGGTCGGCGCGCCAGACCGCTCCCCCGCGGCCGACGTCGGGATCGACGAGGTGCAGCTCGAGGCCGCCCTGCCAGGCGTCGGTGCCCGCCGCGGCGCTCAGACGCTCGGTGATCGCGATGCCGCGGGGTCCCGCTCCCACGACCGCGACCCGGCGGAGCGGCGACGGGGAGGCGGGCACGGCGGGAAGGGGGCGATCGTCGTTCATCCCCCCAGTATCAGGGCGTCGGCGCGGTCGTGCGGCGCCCCGAGCGTCCCGCCACGAGCACGATCACGCCGAGCAGGGCCCAGATCGCCCCCACCACGAGGGCCACGCCCGTCGAGTTGACGAGCACGGTCACGAGCACCGCGATGCCGAGGATCGGCACCACGAGGTGGCGGATCGGGCGCACGGGCCCGTCGCGGTGGCGGACCACGGCGTACGCGATGACGCTCACGTGCACGAGCACGAAGCCGACGAGGGCGCCGACGTCGACGATCGAGACGACGTGGTCGAGCCCGTCCGGACGCGAGGCGGCCCACAGCGACACGACGACGTTGCCGGCGGCCGCGACGAGGGTGCCCACGAGCGGCGCCCCGGTGCGCGGAGAGACGCGCGAGAAGAAGCGCGGCAGGGAGCCCGAGCGGCCCATGTCCATCAGGACGCGGGAGCCGGCGGCCTGGCCGACGAGCGCGGAGAACGCGGCGCCGACGGCCTTGGCCAGCGCCAGCAGCCAGTGCAGGACGGGGGAGATCGACTGGTCGACCATCGTGTAGTAGGCGGCGCCCTGCTCCTCGGGGTGCGCCTGCAGCTCGGCCGTCGTGAGCGGGCTCAGCAGGGCGCCGATGTAGGTCTGCGCCATGAACAGGACGCCGGCGACGACGAGGCAGACGACGGTCGCGCGGCCGATGACGCTCGCGGGCCCGCGGGTCTCCTCGGCGAAGGTCGCGAGCGCGTCGAAGCCGAGGTAGGACAGCACGGCGACGGCGACCGCGCCGAGGATCAGATGCGGATGCAGCCCTGCGCTGCCCCCGGTGAACGGGTCGAGCCAGCCGCGCACGGGCCCGTGCTGGACGAGCACCACGACGCCGACGACGAGCACGACGAGCAGGACCGCGACCTCGACGAGCACGACCACCATCGAGACGCGCGAGGTCACCCGCACCCCCGAGAGGTTGAGGGCGGTCGTGAGCACGACGGCCACGGCGACGAAGACCCAGACCGGGACGGAGGGGAACAGGGAGTTCAGGGCGATGCCGGTGAACAGGTACGCGACGGAGGGGATCAGGATGTAGTCGAGCAGGACCATCCAGCCGGCCATGTGGCCGGTGCGCCGCCCGATCGCCTCGGACGCGTACGCGAACACCGAGCCCGCGCGCGGCACGACGCGGGACATGACGGCGTAGCTCGAGGCCGTCAGCGCCATGGCGAGGGTCGCGACGAGGTAGACGACGGGCACCACGCCGCCGGACTTGGCGTCGAGCGTGCCCCACACGCCGACCGCGGCGGCGGGCCCGATGAACACGAGCCCGTAGGCGATCAGCTGGCCGAAGGAGATCTCCCGGCGCAGCTCGGTGGGCCCGCTCGGATCGTCGACGGCGGGGCGGGAGGAGGCGGTGCTGCTCATGACGGATGATTATGCCCCCGATAAGAGGAGCCGAGCGCCGTGTGTGACGGTCCCGTCACGGGGCGGCGAGCCCTCGGCTACCTCAGGAGGTCGAGGTACTGCGTGCGGGCGCGCATCGCATGAATGATCTCCTCGGTACCGTCATCCCAGACCAGGACCACCAGCTCAAGGAGCCGTGCGTGCTGATCGAAGCCCAGACGGAACTCCCGTTGCGGATCCTCCTCGTCCAGGGGCGCGAGATACACGCTGCGCGAGGCCGCATGGATGGACTCGTGAGCCGCGATGCCGTGCTTGAGGGCCGAAGGCCGCACCTTCACGTCGTGGCCCATTCACGGACAGCGCGCCGGATGGCCTCGGACCGATTCAGATGCTCGCGGTCGGCACGTCGCATCAGCACGGCGAGCTCATCGCCGGTGAACCTCACCGGCACGACCTGGGAGGCAGCGGAACCTCGAGTCGGACGGCCCCGCTTGCGAAGCTCCTGGACGTCGTAGCCGTCCTCCGCCTCGGCGACCCACTGATCGACCTGCTCTTCGCTGACCTCACGGCCCTTCATCGTCCTCATGAGGTAATCGTATTACGTAACGGCCGCAGCGGCGACCCCCCTCTCCTCCTGGTCCCGTCGGCGCAGATCACGTCACCTCCCCCGCGCCCGGACGGCGTGCTGTCCGTAGAATCGTGCGCATGACGACGCCTGCCGCCTCCGCTTCCGCCGCCCCCGCCGAGCTGACCCACGCCTGGGGCATCGGCCTGGCCACCCTGACCGACGACGGCACCGTGCTCGACACCTGGTACCCGGCACCGCAGCTCGGTCGTGCGCCCGAGGAGCCCAGCGCCGAGGAGCTCCACGGCCGCCTCGAGCAGGCCGCCCACGAGGATCCCGTGCGCGGCACCCGTCAGGAGGTCGTCGTGACCGCGACCGTGCTCGAGGCCGCCCCCGCCGGCCCCGCGGACGCCTACCTGCGGCTGCACCTGCTGTCCCACCGCCTCGTGCGGCCCAACGAGCAGAACCTCGACGGCATCTTCGGCCAGCTCACCAACGTGGTGTGGACGTCGGAGGGCCCGTGCGCGGTCGCCGGCTTCGAGGAGACGCGCCTGCGCCTGATCGCGGCCGGCCGCACGCCCACCGTCTTCTCGATCGACAAGTTCCCGCGCATGGTCGACTACGTGCTGCCCACCGGGGTGCGGATCGGCGACGCCGACCGCGTGCGCCTGGGCGCCCACCTTGCCGAGGGCACGACCGTGATGCACGAGGGCTTCGTGAACTTCAACGCCGGCACGCTCGGCACCTCGATGATCGAGGGCCGCGTCTCCCAGGGCGTGGTCGTGGGCGACGGCTCCGACGTGGGCGGCGGCGCCTCCACGATGGGCACCCTCTCCGGCGGCGGCACCGAGCGCGTCCGCATCGGCGAGCGCTCCCTGGTCGGCGCGGAGGCGGGCATCGGCATCGCGCTCGGGGACGACTGCGTGGTCGAGGCGGGCCTCTACCTGACGGCGGGCACCAAGGTCACGATCGTCGACCCCCGCGGCACCGACAAGGACGGCCAGGTCGTCAAGGCGCGCGAGCTGTCCGGCGCCTCCCATCTGCTGTTCCGCCGCAACTCGGTCAGCGGTCGGGTCGAGGTCGTCGCACGCGAGGGCAGGACCGTCGAGCTGAACGACGCCCTGCACGCGAACTGAGCCGATGCCCTCGCGCCGCGCCACCTCGAAGCGCTCCGGCAGCCGCCACCTCCTGATCCCGCTCGTCATGATCGCGATCTTCGCGTTCATCGCGGGCGGCGCGTACGTGGCGCTCTCGGGCTACGGCGCGGCCCAGCGCAGCGGCACCTGCACCGCCTCGGGACTCGGCACGGACCATCGCTATTCGACGGAGCAGGCGGCCAACGCCGCCCTCATCAGCGCGGTGGCCGTCGACCGCTCCCTGCCGCCGCGGGCGGCCTCGATCGCGCTCGCGACCGCCTATCAGGAGTCGAAGCTTCAGAACATCGACCACGGCGACCGGGACTCCCTGGGCCTGTTCCAGCAGCGCCCGTCGCAGGACTGGGGCACGCCCGAGCAGATCATGGACCCCGTCTACGCGGCCAACGCGTTCTACGACGTGCTCGTGACGATCGACGGCTACCAGAGCATGCCGCTCAACGACGCCGCGCAGCGCGTGCAGCGCTCGGGCTTCCCCGAGGCCTACGCGGATCACGAGACCGAGGGCCGGATCTACGCCTCGGCGCTCACGGGGCACTCCGGCGCGAACCTCGTGTGCGACGTGTCCGCCGCCGACGGGCAGACCTCGCCGCAACCGCTGCAGGACGAGCTCGAGCGGCAGTTCCCTCGCCGCACCGCGGGCGGGAGCATCACGAGCGCCCTGGCCCCGGCGTCCTCGGCGGCCGCCTCCGTGCCGGCGGGCGCCGGCGCGACCGCCCTCGTGATCGACCCCCACGGTGACGAGACGCTCGGCTGGGCGCTCGCGAACTGGGCCGTCGCGCGGGCGGCGGACGACGCCGTCGTGCAGGTCTCCTACGCGGGACGGGTGTGGGAGCGCTCGGGCCGGGAGAACACGACGCCGGGCAGCTGGGGCGCCCAGGCCGGCGGCGACGAGGGCGCGGTCGTGGTGCTCGTCGCCGGAGGCGCCGGCTGAGTCAGTAGGTGCGCAGGCCGCGCGCTGCGAACTGGTCGCGCACGCGCTCGACGACGCGCTTGTCGGGGGCGCTCACGTCGCGTAGCTGATAGTCGAGCCCGAGGGCGTCCCACTTGTCCTGGCCCATGTTGTGGAAGGGCAGGACCTCGACGCGTTCGACAGAATCTGGCCAGCGCTCGACGATGTCGGCCACCCGCTCGACGTTCTCGTAGCCGTCGGACCATCCCGGCACGACCACGAAGCGGATCCAGATCCGGATGCCGAGCCGTTCGAGGCGGTCGCCGAAGTCGATCGTCGGCTGCAGCTCGCGCGTGGTGAGGCGCTTGTAGACGTCGGGGATGCCGGACTTCACGTCGAGCAACACGAGGTCGACGTTCTCGAGGAACTCGTCGGAGGCGTTGGCGCCGAGGAAGCCCGAGGTGTCGAGCGCGGTGTGGATGCCCATGGCCTTGGCACGCTGCAGGAGGTGCTCGACGAACACCGGTTGCATGAGTACCTCGCCGCCGGACAGGGTGATCCCGCCGCCCGTGGCGCGGAAGACGCCGCGGTAGCGCTTCATGCGGGCCACGAGCTCGTCGAGGGTGACGTCGTGGCCGTCCTTCATGAAGAAGGTGTCGGGGTTGTGGCAGTACACGCAGCGCAGCGGGCAGCCGTTGAAGAACACGGTCATGCGGGTGCCGGGGCCGTCGACGGCGGTCACGAGCTCCCAGGAGTGGATCGAGGCGAGGGTCCCCTCGCGGATCGCGGCGAGGCGGTCCGAGCGCTGGAACTCGACCTCCGACATGCCTTCGATGCCGGCGCCCGAACGTCGCTCCGTCGACACGGTCGGAAGGCCGAGGGCGATCTGCTGGGGCATGTGCGGCTCCTGGGGGTCGGCTCCCCCGCGGTGCGGGCGGGGCGAGCGCGGCGCCGGGCAGGAGGCCTGCCCGGCGCCGGTGCGGAGGCCGGGGCGTCGCCCCGGCCGTGGGGGATGGTGCTCAGGCGCCCTCGTGGAAGGTGCGGTCGAGCACGTCGAGCTGCTGCTCACGGGTCAGCTTCACGAAGTTCACGGCGTAGCCGGACACGCGGACCGTGAGGTTCGGGTAGTTCTCCGGATGCTCCATCGCGTCCACCAGGGTGTCCTTGTTCAGGACGTTGATGTTGGCGTGGTAGAGCCCGGAATCCATGTGGTGCTCGGCGCGGCTCGCCTTCATCGAGGCGAGACGCTCATCGAAGGTCTTCGTGGCCATGATGTTCTCCTTGGGTGCGGTGACGGGTGGTGCGGGTCTGCGAGGGACCGGAGGCTCAGGCCTCCTCGTCCTCCTCCATGATGAATCCGGCGTCGAGCACGCCCACGAGGTTCTGGATCTGCTCCTCCTTGGTGCGGCCCAGGCCCTGCGGGGTGATCGTGTTGGTCAGCGAGATGCCGTCGAGGGCGTCGTTGTAGTCGAGCTTGCCGACCGACAGCATCGAGGCGACCATGCCGTGGGAGTCCATCCCGTTCTCAGGGTTGGCGCCCGGTGCGAACGGCGTGCCCTTCTGGTGGCCCGAGGGGAACGAGCCGGTGGCCTTGCCGTACACGACGTTCGAGGTGATCGTCAGCACCGACTGGGTCGGGATCGCGTCGCGGTACATCGGGAAGGACTTGATCTTGTCCATCACGGTGTGCACGATCGTCGCCGCGATGTCGTCGGCGCGGTCGTCGTCGTTGCCGTAGACGGGGAAGTCGCCCTCGGTGATGTAGTCCGTCACGAGACCGGTCTCGTCGCGCACGGGGGTGACGCTCGCGTACTTGATGGCGGCCAGGGAGTCCGCGACGATCGACAGGCCCGCGATGCCGCAGCCCATGGTGCGCACGATGTCGGAGTCGTGCAGCGCCATCTCGATCGACTCGTAGGCATACCTGTCGTGGCTGTAGTGGATGATGTTGAGCGCCTCGACGTAGGTGCCGACCACCCAGTCGAGCATCTCCTCGTACTTCTCCCAGACCTCGTCGAAGTCGAGCGGGCCGTCGCCCGTGATGGGCGTGAACAGTCCCTCCTCGGTCACCTGCTTGCCGCTCATCTCGTCGCGGCCGCCGTTGATGGCGTACAGCAGTGCCTTGGCGGCGTTGACGCGGGCGCCGAAGAACTGCATCTGCTTGCCGACCTTCATCGGGGAGACGCAGCACGCGATCGCGGCGTCGTCGCCCCAGCGGTCCCGGATCTGGGCGTCGGACTCGTACTGCACCGACGAGGTCTCGATCGAGATCGCCGAGCAGAACTCCTTGTAGCCCTCGGGCAGCGCGGGGTCCCAGAAGATCGTGATGTTCGGCTCCGGGGCGGGGCCGAGGTTGCGCAGGGTCTGCAGGAGGCGGAACGAGGTCTTGGTGACCTGGCTGCGGCCGTCCTCGGAGAACCCGGCGTCCGACCAGGTGGCCCAGTAGGGGTCGCCCGAGAAGATCTGGTCGTAGTCGATGGTCCGCAGGAAGCGCACGATGCGCAGCTTGATGACGAGCGCGTCGATCATCTCCTGCGCGTCGGTCTCGGTGATCGCGCCGCTGTCCAGGTCCCTCTCGAAGTACGGGTCGAGGAACGGCGACAGGCGGCCGATGGACATGGCCGCGCCGTCCTGGCTCTTGACCGAGGCGAGATAGCCCATGTAGGTCCACTGGACGGCCTCGCGGGCGGTCGCGGCCGGGCGCCGCAGGTCCAGGCCGTACTCCTCGCCCAGGGTGATGAGCTTCTTGAGCGCCTTGATCTGCTCGGAGTGCTCCTCGCGGTAACGCGCCCAGTGCTCGGAGAAGCCCTGGGCGAGCGTGGCCTCCTTGGCGGCGAGCTTGTCGGCGATGAGCGCGTCGACGCCGTACAGCGCCACACGGCGGTAGTCGCCGATGATGCGGCCGCGCCCGTACGCGTCGGGCAGGCCCGTCACGATGTGCGAGCTGCGGGCGGCGCGGATACGGGGCGTGTAGATGTCGAAGACGGCATCGTTGTGGGTCTTGCGGTACTGCGTGAAGATCTTCTTGATCTCGGGGTTCGGCTCCTTGCCGGCCTCCTTGATCGCGGCCTCGACCATGCGCCAGCCGCCGTTGGGCATCATGGCGCGCTTGAGCGGGACATCGGTCTGCAGGCCGACGATCACGTCGTCGTCCTCGCTGATGTACCCGGCGGGGAACGCGTCGATGTCGGCGGGGGTGTCGGTGTCGACGTCGAAGACGCGGCGACGGCGCTCCTCGGACAGGTAGTTCTTCTCGAGCGTGTCCCACACGCGCAGAGTCTTGGCGGTGGGGCCCGCGAGGAACGACGCGTCACCCTGGTACGGGGTGTAGTTGCGCTGGATGAAGTCGCGGACGTCGACCCCCTCCTGCCAGGGCCCGGCGGCGAAGCCCTCCCAGGCGGGAGTGGGATCGGCGGACTCGGCGGAGACTCGATCTGCGGTCGCTTGCGACATGGGGTTCCTCCTCACGATGGGGGCCGCGGGAGGCCGTGTCGGCGGATCCTCCCGGGCTCTGCATCCAGACTAGGAAGGACCGTGCACCCTGCGCTCGCCGAAGGTCCCGCAGCCCTCGGGACGGGCGTGAGGTCACTCACGTGCCCGGCAGTCCCTCGCTCCCCCGCAGCCGACGAGGGGTCAGTGATCCAGGCGGCGCTCCTGAGCGAGCTTCTCCTGCTGCGCGCGGCGCTCCTTGTCGAGCTCGGCATGCAGCTCCTCGAGGCGCAGCTCGGTGGTGCCGGTGCGGGCGCTCATGGGCTGGTACGTGCGCTCCGTGTGGCCGATGTAGACCTGGCGCGGGCGGCCGATCTTGGTCTCCGGGTCGTGGATCATCTCGTCCCACTGGGCGATCCAGCCGGGCGTGCGGCCGATCGCGAACAGCACCGTGAACATGTCCGTGGGGAACCCGATGGCCTTGTAGATCAGGCCCGTGTAGAAGTCCACGTTGGGGTAGAGCTTGCGCTCGATGAAGTAGTCGTCCTTGAGCGCGATCTCCTCGAGCTGCATCGCGAGCTCGAGCCGCTCGTCGTGCACGCCGAGGCGCTCGAGCACGTCGTCGGCGATCTTCTTGACGATCTTCGCGCGGGGGTCGTAGTTCTTGTACACCCGGTGGCCGAAGCCCATCAGGCGCACGCCCTTCTCCTTGTTCTTGACCTTCTCCATGAACTGGCGCGGGTCGGTCCCGGAGGCGCGGATGCCGTCGAGCATCTCCATCACGGCCGCGTTGGCGCCGCCGTGGGCGGGGCCGGAGAGGGCGCCGATGCCGGCGGAGATCGAGGTGAACAGGTCCGCCTGGGCCGAGCCCACGAGCCGCACGGCGGAGGCCGAGCAGTTCTGCTCGTGGTCGGCGTGGAGGATCAGGAGCTTCTCCATCGCCTCGACCACGATGGGGTCGGCGATGTAGTCCTCGACGGGGAAGCCGAAGGTCAGGCGCAGGAAGTTCTCGATGAGCGACAGCCGGTTGTCGGGGTACATGAGGGCGTGGCCCTGGCTCACCCGGCGCGCGTACGCGGCCATCGTGGGGATCTTCGCGAGCAGGCGGTACGTGGACAGGCGCACCTGGTCCTCGTCGAACGGGTCGAGGGAGTCCTGGTAGAACGTCGACAGGGCCGAGACGCCGGCCTGCATCACGCGCATCGGGTGGGCGTTGCGCGGGAAGCCGTCGAAGAGCTGCTTGAAGCGCTCGTCGAGCAGGGTGCGCCGCTCGACCGAGGACACGAAGTTGTCGAGCTGGCCGGTGGTGGGCAGCTCGCCGTTGATGAGCAGGTAGGCGACCTCGAGATAGGTCGAGTGCTCGGCGAGCTGCTCGATCGGGTAGCCGCGGTAGCGCAGGATCCCCTCGTCGCCGTCGATGTACGTGATCGCCGACTTCGTGTTGGCGGTGTTCATGAAGCCCGGGTCGTAGGCGACGTCGCCGGTCGTGGTGCGCAGCGGGGCGATGTCGATGCCGCGGTTGCCCTCGGCGGCGTCGACCACCTTCAGCTCGAGGTCGTGGCCGGCATGGTGCAGCGAGGCCGACGTCGTCGTCTGATCCACGGGGTTCTCCGTTCGTGGGAGGTCAGTTGGGGGCGAGGCGTGCGGCGGCCGCGTCGATGCGTTCGTCGGGCGCCGTCAGGGCCATGCGGACGAAGCCGTCGCCTGCACCACCATAGAACATCCCCGGAGCCACCAGGATCCCCAGGTCGGCGAGACGAGCCACCGAGGCCTCGGAGGACTCCCCGAAGGTCGCCCACAGGTAGAGACCGGCCTCCGAGCGCGGGATCGAGCCGCCGGCCGCCTCGACGGCGGGACGCAGCACGTCACGCCGGCGCCGGTAGACCTCGCGCTCGGCGTCCGCGGCGGCGTCGTCGGCCAGGGCGGCGACCATCGCCGTCTGGATCGGACCCGGCAGCATCATGCCGGCCTGCTTGCGGATCGCGGTGAGCTCGCCGACGAGCGCCTCGTCTCCCGCGACGAACGCGGTGCGGTAGCCGGCCAGATTGGACTGCTTGGACAGGGAATACACGCACAGCAGGCCCGTCAGGTCGCCCCCGTGCACGCGTGCGTCGAGGATCGAGGGCACGGCGTCGACCTCCCAGCCCAGGCGCGCGTAGCACTCGTCGGAGGCGACCACGATGCCGCGCTCGCGCGCCCACTCCACGATCGAGCGCAGCTGGGGCACGCTGAGCACCGCCCCGGTCGGGTTCGACGGGGAGTTCAGCCAGAGCAGGCCGAGCCGATCGATCGCGGCGAGGCCGCCCGGTGCGTCCGCGAACGCCATGTCCCCCTCGGCGGCGAGGCGTTCGACGTCGACGGGCACCGGGGTCGCGCCCACGAAGATCGCGCCCATCTCGTAGGTCGGGTAGGCGATGTGCGGGAAGGCGACGGCGCCGTCGGGGCCGATGCCGAGCTGGAAGGGCAGGTGGGCCACGAGCTCCTTGGAGCCGACGGTGGGCAGCACGTGGGCCGGGCCGAGGCTCGCGGGCGCCGAGAACGTGCGCCGGCAGAAGTCGACGAGGGCCTCGCGCAGGGCCGGGGTGCCGATCGTCGTCGGGTAGCCGTGGGAGTCGGCACCCGACGCGAGCGCCTCCTGGATCGCGGACGGGGTCGCGTCGACGGGGGTGCCGACGGACAGGTCGACGATGCCGTCGGGGTGGGCCTCGGCCGTCGCCCGGTGGGCGGCGAGCGTGTCCCACGGGAAGACGGGCAGGCGCTCCGCGAGCGGCTCGCGACGCCGGACCCGGGAGGTCGTGCTCTGGTGCGCTCCGGCGCTGCTCAAGGGCTCCGCGGTCATCGGCTCTCCTCCGGGTGGGTCAGTTGTCGCCCTGGGGCGGGAGGGCCTCGATGAGCGGGTGGTCCTTGTCGATGACGCCCATCTTGGCGGCGCCGCCGGGCGAGCCGAGGTCCTCGAAGAACTCGACGTTGGCCTTGTAGTAGTCGGCCCACTCGTCGGGGACGTCGTCCTCGTAGAAGATGGCCTCGACGGGGCACACGGGCTCGCACGCGCCGCAGTCGACGCACTCGTCGGGCTGGATGTACAGGCTGCGATTGCCCTCGTAGATGCAGTCCACGGGACATTCATCGACGCATGCCCGGTCCTTGACATCGACGCAGGGCAGGGCGATGACGTAGGTCATTGTCACGATCCTTCCGGAACGATCATGTACGGCTGGGGCGAGGTCCCATCATCTCATCGGCGCGCCGGGCACGGGGGACCGAGGAGTGTGCACGTCGTGTGAGGGTGATCAGAGAAACAGTCCGGGCGGGTTGGTCGGGGGCGCCCGTGGCGTCAGAAGCCTCGCTGCGGACCATGGCCACGTCGACACGGTCCGCAGGCGGGATCGAGCGCGAGCGGTCGATCGCCCGTCGGTCACGTGCAGTCAAGCCCCGTCTACCCTGGGGCGGTGACCGCCTCGCAGCCCGTCCCCGACCGCGCCGCTCCCCCGCGACCGGGATGGGCGCCGTTCCTGGTGCCTGGCGAGCGGGTGGTGCTGCGCTACCGGATCGACCGGCGCACGGCGCCCCACGGGGAGGGCATGACCGACGCGCTCGGCGTGATCGAGCGGGTCGACGACCACACGGTGACGGTGATGACCCGGCGCGGTCAGGACACCGTGGTGCGCGGGCTCGTCATCGCCGCCAAGCAGGTCCCCCCGCCGCCTCCTCGACGCCCCCGCGGCGAGCCCGCGCGCTGACGACGTAGCCGGCGCCGGCGACGACGTGGAGGGCCACGCCGATCCAGAGCAGGACCAGCACCCCCGGCACCAGCGACGGCGCCCACGCGCCTGCGCAGGCCAGCAGGAACACGCTCGTCATGAGCAGCGCGGTGCGGACCTTGCCGATGCGCGACACCCCGAGGCTGCCCTGCAGGGCGCTGCGCGAGCTCAGGATCGTCACCACCAGGTCGACGACGAAGATGAACACGAGGGCGGACCACGGCAGCAGCCCGGCCAGCGCGAGGGACAGTACGATCCCCACCAGGCCGAGGCGGTCGGCGATGGGGTCGATGATCTGGCCGGTGCGGCTCGTCTGCCCGAGCGCCCGCGCGAGCATGCCGTCGACCCAGTCGGTGAGCGCCCACACGAGCAGCAGCACGACCGAGAGCGTCTGGGGGCCGTGGCGCACGAGCATGACGCAGATCGGCAGCAGCAGGACGAAGCGCACGAGCGTGACCGCGTTGGGGAGAGTGGCCCAGTCGGGACGTTCCCCCCGGGCGCGGCTCATCGCCGGGGTCCTCGCGCCGATCCCTCCACGGCGTCGCCGCGGCCCTCGTCGGCCGAGGCGCCACGACGGGCCCGGGTGAGGCGGCGGATGCGACGCACCCACACGATCGCGGCGAGCACGAGCGGGATGCCCACGCCGAGGAACTGCACGATCCACCCCGAAAACTGGGCCCTGCCCGCGATCGAGCCGGGCATCAGCACGCCGCCGCCGGCCCCCGTGCCCGCGAAGGGGATCACGAGCAGCGCCCATACGAAGGCGAGCACCACGAGCGGCAGCCGCCGCCCGGTCGCGGCGAGCAGGAACACGCTCGCCGCGAGCTGGAAGGCGCCCCCGAGCACGAGGCCGACGGGCAGGTCGACGCCTGCGACCTCGGCGGTCGTGCGATGCGTCGTCACCATGAGCAGCACCGAGACCGCGGCCAGCACGATCGCGGCGACCACCTGCGCCACACGGCTCGCGAGGTCCGCTCCGTCGGCGCGCGCGGGGCGGCCATCGGGCGGCGTCGAGACGCGGGGCGCCGTCACCTCACACCGAGGCCTTGGCGCGCGACCGCACCTTGGCGCGCTCCTGCGGGTCGAGGAGCACCTTGCGGATGCGGACGATCTCCGGCGTCACCTCGACGCACTCGTCGTCGTTCGCGAACTCGAGGGACTCCTCGAGCGTGAGCTTGCGCGGCGGCACGAGGTTCTCGAAGGCGTCGGCCGTGGAGGAGCGCATGTTGGTCAGCTTCTTCTCCTTGGTGATGTTGACGTCCATCTCCTCGTTGCGGGAGTTCTCGCCGACGACCTGGCCCTGGTAGACCTCGGAGGTCGGCTCGACGAAGAAGCTGCCGCGCTCCTGCAGGTTGATCATCGCGTACGGGGTCACGGCGCCCGGGCGGTCCGCGACCAGGGAGCCGGTCGAGCGGAACTCGATCGGGCCCATCCACGGCTCGTAGCCGTCGGCGTAGGAGGAGGCGATGCCGGTGCCGCGGGTCTCGGTGAGGAAGCGCGTGCGGAAGCCGATGAGGCCGCGCGCGGGCACCGTGAACTCCATGCGCACCCAGCCGGAGCCGTGGTTGGACATGGTCTCCATGCGGCCCTTGCGGGCGGCCATGAGCTGGGTGACCGTGCCGAGGTACTCCTCGGGCACGTCGATCGTCATGCGCTCGACGGGCTCGGAGCGCACCCCGTCGATGTCGCGCGTGAGGACCTGGGGCTTGCCGACGGTCAGCTCGAAGCCCTCGCGGCGCATCTGCTCGACGAGGATCGCGAGCGCGAGCTCGCCGCGCCCCTGGACCTCCCACGCGTCGGGACGCTCGGTGGGCAGGACGCGCAGCGACACGTTGCCGACGAGCTCGGCGTCGAGCCGGTCCTTGACCTGGCGCGCGGTGAGCTTGTGGCCGCGCACCTTGCCCGCGATCGGCGAGGTGTTGATGCCGATCGTCATGGAGATGGCGGGGTCGTCGACGGTGATGAGCGGCAGCGGCCGCGGGTCGTCGACGTCGGTGAGGGTCTCGCCGATCATGATCTCGGGGATGCCGGCGACGGCGACGATGTCACCGGGGCGGGCGGGCCGGGTCATGGGCTCGCGGGAGAGGCCCTTGGTCTCGAGCAGCTCGGTGATGCGCACGTTCTTGATGTCGCCGTGCTGGGTGGCCCACGCGACGGTCTGGCCCTTGGTGAGCTGGCCGTTGACGATGCGCAGGAGCGCGAGGCGGCCCAGGAACGGGGAGGCGTCGAGGTTGGTGACGTGCGCCTGCAGCGGCATCTCGTCGTCGTAGGCGGGCGCCGGGATCGACTCGATGATCGTCTTGAACAGCGGCTCGACGTTCTCGGAGTCGGGCAGCGTGCCGTCGGCGGGCTGCGTCATGCTGGCCCGGCCGGCCTTGCCGGAGGCGTAGACGACGGGCACGTCGAGCAGCGCGTCGATGTCGAGGTCCTCGACCTCGTCGGACAGGTCGGAGGCCAGGCCCAGCAGCAGGTCGGTCGTCTCGGAGACGACCTCGTCGATACGGGCGTCGGCGCGGTCGGTCTTGTTGACGACGAGGATCACCGGGAGCTTCGCGGCGAGCGCCTTGCGCAGCACGAAGCGGGTCTGTGGGAGGGGGCCCTCCGAGGCGTCGACGAGCAGGACCACGCCGTCGACCATGGACAGGCCGCGCTCGACCTCGCCGCCGAAGTCGGCGTGGCCGGGCGTGTCGATCACGTTGATGGTGATGCCCTCGGGCTCGCCGACGGCCGCGGCGGAGGGGCCGTGGTACCGGATCGCCGTGTTCTTGGCGAGGATCGTGATGCCCTTCTCGCGCTCGAGCTCGCCGGAGTCCATCGCGCGGTCCTCATGCTTGTCGCGCTCGCCGAGGGCGCCGCCCTGGGTGAGCATGGCGTCCACGAGGGTGGTCTTGCCGTGGTCGACGTGGGCGACGATCGCGACGTTGCGCAGGTCGGTGCGGTGCTGAAGGGACATGCGGGGGCTACTCGATTCGTCGTCGGGGATGCCGCGCGGTCCGGGTCCCCAGGGGACGCGCCGCATCGGCGGGCTCCGCGGCGCGGGGCGCACGGCGGGCCTCGCCGAGTCTATCGGCCCTGGGCCCTGTCGACGCCGTGGAATGCGCCACTGCGCGGCGTCGGTGCCCGCCGACGGCTCGGCCCCGGCTCCCGCGGTGACGGGAGTCGGGGCCGAGCCGGTCAGGCGGGGGTCGTCTCAGACGTGTCCCGCACCCGTGAACGGGTCCGTGGGCTCCTCGCCGAGGGGCGAGCGGGCCCCGTCGCGCTCGGCGATCTCCTCGGCCTCGGCGTCGACGCCGAGCTCGGTGTCCACCTCGACCTCGATCGTCTCGGAACCCGCGAGCGGGATGGAGCCGCCCGGGATCGCACCGAGCAGGCGCTTGGTGTACTCCTGCTGCGGGGAGTGGAACACGGTCTCGGTGTCGCCCTGCTCGACCACGCGCCCCCGCTCCATGACGAGCGTGTGGTCCGCGATCTGCCGCACGACCGCGAGGTCGTGCGTGATGAAGATGTAGGACAGCCCGAGCTGGGCCTGCAGGTCGTTGAGCAGCTGCAGCACCTGGGCCTGCACGAGCACGTCGAGCGCCGAGACGGCCTCGTCGCACACGACGACCTCGGGATCGAGCGCGAGGGCGCGTGCGATCGCGATGCGCTGGCGCTGGCCGCCCGACAGCTCGTTGGGGTAGCGCTGGAGCATCGAGGCCGGCAGCGAGACCTTCTCGAGCAGATCGCGCACCTTGGCCTCGCGGGACTTGGCGTTGCCGATGCCGTGCAGCCGCAGGGGCTCCTCGATCGTGCGGTAGATCGAGAACGTGGGGTCGAGCGTGCCGTACGGGTTCTGGAAGATCGGCTGGACCCGTCGGCGCAGCGCGAGCAGGTCGCGGCCCTTGATCTCGGTGATGTCGCGGCCCTCGAAGAGCACCCGGCCCGACGTGGGCTCGAGCAGCTTGAGCACCATCTGCGCGACCGTCGACTTGCCCGAGCCGGACTCACCCACGATCGCGGTGGTGGTGCCGCGACGCAGGTCGAAGGACACGTCGTCCACCGCGGTGAAGGGGGTCGACTTCCACGGCACGCTGCCGCGGATCGGGAAGACCTTGGTGAGGCCCTCGACGCTCACGATGGTGTCGCTCGCGCTGCGCGGGATCGAGCCGGTCGTCGCGGGCGCCTCGGCATGTGCCGTGGTGCGGGCCTGCTCGACCACCTCGGCGCGCTCCTTGACGGAGACGAGCCGGCGCGACGCGAGCGAGGGGGCCGCGGCGATCAGGCGCCGGGTGTACGGGTGCTGGGGCTTCTGGAGCAGCTCGAGCGCGGGGCCCGACTCGACGACCTGCCCCTTGTACATGACGACGAGGTGCTGGGCGCGCTCGGCGGCCAGGCCCAGATCGTGCGTGATCAGCAGCACCGCGGTGCCGAGCTCGCCCGTGAGGGTGTCGAGGTGGTCGAGGATCTGCTGCTGGACCGTCACGTCGAGCGCGCTCGTGGGCTCGTCGGCGATGAGCAGGCGCGGGCGGGCCGCGAGGCCCATCGCGATCAGGGCGCGCTGACGCATGCCGCCGGAGTACTCGTGCGGGTACTGGCCCGCACGGCGCTCGGCGTCCGGGAGGCCGGCCTCCTCGAGCAGGGCGACCGTGCGGCGCTTGGCCTGGGCGCCCTGGGCGACGCCGTTGGCCGCGAGCGCCTCGCGGATCTGGAAGCCCACCTTCCACAGCGGGTTGAGGTTGCTCATCGGGTCCTGCGGCACGAGCCCGATCTCGCTGCCGCGCAGGGCGAGGATCTCGCGGTTGCGGACCTTGGTGATGTCCTTGCCGCCGAAGCGGATGGTGCCGCCCGTGACCTTGCCGTTGGGCGGCAGCAGACGGGCGATGGACATCGCGGTCGTGGACTTGCCCGACCCGGACTCCCCCACGATCGCGACCGTCTGGCCCGGGTACACGGTCAGGTTCGCGCCGCGCACGGCGTTGACGTGGCCGGTCGAGGTCGTGAACGTGATGTCGAGGTCGGAGATCTCGAGCAGGGGCTCGTCGCCGGGAGCGGCCGAGCCGGCGGCGTGCGCGCCGCTCGCGGGTGCGGTGGTGGTCATCGCTTCCTCGCCTTCGGATCGAGAGCGTCGCGGACCGCGTCGCCGAGCATGATGAAGCTCAGCACCGTGATCGCGAGCGCGATGGACGGGGCGAACAGGATGTAGGGGTTGTTGCTGAGGGTGCGCATCGCGTCCTTGGCCGACGAGAGGTCGGCGCCCCACGAGACGACGTTGGTGATGCCCACGCCCAGGAAGGACAGGGTCGACTCGGCGACGATGAAGACGCCGAGGTTCACGGTGGCCGTCACGATCACGGGCGCGATCGCGTTGGGGATCACGTGGCGCAGCAGGTTCGTGAAGCGACCCGCGCCGAGCGCGGTCGAGGCGGTCACGAAGTCCTGGTTCTTGATGGAGATGACGCTGCCGCGCATGATGCGGGCCACGCTCGTCCAGCCGAAGATCGACAGCACGAGCACGACGGTCCACAGGTTCATGTGGCCGGCGAAGCGGTTGGCGAAGACGATCGCGCCGAGCACGAGCGGGATCGCGAAGAAGATGTCCGTCACGCGCGAGAGGACCTCGTCGAACCAGCCGCCGATGTAGCCGGCGAACGCGCCGATCGTGCTGCCGATCAGGGTCGACAGGATCATCGCGAAGAAGCCGACGGACACCGAGGTGCGGGCGCCGTACACGGTGCGCGCGAAGACGTCGTAGCCCAAGCGGTCGGTGCCGAGCAGGTGGGCGTCGCTCGCGGCCTTGTTGGCCTGGCTGATGGTCGCATGGGTCGGGTCCAGGCTCGTGAACACGCCCGGGAAGGCGACGACGAACAGGACGAACAGGATCAGCAGCGCCGAGATGACGAAGACGGGGTTGCGCACGAGGTTGTGCCACGCCTCGCCCCACAGCGAGCGCGGGGTGGCATTGGGGTCGACGGCGTCGACCTCCTGGAGCGGGGTCTCGGCGAGCGGCGCGACGACATGGCGCTGCGTGGCGCGGGGCTCGCGCGGCGCGGACGGGTTCAGGACGTCACTTGGCATAGCGGATCCTCGGGTCGAGAACGGCGTAGAGCAGGTCCACGATCAGGTTCGAGATCAGGAAGACGACCACCAGCAGCGTGACGATCGTGACGATCTTGGGGCTGTCCGACCGCGTGATCGCGGTCCACAGCTCGGAGCCGATGCCGTGGATGTTGAAGATGCGCTCGGTCACGATGGCGCCGCCCATGAGAGCGCCCAGATCGGCGCCGATGTAGGTCACGACGGGGATCAGCGAGTTGCGCAGGATGTGCTTGGAGACCACGCCGCCGCGCGACAGTCCCTTGGCCGTGGCGGTCCGCACGTGGTCGGCGGTCGCGGCCTCGGCGACCGAGGTGCGCGTCAGGCGCAGCACGTAGGCGAAGGAGACGATGCCGAGCACGGCCCCGGGCACCAGGAGGTCCTGGAAGTCGCCGCCCGAGGCGTTGACGGTGATCCATTGCAGCTTCACGCCCAGCAGGTACTGCGTGACGAAGCCGATCACGAAGGTCGGGATCGCGATCACGAGCAGGGAGACCATGAGGAACGCGGTGTCGATGATGGTGCCCTTGCGCAGGCCCGAGATGACGCCGGCGGCCACGCCGCAGACGGTCTCGATCACGACGGCGATGACCGCCAGGCGCGCGGTCACGGGGAACGCGTCGCGCAGGTCGTCGATGATGGGGCGCCCCTGGAGCGAGACGCCGAGATCACCCTGGAAGAGATGGCCCAGGTAGATGAGCCACTGCACGATGAGCGGCTTGTCGAGGTTGTACTGGCGGCGCAGCTCGGCGACGATCGCCGGCGAGAGCGGCTTGTCGCCCGAGATCGCCGCGATGGGGTCGCCTCCGGAGAGGAACGCCATCGCGTAGATCAGCAGGGTCGCGCCGAGGAAGACGGGGATCATCTGCAGCAGTCGCCGCGCGATGTACCAGATCACTTCGGTCACCTTCGGATAAGAGATGGGAGGGGCCGCCGCCGTGCACGGTGCGGGGGCGCACGGTGCGTCGTGGCGGTCGGCCTCGGCTCGCGGACAGCGTACGCATCTCGCGCGCCGGACGGCAGCAGGATCGCCGGTGGACGCAATCGGCGGGAGCAGGGGCCTCGGCTCCTGCTCCCGCCGTTCGCGTCACGCCGGCAGGGCGGTCAGTTCTTCGTGATCTCGTAGTAGAGCGGGACGGTGTCCCAGCCGTACTCGACGTCGCTCACGTTCTCGGAGTACCCGCCGAAGGTGTTCTGGTACCACAGCGGGATCGCGGGGAGGTCCTGCATGAGGATCGCCTCGGCGGCCTTGTACTTCTCGATCGCGGAGTCGACATCGGGGGCGGCCAGGCCCTCGGCGAGCAGGCCGTCGAACTCGGGGTTCTTGTAGTCGCCGTCGTTCGAGCCCTTGCCGTCGGCCGCGGCCGAGGAGTAGAGCGGGCCGAGGAAGTTGTAGGCCGAGGGGTAGTCGGCCTGCCAGCCGGAGCGGAACGCGCCCTTGAGCTCGCGGTTCGTGATCTGCTCGCGGAACTCGCCGAAGGCCGGGAAGGGCTGCGGGTTGGCCTCGATGCCGAGGGTGTTCTTGATCGAGTTGCACACGGCCTCGACCCAGTCCTTGTGGGGGCCGTCCGCGTTGTAGGAGAGCGTGAACGTGCCGCTGTAGGGCTGCATCGCCTCGGCCTGGGCCCACAGGTCCTTGGCCTTGGCCTCGTCGAACTCGAGCACCTCGGCGCCGGCGATGTCGGTGGCGCCGCCGCCCTGGATCACGGGCGCGATGAAGTCCGTGGCGGGGGTGCGGGTGCCGAAGAACAGCGAGTCGCAGATCGACTTGCGGTCGATCGCCCGCGAGAGCGCCTGACGGCGCAGCTTGCCGGCGTCGCCCGAGAAGTTCGGGTCGTTCTGGGCGATCGTGAAGGACTGGAACACGGCGCCGGGCGCGTTGACGGCGCGGTCGCCCAGGTCGTCCTGGAAGGTCTGCAGCGCCGAGGTCGGGATCTGGTCGACCACGTCGACGTTGTTGGACTGCAGGTCCGAGTACATGGTGTCGGAGTCGGCGTAGATCACGAAGGTCACGCCCTTGTTCTTCGCCTTGCGCGGCCCGCTGTAGCTGTCGTTGGGCACGATCACGATCTGCTTGTCGTGGTCCCACGAGTCGACGACGTAGGGGCCGCTCGAGGCGGGCTTCTCGCCGTAGGCGTCGATGTCCTTGAACGCGGACTCGGGCATCGGCATGTAGGCCGTGTAGCCCAGGCGGGTCGGGAAGTCGGACTGCGCGGAGACGAGCTTGACGGTGAAGGTCGTGTCGTCGACGACGGCCAGGCCCGACATGGTCTGGGCGGCCGGGGTCTCGGCGGCGACGTCGGCGAAGCCCTCGATGGGCTCGAAGAACGACTGGCTCTTCTGGGCGTTGGTGGTCAGCGCGCCGAAGTTCCACGCGTCGACGAAGGACTTGGCGGTGATCGGCGTGCCGTCGGAGAACTTCTGGTCGGCCTTGATCTTGACGGTCCAGGTCTGGTTGTCCTCGGACTCGATCGAGTCGGCGAGATCGTTCTCGGCCTTGCCGTCGGCGGTGTAGTAGACGAGGCCCGCGAACACGGAGGTGATGACGCGGCCGCCGCCGACCTCGTTCGTATTGGTCGGGACGAGCGGGTTCTCGGGCTCGGTGCCGTTGGCGAGGACGGCGTCGCCGCCCGCTCCACCGCCGCTGCCGCCATCGCTGCCGCCGCTGCTGCTCCCGCCGCACGCCGCGAGGGCGACGGCGGAGGTGCCGGCGGCCGCGGTGCCGAGGATCATCGAACGTCGCGAAATCGTCATGGACGTCTCCTGTGGAAGTCGAAAGGTGACCCGGTCGTCGCTGTCCGGGCCCATGGTGTGCACCAGTGTGCACCACGCCACCCAGTGCTCCGGCCCCGTCCGCATAACGGTTGGGTCTCGGCTCTGTCCAGAACGTTCCGGATGTCGGACGCGGTATCCGCATCATGGACGTCCGGTGCGGTCTCGGACGGGGCGGGCGTGCCCCTCAGCTCTTCGTCATCTGCGGGAACTGGGAGCTCCCGTTCCAGGTGAAGGCCACGTTCTCGACGTTCTCGCCGGAGCCGCCCATCACGTTCTGGTACCAGAGCGGGATGGAGGGGAGGTCCCGCAGGAGGACGGCCTGCGCGGCCTTGTACTTCTCGAGCGCCGCCGCCGCGTCGGCCGCCTGCTGCGCCTCGGTGAGCAGGCCGTCGAACTCCTCGTTCAGGTACTCGCCCTCGTTGGAGCCCTTGCCGCCGGCCGCGCCCGAGCCGTAGAGGGGGAACAGGAAGTTGTAGGGCGAGGGGTAGTCGGCGATCCAGTTCGAGCGGAAGGGCCCCGTGATCTGGTGCTGGGCGATCTGCTGCTTGAACTCGCCGAAGGCCGGATGCGGCACGCCGGAGGCGCCGATCCCGAGGGTGTTCTTGATCGAGTTGCACACCGCCTCGACCCAGTCCTTGTTGGGGCCGTCGGCCGGGTAGTCGAGTGTGAACTCGCCCGAGAAGGGTGCGATCGCCTCGGCCTGCGCCCACAGCCTCACGGCCTCGTCGGCGTCGTAGGACAGGACCTCGGCTCCCGGGATGTCGGTCGAGCCCCCGCCCTCGACACCCGGCGCGACGTAGTCGGTCGCGGGGGCGCGGGTCCCGAAGAACAGGTCCGTGCAGATCGCCTCGCGGTCGATCGCCCGGGAGATCGCCTGCCGGCGCAGCTGCCCCGCCTCCCCGGTCCAGTCGGCGCCCGCGTACTGCGGGATCGTGATGAACACGATCGTCGCGCCGGGCTGGTTGATCGCACGGTCGCCGAGGTCGTCCTGGAAGGTCTGCAGGGCCGAGGACGGGATGGCGCCCAGCACGTCGAGGGTCCCGGTCTCGAGGTCGTTGTAGGCCGTCTCGGGGTCGGAGTAGACGACGAAGGAGACGCCCTCGTTCTCGGCCTTCCGGGGCCCGTCGTAGTCGGGGTTCCTGACCACCTCGATCGAGGTGTTGTGGTCCCAGCTGGACACCGTGTACGGCCCGTTGGAGACGGGCTTCTCCCCGAACGCCGCGATGTCCGTCAGAGCCGCCTCGGGCAGCGGGGCGAAGGCCCAGTAGCCCAGACGGAGGGGGAAGTCCGACTGCGGGGAGACGAGCTTGACGGTGAAGGTGGTGTCGTCGACCACGGCCAGGCCCGACATGGTCTCGGCGGTCGGGCTCTCGGCGGCGACCGCCTCGAAGCCCTCGATGGGCTCGAAGAAGGACTGGGCGCGCTGGGCGTTGGTGGTCAGCGCACCGAAGTTCCACGCGTCGACGAAGGACTTCGCGGTGACGGCGGAGCCGTCGGAGAAGGTCGTGCCGGGGCGGATCGTGATGGTCCAGTTCTGCTGGTCCTCGGACTCGATCGACTCCGCGACGTCGTGGGCCACGGTGCCGTCGGCCGTGTAGTACGACAGGCATGCGAAGCAGGCCGTCAGCACGCTCCCGCCGCCGAGCTCCGACGTGTTGGTCGGGACCAGCGGGTTCTCCGGCTCCTTGCCGTCGGTGACGATCGTGGCGGAGCCCCCGTCGCCGCCCTCGTCCCCCGAGCCGCCGCACGCGGCGAGGGCGAGGGTCGAGGCGGCGGCGGTGCCGAGGACGAGGGAACGGCGGGTCAGATCCATGGGGGGCTCCTCACGGGGCCGGGCCCCGGGGTGGACGAACGGTCGATGACGGGCGCCGACGTGGCGCTCCTCACAGCAGGATGCCAGAGTCGGCAGACGCGTTCGGCGGCTTCACGGCGTCGTAGCCCTTTCGTGACCGGAGGCGTGCACGGCCGTGCCGCGGTCCGTTCTGGGCCGGGTCCCGGCACGTCCGCGCGACCCGCGCCACAATGGACCCATGAGCTCTGACACCCAGCACGACACTCCCGCCTCGGCCGTCCCGGCCCCCGTCGACCCCACCGCAACCGCCTCGTGGCGAGCCCTGGCCCAGCACGAGGAGGCCCTCGAGGGCTCCCTGCGCGAGTGGTTCGCGGCCGACCCGCAGCGCGCGGCGACGCTCACGCACGATGCGGCCGACCTCCACGTCGACCTCTCCAAGAACCTCGTGACGCCCGAGACGGTCTCCCTCCTGCTCGACCTCGCGCGCGAGGTCGGCCTCGAGCAGCGGCGCGACGCGATGTTCGCGGGCGCCCACATCAACACCTCCGAGGACCGCGCCGTCCTCCACACGGCGCTGCGCCGCCCGGCCGGCGGCGACGGCCCGCTCGTGGTCGACGGCCAGGACGTCGACCACGACGTGCACGAGGTGCTCGGACGGATCTACGACTTCGCCCGTCAGGTCCGCTCGGGTGAGTGGACCGGCGTGACCGGCAAGCGCATCACCACGGTGGTCAACATCGGCATCGGCGGCTCCGACCTCGGTCCCGTCATGATCTACGAGGCGCTCAAGCCGCTCGCGGACGCGGGCATCGAGGCGCGCTTCATCTCGAACATCGACCCGACCGACGCGTACGAGACCACGGCGGATCTCGACCCCGAGACGACCCTCGTGATCGTGGCCTCCAAGACCTTCACGACGCTCGAGACCATCACCAACGCGCGCCTCGTGCGCGACTGGCTCCTGTCGGGGCTGCGCGATCGCGCCGGGATCACAGCCGAGCAGGAGAAGGAGGCGGTCGCCCGCCACTTCGTCGCGGTCTCGACGGCCCTCGACAAGGTCGCCGACTTCGGCATCGACCCCGACAACGCGTTCGGCTTCTGGAACTGGGTGGGCGGGCGCTACAGCGTCGACTCCGCGATCGGCACCGTGCTGGCCGTGGCCCTGGGCCCCGAGGCCTTCGAGGAGCTGCTCGCGGGCTTCCACGCGATGGACGAGCACTTCCGCACCGCGCCGCTCGAGGAGAACGTGCCGGCGCTCATGGGCATGCTCAACGTGTGGAACGTGAACTTCCTCGAGGCGGAGACCCATGCGGTTCTCCCCTACTCCCAGTACCTGCACCGCTTCCCCGCCTACCTCCAGCAGCTCACGATGGAATCCAACGGCAAGTCCGTGCGCTGGGACGGCTCGGCCATCACGACCGAGACGGGCGAGATCTTCTGGGGCGAGCCGGGCACGAACGGCCAGCACGCCTTCTACCAGCTGATCCACCAGGGCACGCGCATCATCCCAGCCGACTTCATCGCCTTCGCGACCCCGACCCGGCCGCTCCGCGACGGCGACCAGGACGTGCACGAGCTGTTCCTGGCCAACTTCTTCGCGCAGACCAAGGCCCTCGCCTTCGGCAAGACCGAGGAGGAGGTGCGCGCCGAGGGCACCGAGGGGGCGCTCGTGGCCGCGCGCATGTTCTCGGGCGACCGTCCGACCACCTCGATCATGGCGCCCGCGCTCACGCCCGCGACGCTCGGCCAGCTGATCGCGCTGTACGAGCACATCACCTTCGTCGAGGGCACCGTCTGGGGCATCAACTCCTTCGACCAGTGGGGCGTCGAGCTCGGCAAGCAGCTCGCCAAGGGGCTCGCACCGGCCGTGGCCGGCGACGAGCAGGCGATCGCCGACGAGGACCCGTCGACCGCCGAGCTGATCCGCTACTACCGCGCGCACCGCGCCTGACCGGGCTGCGGGACGGCGCCGTCCGTCCCGCGCCCGTCGGCGTACCGTTCCCCTCAGCGCCCACCGTCGTCGCACGGTGGGCGCTGCGTGCATTCCCGGCCCCCATCCCTGGAGAGGACCCCCGTGCCTGACCCCCTCGCTCCCCTGCCCCTCGCGCCGGCCCGCGCCGTCCGCCCCGAGGACGAGCGCCTGCCCCTGGCCCGCAGCCTCGTCTACGGCACCCAGCACGTGCTGTCGATGTACGGCGGCGTCGTGGCCGTGCCCCTCATCGTGGGTGGCGCCGCCCAGCTCTCCCCCGGACAGATCGGCGTGCTCGTCGCCTCGGCCCTGTTCGTCTCGGGCATCACGACGCTCCTGCAGTCCCTCGGCGTGCCGTTCTTCGGCGCCAAGCTCCCCCTCGTGCAGGGCACGACGTTCGGCGCGGTCTCGACGATGCTCGTCATCATCGCCGACGGGGACGGCCTGCCGTCGGTCTTCGGCGCCGTCATCGTGGCCGGCGTGATCGGCTTCCTGCTCGCACCGGTCGTCTCGCGCCTGCAGCCGGTGTTCCCACCGGTCGTGACGGGCACCATCATCGCGGCGATGGGCATCTCCCTGCTGCCGGTCGCAGCGGGCTGGATCATGGGCACCGAGGGGCAGGCCGGCTACGGCAGCGGTCTGCACCTGGCCCTGGCCGCGATCACGCTCGTCGCGGTCCTGATCCTCTCCCGGATCCGGGCCCTGTCCGGGGTCGCGATCCTGCTGGGCATCGCCGTCGGCACTGTCATCGCGGCCCTCCTCGGCGCGGCCGACTTCTCGGGCGTCACCTCGGGCGCCGTGGTCGCGCTGCCGCACCCCTTCGCGTTCGGCGCTCCGACCTTCCACCTCGCCGCGATCGTGCCCATGGTCGTCGTCATCATCGTGACGCTCATGGAGACCACGGCCAACCTGTTCGCCGTGACCAAGGTGGTGGGCACCGACCTGCCGCCGCGGCGCCTGGCCGACGGCCTGCGGGCCGACATGGCGGCGAGCGCGCTCGCCCCGCTCGTGAACTCCTTCCCCGCGACCGCGTTCGCCCAGAACATCGGGCTGATCTCGGTGACTCGGGTGCGCTCGCGCTACACCGTCGCGGCCGGCGGCGTGATCCTCGTGCTGCTGGGCCTGGTGCCGCTGCTGGGCCGGATCGTCGCCGCCGTGCCCCAGCCCGTGCTCGGCGGGGCCGGGATCGTCCTGTTCGGATCGGTGGCCGCGGCCGGCATCCGCACCCTCGCCGAGGCCCCGCGCACCGACGACCGCGACGCCGGGCACGACACCCTCATCGTCGCGGTCTCGCTCTCGCTCGCCGTGCTGCCCATCGCCGTGCCGGGCCTGTACGCGTCGCTCCCGGACCTGGTCGCCATGGTCCTCGGCTCGGGCGTGAGCGCCGCGGCCTTCAGCGCCGTGCTCCTGAACCTGCTCCTCAAGGGCCGCGGCGGGATCCGCCCGCACGACCACCTCTGAGCCCTTCGGGGTCCCGCGGGCCGGAGCACGGCCCCGGGACGCACGACGGCCGGGTTCGCGATCGCGAACCCGGCCGTCGTCTGCTCCGCCCGTCGAGGACGGGGGCTCAGGCGGTGTCGAAGCGCCGCCCCTCGGGCGAGGACGGCAGGAGCGCGAGGACCAGCACGACGAGCCCGCCGATCGAGGGGACCAGCAGGAGCAGGCACAGCAGCCCCGAGAGGTTCGCGTCGTGCAGACGACGGCACATGAGCGCGATGATCGGCACGATCAGGGCCAGGGTGACGAGCGCCATCAGGACGAGGCCGATCACGACGACGGGCCAGGTCGGCGCGTGGATGATGCCGGGCGCGGTCTCGTAGACGATCTCGTTGCCGTTGGCGTCATAGCCGAGCGAGGTCTCGGTCATGTGGTTGTTGGCCCACACGGCGCTCGTGATGATGCCGATCATGAACACGACCCACGGCACGAGCTCGATGAGCACGATCGCGAGGTAGGCCCACCAGAACTCCGAGCGCGAGGCGCGTCCGGTGAAGGCCGCGTACTTGCGCAGGAAGCACCTGACGGCGGTGCCGAACCGGGCGCCGTAGCGGGGGGCGGGAGAGGTCCTGAGGGTCGGTCGCGCCGCCGAGCAGGGCGGTCGCGTCGCCGGCGGGCGGGGGTGCGGAGGTCATGTCGTCTCCTGGGGAGGGGTGGGGGGAGGGGATGCCGCGGGGCGGCGTCGGCACTGTAGGCGACGTCGCCCCTGCGCGACAGGCCCGCTCGGCCGATGGTCACGGCCGGACGGGGCGGGGCGGTCTCAGGCGAGGTAGTCGACGTCCCGGGTCTCGCGTCCGATCACGACCGCGCCGAGGGTGAGCAGGGCGGCCACGAGCAGGTACACGCCCACGAGCCACAGCGAGCCGTCGAGCGCCTGCCACAGCGCCACGAGGGTGATGGGGGCCGGTCCCGCGCCGATTACCGAGGCCATGTTGTAGCTGATGGCGCTGCCGGTGTACCGCACGTCGGCGGGGAACATCTCGGGCAGGTAGGCGGCCATCGGGCCGAACGTGAGCCCCATCAGGGTGAAGCCGACGATGAGCACCGCCATCACGCCCGGCGTGCCGAGGTGGATGAGCGGCTCGATCAGCAGCGCGTACACGCCGATTCCGGCCGTCACCACGATCAGGTACGGGCGGCGGCCGGCGCGGTCGGCGAGCGGGCCCGAGACGAGCGTGAAGACGCCGAAGAAGACGACCCCGATGATCAGCATGGTGAGGAACTCGGGGCGGGCGTAGCCCAGACCCGGTGCGAAGGTCGAGGGGTCGAAGGCCTTGCCGGCGCTCTCGGCGGCGGCGCGCGCGGCCTCGACGCTCGAGGCCGTGGTGCCGAAGACCATGAGGAACGCGGTCATCATGTAGAAGAGGACGTAGGTCGCGATCATGGCCACGGTCGCGAGGATCAGCGGGCGCCACGAGGTGCGGAACACGCGGGCGAGCGGCACGGCGGCGACGCGCTGCTCGTCGATCACGCGCTGGAAGGCGGGGGTCTCCATGAGCTTCAGGCGCACCCACAGCCCGACGACCACGAGGATCGCCGAGAGCAGGAAGGGCACGCGCCAGCCCCACGAGGTGAACTGCGCGTCGCTGAGCACGAGGCTCATGACGACGAACAGGATGTTGGACAGGATGAAGCCGATGGGGGCGCCGAGCTGGGGGAACGTGCCGTAGAGGGCTCGTTTGCCCGCCGGCGCGTTCTCGGTGGCGAGCAGGGCGGCGCCGGACCACTCGCCGCCCAGGCCCACGCCCTGGCAGAACCGCAGCAGCACGAGCAGCGCGGGGGCGAGGAACGCGAAGCCGGGCACCGAGGCCGTGGGCAGCAGCCCGATGATGAAGGTCGCGACGCCCATCACGAGCAGGCTCGCCACGAGGGTGCGCTTGCGGCCGATGCGGTCGCCGAAGTGGCCGAAGAGGATCGAGCCGATGGGCCTCGCGACGAAGGCGACGCCGAAGACGGCGAAGGAGCTCAGCAGCTGGTTGGCCGGGGTGGCGGTGGGGAAGAACAGGGCGGGGAAGACGAGCGAGGCCGCGGTCGCGTACGCGTAGAAGTCGAAGAACTCGATCGTGGTGCCGATCATCGACGCCACGATCACGCGTCCGCGCGTGTTCGCGGGGGCCCCGGCGGGGGCGCCGCCCTGGGTCAGGGGAGAGGTGTCGGGGAGGGAGGTCACGGGACGATCCTAGACCTGCGTCCCGCATCGTGGACATTTTTCCGCATCATGAGACTCCGGGTGGCTCCCCGGACGCGGCCCTCGCCGGTCGCGACGGGTCTGGTTCAATGGCCCCGAGCACCGACGGCCCGAGTCCCGAGACGCGTCCCGATCCCCGGCGCGGGTGCCCGACCCCCTGGAGGAACCCGTGGATCCGACCGTCCTGCTCGCTCTCGTGATCGCCGCGGCGGCGGTGGTCGTGGTGCTGATCATCGTGATCGCCCTCGTGCGCAGCTATCGCATCGCCGCCCCCAACGAGGCGCTCATCATCACCGGGCGCAACGCCAAGGCGGGCGACGTCGACCTCGAGTCGGGCGGGGCGCGCGTGGTCATCGGGGGCCGCGCGATCGTGCGCCCCATCTTCGACCGCGCGTTCGTGATGAGCCTGTCCTCGCGCCAGATCCAGGTGGAGATCGAGGGCTACTCCAAGAACGGCATCTTCGTGCGCCTGCGCGGCGTCGCACAGGTCAAGGTCGGCGGCAACGTCGACGACGTGCGCAAGGCCTCCCAGCGCTTCCTCGACCAGCAGGGCCAGATCGACCACTACTCCCAGGAGATCCTCTCGGGCACGCTCCGCGCGGTCGTGGGCACCCTGACCGTCGAGCAGATCATCCAGGACCGCGCCTCCTTCGCCGCCCAGGTGCAGGAGGAGGCCGAGCACTCGATGAACAACCAGGGCCTCGTGATCGACACCTTCCAGATCAGCGCGGTCGAGGACGACGGCACCTATCTGCGCGACTGGGGCCGCCCCGAGGCGGCGCTCGTGGCCAAGCGCGCGGCGATCGCCGAGTCCGACGCCAACCGCGAGGCCACCCAGGCGCGCAACATCAACCTCCAGCGCGAGGCCGAGTCCAAGCAGGAGCTCGACCTGCGCCAGGCCGAGATCAAGGAGCAGACCGACGCGCGCCAGGCGACCGCCGACGCCTCGGGACCGCTCGCCCGTGCCGCCCAGCAGCAGCGGATCATCGAGCAGGAGGAGCTCATCGCGATCCGCAACAACGACCTGCGCGAGAAGCAGCTGATCGCCGAGGTCCACAAGCCGGCCGAGGCCAAGCGCTATGCCGAGCAGCAGGATGCCGACTCCAAGAAGTATGCGCGCGTGGCCGACTCCGAGGCCGCCCTCACCGACGAGCGCAACCGCGCCGAGGCCCGCAAGGTCACGTCCCAGTCCGAGGCCTTCGCGATCGAGGCCCGCGGCCGCGCCGAGGCCGATGTCGAGCTCCAGCGCCGCTCGAAGGACGCCGAGGCCGCCCGCCTCGAGGGGCAGGCCGCGGCCGATGCGCTGCGCGCCCAGGGTGAGGCCGAGGGCGCGTCGATCCGCGCCAAGGGCGACGCCGAGGCCGAGTCGACGCGTGCCAAGGCCGAGGCCTACAAGGAGTTCAACGAGGCCGCGATCCTCTCCCAGCTGCTCGAGACGCTCCCCCAGGTGGCTCGCGAGCTCGCCTCCCCGTATGCCAACATCGACTCGCTCTCGGTGGTCTCCTCCGACGGCGAGGCCAAGATCGGCCGGAACATCTCGGCCGGTCTCGCGCAGGTGCTCGACATGGTCCGCTCGACCACGGGCGTGGACTTCCACGACATGCTCCAGCGCGCCGCCCAGGGCTCCGCCGCGGCAGGCTCCTCCCAGGGGTCGGCGTCCTCGGCGAGCGCGCCGTCCACCGCGCTCGCCGACACCACCGCGCAGGACTGACGGACGTGCGAGCGCAGCAGACCTTTGTCCCTCGTCACAGCCCTGAGCTTCCGTAGAGTGAGCGAGGCCGCCCGGCCCTGACCCCAAGGAGTCCTTGATGAAGATCGCCATGCTCACCTCGGGCGGGGACTGCCCCGGCCTGAACGCCGTCATCCGTGGCGCCGTGCTCAAGGGCGACAAGACGTACGAGGACGAGTTCGTCGGCTTCCTGGACGGCTGGCGGGGCGCGATCGACGACGAGATCCTGCCGATCCCCCGCCGCAAGGTGCGCGGCCTGAGCCGCCTGGGCGGCACGATCCTGGGCTCCTCGCGCGCCAACCCGTTCCACGACGGCGGCGACGGGGTGGCGCTCGTGCGCGAGACGATGGAGCGCCACGACATCGAGGCGATCATCGCGATCGGCGGCGACGGCACGCTCTACACCGCCAACCGGCTGTTCCAGGGCGGCATCCCCGTGGTCGGCGTACCCAAGACCGTCGACAACGACCTCGACGCGACCGACTACACGTTCGGCTTCAACACGGCCGTGGAGATCGCGACCGAGAGCCTCGACCGGCTGCGGATCACGGGCGAGTCCCACCACCGCTGCATGGTCGCCGAGGTGATGGGCCGCAGCGTCGGCTGGATCGCGCTGCACTCGGGCATGGCGGCCGGCGCGCACGTCATCTGCATCCCCGAGTTCCCGCTCACGATCGACGAGATCTGCGACTACGTGCGCATGACGTGGGACCGTCGCCGGGCCCCGCTCGTCGTGGTCGCCGAGGGCTTCGTGCCCAAGGACGCCCCCGAGGGCTTCATGAACTACGACCTCGACGAGTTCGGCCGCCCCCGCTTCGGAGGGATCGCGCAGGCTCTCGCGCCCGTCATCGAGAAACGGCTCGGCATCGAGACCCGCGCGACCGTGCTCGGCCACATCCAGCGCGGCGGCGAGCCCACCGGCTACGACCGCGTGCTCGCGACCCGCTTCGGCATGGCCGTCGTGGACCTCGTGCATCGCGGCGGCATGGGCCACATGGTCGCCCTGCGCGGCACCGAGATCGTGGACGTGCCGCTCACCGAGGCGATCGACAACTCCAAGCGCGTCACCCGGGACCGCTGGGAGGAGGCGCGCACGCTGTTCGGGTGATGGCCGGGGCGGACAGCCGTGCTGCGAGCGCGCACCGACGCCCGGAGGCCCACACCCTGCCGTCGCGCCGATCCCCCGGTCCGGCGCCCCCCGGCCCCCTATCCCCCGGTCCGGCGCCCCCCGGTCCCCGGTCCCCGAGGCATTGCCACAGCACGGCACACATCAGCCGCGATAGGTGCCGTGAGCGGGCGCTCGGCCCAGCGACGCGTCGACCCCGTGAGGCACAGCCCGACCACGCACCCGTCCGGGCTCGACCGCCACAGCACGACACGTATCAGCCGCGATAGGTGCCGTGAGCGGGCGCTCGGCCCGGCGATGGGGTCGGCGACGAGCCCGCTGATGTGCCCGACGTGCCCGCGTCGCCTGCCGCGTCCGGGTCACGGCACGGGCCGGGGCCTCCCGTCAGCGCTCGGCGCCGATGTCGCCGAGCAGGGCGCGCGCGTACGAGGCGTGCACCGACTCCTCGTCGGAGGGGTGGTACATGCCCGCGCGCACGTCTCGGGAGAGCCGCTCGAGCTCGCGGCCGCGGAAGAACTGTGCGCCGCCGCTCGCGCGCAGCGCCTGGTCGACGGCCGCCATCGCGGTCTCCGTGGCCCGGGCCTTCACGCCCGAGAACTGCAGGAACCAGCGCGCGCCGTGATCGGTCGCTGAGGGCACGGGCTCCGCGGCGCCCATGGCGTCGAGGTCCGCGGTGAGCGCGTCGATCTGGAGCACGGAGCCGTCGAGCGCGATCGCGGCGTCGGCGATCCGCCACCGGATGTCGGGGTCGTCGGCGTGCACGAGGCCCCTCGTCGCGCTGCGGCGGGTGCCCGCGATGTCGACCGCGACCTGCACGGCGCGCTCGGCGACCCCCGTGTAGACCGCGGCGAGCAGCAGCTCGAAGGCACCGAAGACGCCGAACAGGAAGGGGTCCGGGTTCGGGCCCACGGGCGTCGTGGTCACGACCCGCCCTGCCGTGAGCGGCGCGTCCGTCAGGCGCGTCGTGCACGACTGCGAGGCGCGCATGCCGTGGGTGTCCCAGTCGTCGGCGACGCGCACGTGCTCGTCCCGCTCGAGCACGCCGAACACGAGGGCGTCGTCCCCGTCGGCACCGGCCGCGGCGACCTTGCCGTGGGTGACCAGGCGGGTCCACGCGGGCGAGAGCGAGGTGAAGATCTTGGTGCCCGTGAGCGCGTAGCCGCCGCGGCCGTCGGGCTCGGCCGTGGTCGCGGCGTCGAACAGCATCGCGTCGTTGCCCGCCTCGGAGATGCCGAACGCGAACAGCTCCCCCGCCGCGGCCTCCTCGAGGATCGGACGGGCCGCGTCGAGCCCGCGGCGGGCGGCGACGAGCGCCGCCCCCGTGACGACGAGGTGCATGTTGACCCCGAGCGCCGTGGCCGGGGCGGCGCCGGCCAGGCGGCGCTGGAGGCGGGAGGCCTGCCGGAGGGTGCCGCCGAGGCCGCCGAGCTCGGTGGGCACGAGCAGGCGCAGATACCCGAGCTCGCGCAGATCGGCGAGGTCCTCGTCGAAGAAGCGGTTGTCCCGGTCGTAGCCCGCGGCGCGCTCGCGGAACGTGTCGAGCAGCGCGTCGGGCAGGAGGTCGGCGGGCTCGAGGGAGACGGAGGGATCGGGGGCGGACGCACCGGCGGCAGACATGCGCTCACGCTACCGTGGCCCCACGGTCCGCATCGTCCCGCCTCCGATAGTCTTGACGTCGAGAGATCTCCCGGTGTGTCGAGGGCGGACCCGGGCGCGCGCCCCGCGCCGTCCGCCCCAGCCACCCGACGAGCGACCCGACCCCGACCGAGGAGCGCTGCGACCATGTCGACTGCCGATTCGCGCATCATCTACACCCACACCGACGAGGCGCCCATGCTGGCCACCGCCTCCTTCCTGCCGATCCTCGAGGCGTTCGCCTCGACCGCCGGGATCCACGTCGAGACCCGCGACATCTCCCTCGCGGGCCGCATCGTCGCCGCCTTCTCGGACCTCCTGCCCGAGGACCAGCGGGAGGCCGACGCCCTCGCCGAGCTCGGCGAGCTGGCCAAGACGCCCGAGGCCAACATCATCAAGCTGCCCAACATCTCCGCCTCGGTGCCGCAGCTCAAGGCCGCGATCGCCGAGCTGCAGGGCCTGGGCATCGCCCTGCCGGACTACCCCGAGTCGCCCTCGACCGACGAGGAGCGCGACGTGCGCGCCCGCTACGACGCGGTCAAGGGCTCGGCCGTGAACCCGGTGCTGCGCGAGGGCAACTCCGACCGCCGGGCGCCCCAGGCCGTCAAGAACTTCGCCCGGAAGCACCCGCACCGCATGGGGGCGTGGAGCGCGGACTCGAAGACGTCCGTCGCGACGATGGGCCACGACGACTTCCGCAGCAACGAGCAGAGCGTCGTGATGGAGCAGGACGACACCCTGTCGATCGTCGAGGTCCTCGCCGACGGCTCCGAGACGGTGCTGAAGCAGGCGATCCCGGTGCTCGCGGGTGAGGTCGTGGACTCCACGACGATGTCGGCGAGCGCGCTCGACCGCTTCCTGGCCGAGCAGATCGCGGCCGCCCAGGAGCGCGGTGTGCTGTTCTCGGTGCACCTCAAGGCCACGATGATGAAGGTCTCCGACCCGATCCTCTTCGGCCACGTCGTGCGTGCCTTCTTCCCCGACGTGTTCGCGCGCTACGGCGAGCAGCTCGCCGCCGCCGGCCTCTCGGCCAACAACGGCCTGGGCGGCATCCTCGCGGGGCTCGACGCGCTCGACCCGGAGACCGCCCAGGGCGTGCGCGAGGGCATCGAGCGGGGCCTCGCCGAGGGCCCCGAGCTCGCGATGGTCAACTCCGACAAGGGCATCACCAACCTGCACGTGCCCAGCGACGTCATCATCGACGCATCGATGCCCGCCATGATCCGCACCTCGGGCCATATGTGGGGCCCCGACGGCGGCGAGCACGACACCCTCGCCGTCATCCCCGACTCCTCGTACGCGGGCGTGTACGCCGCGACGATCGAGGACTGCATCGCCCACGGTGCCTTCGACCCGACCACGATGGGCACCGTGCCCAACGTCGGGCTCATGGCCCAGAAGGCCGAGGAGTACGGCTCCCACGACAAGACCTTCGAGATCGCCGAGGCGGGCCGGGTCGAGGTCCGCTCCTCGGGCGGCCAGGTCCTCATGAGCCACGACGTCGCCCCCGGCGACGTGTTCCGCGCGTGCCAGGCCAAGGACGCCCCGATCCGCGACTGGGTCTCCCTCGCCGTCTCGCGCTCGCGCCTGTCGGGCATGCCGGCCGTGTTCTGGCTCGACGAGACCCGCGCGCATGACCGCAACCTCATCGCCAAGGTCACCGCATACCTCGCCGAGGAGGACACCGACGGGCTCGACCTGCGGATCCTCGCCCCGGCCGAGGCCACGACCCACACCCTCGAGCGGGTGCGCCGCGGCGAGGACACCATCTCCGTGACCGGCAACGTGCTGCGCGACTACCTCACCGACCTGTTCCCGATCATGGAGCTGGGCACGAGCGCCAAGATGCTCTCGGTGGTGCCGCTCATGGCCGGCGGCGGCCTGTTCGAGACCGGGGCGGGCGGCAGCGCCCCCAAGCACGTCCAGCAGCTCATCGAGGAGGACTACCTGCGGTGGGACTCCCTCGGCGAGTTCCTCGCCCTCGCGGAGTCGCTGCGCCACCTTGCGCGGACCACCGACAACGCGCGCGCCGCCGTGATCGCCGACGCCCTCGATCGCGCGACCGAGACCCTGCTCAACGAGGGCAAGTCGCCCCAGCGCCGGCTCGGCACGATCGACAACCGCGGCAGCCACTTCTACCTCGCGCTGTACTGGGCCCAGGAGCTCGCCCGGCAGACCGAGGACGCCGAGCTCGCCGCGGCCTTCGCGCCGCTGGCCCAGGAGCTCGCCGACGACGAGGAGACGATCGCCGCGGAGCTGCTGGCCGTGCAGGGAAGGAGGGCCGACATCGGCGGCTACTACCGCCCGGACCCGGCCCGCACCGCCGCGGTCATGCGCCCCTCGGCGACGCTGAACCGGATCATCGACGAGATCGGCGAGGCCCTCTGAGGTCCCGACCCGTGCTCGTCTGACCGTCCGTCTGCCCCGTCGCCCTCCGGCGCCGGGGCAGACCTCGTCCTCACCCCAGGAGCTCTCGTGCCCGCAGTCGCCTCGCCCCTCGACGGGACCGAGCTGGTCTACGACGTCCGCGGCGAGGGCGCGCCCGTCGTGCTCCTGCACGGCTCGGTGCTCTCGCGGGCGATCTGGCGTGGCCTCGGCTACCTCGGGCCCCTCGCCGCCGAGCACACCGTGGTGCGGATGGACCTGCGCGGTCACGGCCGCTCGGGCGCGCCCCACGACCCCGCCGCGTACACCCAGGAGCGCTTCGGTTCCGACCTGCTGGCCGTGCTCGACGCGGCGGGTCTCGAGCGGGCGGCCCTCGTGGGCTACTCGCTCGGGGCGCGCATCGCGCTGACCGCGGCGCTGCGCCGGCCGGATCGGGTGACGGGGATCGTGAGCCTCGGGGGCAGCGCCGCCGCCCAGCACGGACAGGTCGACTCCGTGTTCTTCCCCGGCGTGGTCGAGACCATCGCCGGCCGCGGCATGGAGGGGTTCTGCGCGGCGCAGGGGCTGGGCCCGGACGTCTCCGACCGGCGGGACGCCGCGACCCGCCAGGCCTTCCTCGCCGCCGACCCGCAGGCGATGGCGGCCCTGTTCAGGGCGACCGATGCGACGGCCGGCATCCCCGAGGACCGGCTCGCGGCGTGCGAGGTGCCCGCGCTGTGGATGGCCGGCGACCTCGACCATCCGCGCCTCGAGGAGTCGCGGCACGCGGCCGCCGTCATGCCGCATGCCCGCTTCGTCGCGCTCCCGGGGCGCACGCACGGGCGGACGCTCTCCCCCGCCGGCCCCGTGCTCGCAGAGATCCTGCCGTTCCTGCGGCAGCTCTGATCCCCGCCCGCGGCGCGTGCCGCGGGACGCGCCGTCACACGAGCTGGCGGGCCAGGGCCACGAGCGCGACCACCACGATCACCGCGCGCAGGGCGTTCTCGGGCAGTCGCTTGGCGACATGGGTGCCGGCGTAGCCGCCGATCAGGGAGCCGATCGCGATCGCGATGCTGCCGCTCCAGACCACCTCCGCGCCGAGCGCGAGATGCGCGACCAGGTAGACCACGGCGGCGGTGACGTTGACGATGAGGGCCAGCAGGTTCTTCACGGCGTTCACGCTCTTCATGGGTCGTCCCGTGAAGGCGCCGAGGATGCCGAGGTACAGGATCCCCTGGGCCGCGGTGAAGAAGCCCCCGTACAGGGAGGCGCCCGCCATCGAGGTGAGCAGCCCCGGCGAGCGGTACACACGTCCCGGCGGGGCGTCCGTCGCGTCAGGCCGCGCCGCCGCGCGCCGCACCCGGCGGGCGGTGATCGCCGCGGTGATGCGTCGCTGGAAGACGACCAGCAGAAGGGCCACCACGATCAGCAGCGGGACGACGAACTCGAGCGCGCCGCCGGGGACCGCGAGCAGCAGGCACGACCCGGCCGCGGCGAACACGAGCGTCGTGGCCAGCAGCGGGCCCAGGCGGTTGGTGCGCTCGGCGGCGATCTCGCGCCGGTAGCCGACCACCGAGCCGATCGTCGAGAACATCATGCCGATGGTGTTGGTGCGCACGGCCGTGCCGGGGGCGATGCCGACCGCGAGCAGCACCGGCAGCGTCAGCAAAGAGCCCGAGCCGACCGCGGCGTTGATCATCCCGGCGAGCACCCCCATCACGAGGAGGAACGCCAGGGCTCCCAGAGCCACCCCGCTCAGTCCCCCGTCAGCACATCGGCGAGCACGCGGCCGTTGGAGTGCTCGGGGTCCTTCGAGCCGACGAGCAGCACGAGCGTGCCCGAATCCGTCTCCCGTGCCCGGCGGCGCAGGCGCTCGGCCGCCCCGGACTGCTCGAGCTCGGCCCGGTAGCGCTCCGCGAACTCCTCGAAGCCGATCTCCTCGTGGTGGAAGGCGCGGCGCAGCTCCTCCGAGGGCGCCGCCTCCTTGTCCCACTCGGCGCCGGCCAGGCGCTCCTTCTTCACGCCCCGCGGCCACAGCCGGTCCACGAGCACCCAGGTCTCGCCCGCGGGCGGTGCCTCGTCGACCACGTCGTAGACGCGCGCGAGGCGGACGTCCGGGGTCGTCGCGCCCGTCATCGCAGGGCGGCGAGCGCGGCGTCGTAGTCGGGCTCGTGGGACATCTCGTCGACCAGCTGGGAGTGCAGCACCGTGCCCTCGCCGTCGATCACGACGACGCTGCGCGCGAGCAGGCCGGCGGTGGGACCGTCGGTCATCGTCACGCCGTAGTCCTCGCCGAAGGCCGTGCGGAACGCCGAGCCCATCACGACGTTCTCGATGCCCTCGGCGCCGCAGAAGCGCGCCTGGGCGAACGGCAGGTCGCGCGAGGCGCAGACGACGACCGTGTTCTCGAGCGTCGCGGCGAGCTCGTTGAAGCGGCGCACGCTCAGGGCGCAGGTCCCGGTGTCGACCGACGGGAAGATGTTCAGCACGATCCGCCGGCCCGGGAAGTCCGCGCTGCGCACGGGCGACAGGTCGACGCCGACGAGGTCGACGGCGGGAGCGGCGGTGCCCGGGGCGGGCAGCTCGCCGACGGTGTGGACGGGGGTTCCCTTGAACGCGGTGGTAGCCATGACCTCATCCTCGCCCTCGGGCGGCTCCCGGGACAACCGCAGGCCACCGCCGGGACGGCGCCTGCTTGACGGGAGGCGCGGGGATGAGGAGGGTCGGAGCATGACCACCGCGATCGTCAACGCCCACATCCACGCCGTCTCCGCCCCCGCCGTCGACGGGACCGTCCTGCTCGAGGACGGCCGCATCCGCGCCGTCGGGCGCGACGTGACGGTCCCCGAGGGAGCCGAGGTGATCGACGCCGCGGGCGGCTGGCTGGTGCCCGGCTTCGTCGACGCGCACGTGCATCTGGGCATCCACGAGGAGGGCGAGGGCTGGGCCGGCGACGACACCAACGAGCGCACCGATCCGGTGATGGCGGCGGCTCGAGCGCTTGACGCGATCAACCCGGCCGACCGGGGCTTCGAGGACGCCCTGCGCGGCGGCGTCACCACGGTGAACGTCAATCCCGGTTCGGCGAACCCCATTGGCGGTCTCGCCGTCGCGCTGCACACCCACGGCCGAGTGGTCGACGAGATGGTGCTGCGCTCGCCGTCCGGCCTCAAGTCGGCCCTCGGCGAGAACCCCAAGCGGGTGCACGGCGAGGCCAAGCGGACGCCGTCGACGCGGCTGGGGACCGCGCTCGTGATCCGCACCGCGCTCGCGAAGGCCCGCGAGTGGATGGCCAAGGAGCCCGAGGACCGGCCCGTCGACCTGGTCTCCGAGGCGCTCGCGCGCGTGCTGTCCCACGAGATCCCGTGGCGCCAGCACTGCCATCGCGCCGACGACATCGCGACCGCCCTGCGCCTGGCCGACGAGTTCGGCTACGACCTCGTGCTCGACCACGGCACCGAGGCCTACCGGATCGCCGACGTGGTGGCCGAGCACGGCGTGCCCGTGCTGTACGGGCCGCTCATCATCACCCGGACGAAGATCGAGACGAGGGAGCGCAGCGCCCAGGCCCCCGGCATCCTGACCCGGGCGGGGGTCAAGGTCTCGATCATCACCGACCACCCCGTGGTCCCGATCGACTTCCTGGTGCACGAGGCCTCCCTCGCGATGAAGGAGGGCCTGGACCACGACGACGCGATCCGCGCGATCACGCTCAACCCTGCGGAGGTGCTCGGCCTCGACGCGCGGATCGGCTCGATCGAGGTGGGCAAGGACGCCGACGTGGTGCTGTGGGAGGGCGATCCCCTCGACACGCGCAACCGGGCGCTGCGGGTGTGGATCGGCGGCGACGAGGTGATGCGATACGACGCCGAGGCGCGCGCCTGCGTGATCGCGGACCGCTGACGGGCCGGCCCCGGGGCGCCACTGCAGCGGCGACGCGCTGACCGCTCGGTCCTCGGCGCCTGTGCGACGCAGCTCACGTACGTTACGGTCGAGGCAGGCGGAGTCACGTCGCACGACCCCGCCCGCGGGTCGTGCCCGGCGCCGGATCCGCATCGGCCCCCAGGAAGGGAATGACCATGACGTATCAGGGCAGCATCCAGGATCTGCAGGTCGCCGAGGTCGTCGACTCCGCGGGCGACAAGGTCGGCAGGGTCGGCCAGGTCTACCTCACCAACGACAGCCAGGAGCCGTCGTGGGTCACCGTCAACACGGGCCTCTTCGGGACCAAGGAGACGTTCATCCCGCTCGCCGAGGCGAGCTACGCCGACGGCGTCATCACCGTCCCGTACGAGAAGTCGTTCATCAAGGACGCGCCGCACGTGGACGAGGACGGCGAGATCTCCCGCGAGGAGGAGGACGAGCTCTACCGCTACTACGGCGTCCAGGAGGCGAGCGCGGACGTCGCCGACGAGGCGCCCGCCGCCGAGCAGACGGCCGGTGACGCCGAGACCGTCTCCCCGCAGGCCCCGGCCGCGGACGACGAGGGGACCACGGCCCCCGAGGAGGACCCGGCCGGGCAGGCGCCCGATGTCGCCGAGGACGCGGCCGCACGCGAGGAGGCCGACGAGCTCCCGGCAGGGCATCACCTTCCTCTCGCGGCTCGGCTGGAGGCTGTCCGGCGGCGAGCTGACGGAGAACCGTCTGGTCCGTGACCTCGGCGGGCACCTGGAGGCGTTCGCCTTCGCGACACGCCCGAAGAAGGTCGTCGATGCCCTGGTGCGCGCCGGTGCCCCCGGCGCCGAGCAGGTCCCCGCCCGCGCGCTCCCGCCCGGCAGGCTCTCCGGCGCTCCCGGCTCCCTGCCCGACGAGGTGCCGGGCTGGCCCCGGCCCCTGACGTGAGCCCGTGCGCCGGAGGCGGAACGGCCGTCATCAGTCGACCGTGACCTGGCCGGAGTCGACGTCGACGGTGACCTCCTTCTCGACACCCTGCTGGGCGATGTCGAACTGGTACTCGCGACGGCCGTCGTCTCCCTCGAGCTTCCAGCCGCGCAGCTCGCCGTCCCGGGCGGCGAGGGCCTTCTCGAGCGCGGCGTCGTAGGTCATGGGCTGAGTGAGGTCGATGGCCTGCTCCCGGTCGTCGGTGCGGTCCTGCTCCTCGCGCACCACGTCGCCCGTGATCGCGTCGATCAACACGTCTGGTCGGTGCCGTCGACGAGCACCGAGACCTCCCACTGCCACGTCTCGGTGCGGTTGTAGTCCAGCTCGACGGCGTGCACGGTGCCGTCGCCGGCCGTGTCCGTCGCGGTCGCGATCGCCTGCTCGGGCGTCACGGGGAAGGCCGCGGTGCGCAGATCGGTGTCCTGCCCGGGCTGCTCGGTGAGGGCCTGCAGGCTGCTCGGGACGGTCCCGGAGCCGCCGTCGCTCGGAGCAGGACCGCTCGAGCCGCCGCCGTCGCTCGGGGCGGGCACGGTGGCGGCCGGACCTGCCGAGGGGACCTCGGCGTCGTCGGCGCCGGAGGTGCAGGATGCGAGGCCGCCCAGGGCGAGCAGGCCGATCGCGGGCGGGAGGACGGCATGGCGCACGAGGGTGCGGCGCAGCGTGGGGATCATGGGGTCGCTCCTGTCGTCGGCCGTGGTGCACGACGCGCGGGCACGGCCGTTCCGTAGGGCCCCGCCTCGGCGTCGCGGCACCGGGGTCGTCCCCGTCGACCCTAGCGCGGGGCCACGGGCGCCGCTGTCGGCAGTCCCACCGGATGACCTTCGTCCTTCCCCTGCGGCGCGCGCGTGCGTAGCGTGGGATCACTGGGCCCAGACGGGCCTCCCGATGAGACCGAGGAGCAGCATGTCGTCCACGAGCACATCCCCCACTCCCGTCGCACCCTGGCCCGACGGGGCCGCCACTCCCCTCGGCGAGGAGCAGGCGGCCCTCATGGACCAGTGGTGGCGCGCCGCCAACTACCTGTCGGTCGGGCAGATCTACCTCAAGGACAACCCGTTGCTGCGCGAGCCGCTCCAGCGCGAGCACATCAAGGCGCGCCTGCTGGGCCACTGGGGCACGACGCCGGGGCTGAACTTCCTGTACGCCCACGCCAACCGCGCCATCACGGACCGCGGCCTGCACGCCATGTTCGTCACGGGGCCCGGGCACGGCGGCCCCGGCCTCGTCGCCTCGACCTACCTCGAGGGCACGTACTCGGAGATCTATCCGAACGTCTCGGAGGACCTGCACGGCCTGAAGCGCCTGTTCACCCAGTTCTCCTTCCCCGGCGGCATCCCCTCGCACGTCGCTCCCGAGACCCCCGGCTCGATCCACGAGGGCGGCGAGCTCGGCTACGCCCTCTCCCACGCCTACGGGGCGATGTTCGACAACCCCGAGCAGATCGCGTTCACGGTCGTCGGCGACGGCGAGGCCGAGAGCGGGCCGCTCGCCACGTCATGGCACTCCAACAAGTTCCTCAACCCGCACACCGACGGCGTCGTGCTGCCGATCCTGCACCTGAACGGCTACAAGATCGCCAACCCGACGGTGCTCGCCCGCATCGGCGACGAGCAGCTCGGCGACCTCATGCGCGGATACGGGCACGAGCCGATCTTCTTCACGGCCGGCTTCGACGACGAGGACCGGGTCTCGGTGCACCAGCGCTTCGCCGCGGTGCTCGACGAGGCCCTCGACGCGATCGCCGACATCAAGCGGCGGGCTGCCGAGGCCGCGGAGGCGGGCGAGAGGATCGAGCGCCCCGCCTGGCCGATGATCGTCTTCCGCACCCCCAAGGGCTGGACCGGTCCGAAGGAGATCGACGGCAAGAAGGCGGAGGGCTCGTGGCGCTCCCACCAGGTGCCGCTCGCCAACGCCCGCGACACCGACGAGCATCTGCACGACCTCGATCAATGGCTGCGGTCCTACCGGCCCGAGGAGCTGTTCGACGAGGACGGCAGGATCCGTCCGGAGATCCGCGGCCTCGCTCCCGCACCCGAGCTGCGGATGTCGGCCAACCCGTCGACCAACGGCGGCGAGGTGCTCACAGCGCTGCGCCTGCCCGACTTCCGCGACTACGCCGTCGACGTCCCCTCCCCCGGCGGGTCGGTCTCCGAGCCGACCCGCGTGCTCGGGACCTGGCTGCGGGACGTCATCACCGACAACCCGCACAACTTCCGCATCTTCGGGCCCGACGAGACGGCGTCCAACCGGCTCCAGGCCGTCTACGACGTGACGGCCAAGCAGTGGAACGCCGAGTACGTGCCCGACGACGCCGACGACCCGATGGCGCCCGAGGGCCGCGTGATGGAGATGCTGTCCGAGCACCAGTGCGAGGGCTGGCTCGAGGGCTACCTGCTGACCGGGCGCCACGGCCTGTTCAACTCCTACGAGGCGTTCATCCACATCATCGACTCGATGGTCAACCAGCACGCCAAGTGGCTCAAGGTGACCAACGAGATCGAGTGGCGCCGTCCGATCGCCTCGCTCAACTACCTGCTGTCGAGCCACGTGTGGCGTCAGGACCACAACGGCTTCTCGCATCAGGATCCGGGCTTCATCGACCACATGGTCAACAAGAAGGCCGAGATCGTGCGGGTGTACCTGCCGCCGGACGCCAACACGCTGCTGTCGACGTTCGACCACTGCCTGCGGTCGCGCCAGTACGTCAACGTGGTCGTGGCCGGCAAGCAGCCCAACCCGAACTGGCTCACGATGGACGAGGCCGTCACGCATTGCACGCGCGGTCTGGGGATCTGGGACTGGGCGGGCACCGAGGTCGAGGGCACCGACCCCGACGTGGTGCTCGCGTGCGCGGGCGACATCCCCACGATCGAGGTGCTCGCCGCCGCCAAGATCCTGCGCGAGGAGGTCCCGGACCTCAAGGTGCGCGTGGTCAATGTCGTGGACCTGATGCGCCTGCAGGACGAGACCGAGCATCCGCACGGCCTCTCGCAGAAGGCGTTCGAAGGGATCTTCGGCGAGGACATCCCGGTGGTGTTCGCCTACCACGGCTACCCCTGGCTGATCCACCGTCTCGCGTACCGCCACGACCGGCACAGCCGGGTGCACGTGCGCGGCTACAAGGAGGAGGGCACCACCACCACGCCGTTCGACATGCTCATGCGCAACGACACCGACCGGTTCCACCTCGTGATGGACGTGATCGACCGGGTCGACGAGCTCGGCACGCGCTTCGCCTCCCTCCGCCAGCGGATGGAGGACGAGCGGATCCGCGCCCGCGCCTACGCGTACGCGCACGGCGAGGACCTGCCCGAGGTCTCGCAGTGGCAGTGGGACGACAACGCCGACCTGGCCGATCCGTCGGCCGGGACGATCGCCTCGCCCGCGACCGCGACCACCGGCGGGGACAACGAGTGAGGCCCTGACCGCGTGAGGCCCTGACACAGGAGGGCCCAGGCCGAGGGCCGAGGGGGCCGGGTTCCGCAGCACGCGGGGCCCGGCCCTCTCCGCGTTGCGGGAACCGGTGTAAGCGTCACTGGGCGGGACAGGACGGGGCGGAGAGGTGCCGCACGCTGACGCTGGCGCCCGCTGCCCGCCACCGGCCGGCGAATGCCAGCCGTCTGTCGGAGAATGCCACCGTACGAGACATAGATGGGCGGAGAGGCGCCGTGAGCCGGCATTCGCCCGGCGCGGCACACACCCGCCCGCCCTCAGCGCAGGCTCAGGCGGCGGATGCTCGTCCCGAGCGCAGGCTCAGGCGGCGATCAGCCAGCGCACGCTCAGGCGGCGATCTCGTCCTGGCGGCGCTGTCCGCCCGTCACGATCCAGCGCACGGCGAGCACGCCGGCGCACGCGATCAGCACGACGGAGACCCAGGCCGGCGCCCGCACCCCGAAGGTGTCGATGAGGCGGCCGCCCACGAGGGCGCCCATCGCGATCGAGAGGTTGAAGATCGTCGAGTTCAGCGCCGTCGCCGACTCCTCGTAGCGGCCCGCGTACCGGGTGACGAAGGTCTGCATGACGACCGAGATCGCCCCGCCGAACAGGCCCCACACCGCCACCAGGACCACTGCGAGCGAGGGGCCGTGGACGAGCAGCTCGATCGCGAGCAGCGCGGCGGCGATGCCGACCGAGATCGTGATGACCGCGGCACCCGGGGAGCGCCGCAGCAGCGGGGCGGCCGCGAAGTTGCCGATCAGGCCCGCGACGCCGAACACGAGCAGCATCGGTGCCACCGCGTCGACCTCGAGGCCGGCGGCCTCCTGCAGCAGGGGGCTCACGTAGCTGTAGGTCAGGAACTGTCCGGACACGAGCAGCCCTGCCATCACCACCGCGTAGCGCACGCCGCGGCGCTGGAAGGCCGCCAGCAGGTCGCCCAGATGCGTGGGCTCGTCGGCGTGCACGGGTCGGACCAGCAGCAGGACCGCCACCAGCACGAGCAGGGCGATGCCCCCGACCACCATGAACGACTCGCGCCATCCGAGCTGCGAGCCGAGCCACGAGGCGAGCGGCACGCCGAGCACGAGCGCCCCGCCCGTGCCGGCGAAGGCGACGGTGAGGGCGGCAGCCGAGCGCTCGGCAGGCACCTGGCGCACCGTGATGACGGGCATCGCCGGCCAGTACAGGCCGATCGCGATGCCCGCGAAGATGCGCGAGAACAGCAGGGAGTACATGCCGGTCGACAGCACGGAGAGGCCGCACGAGACGACGACCGCGGCGAGCGCGAGGACCAGCACGAGACGACGGTCGAGCCGACGGGTGATGACGGGCGCCACGAGCGCGATCACGGCCGCGAGCACGCCGGGCAGCGTCACGGCGAGCCCGACGACGCCGCGGCTCACGCCGAGGTCGTCGGCGATCAGGGTGAGCACGCCGATCGGCAGCTCCTCGATCGTCACGAGGGTGAAGATGCCGATGCCGATCGCGGCGACGGCCGCCCATCGGCGAAGGGGCGGGTGGAGGGTGGTGGCGTCTCTCGTCGGTGTGGCCTCGAAGGCTGCGCCGGAGGTGCTTCCGGGCTCGACGGACGTGCCGGGGGTGGTCATGGGTCTTCCTTCCGTGCTCGCGTGGACGGCGGCGGATGCCGCATCGGTGTCCCGCGCTCACGGATGCGTCGGCCTCGCACCAGGGGCAGAGCCCCGGGGGTCGACGCACCGGCCTGACCGGGCCCGTCCAGGCTAGCCCTCCCCGCCGGGCGGGGTCACGCCCTGGTGGGAGGGCTCACCGACGTATCGTGGCCGCACATCCAGCGCGAGGAGGAGCAGCCATGATCCGTCGCATCGTCCGTGTCCGCGGCCGCGTCCAGGGCGTCGGCTTCCGCATGTCCGCCGCGATGAGGGCGGAGCAGCTCGGGGTCACCGGCACCGTGCGCAACCTGTTCGACGGCACCGTCGAGGCCGACGTCGAGGGCGAGGACGACGCCGTCGAGGCGATGGTGGCGTGGCTCCGCTCGGGGCCGCCGAGCGCGGCGGTCGAGCGCGTCGACGTGCGCGAGGACACTCCGCGCGGGGCGTCCTCCTTCCGGGTGACGGGCTGATCTGCCCGTAGGATTCGGCGCACACCGATCCCGCGCCGCCCCGGCGCCCGCACCGGAGGACTCCCCTATGGCAGGTGGCCTGGCCGCCCTTCTCGACGACGTCGCCGCCCTGGCCCGCATGGCCGCCGCGAGCACCGACGACGTGGCCGCCGCCTCGGCGCGCGCGAGCGTCAAGGCGGCGGGGGTGGTCGTCGACGACGCCGCCGTCACCCCGCAGTACGTGCGCGGCATCGAGCCCCGTCGGGAGCTGCCGATCATCGGCCGGATCGCGCTCGGCTCCCTGCGCAACAAGCTGCTGATCATCCTGCCGGTCGCGCTCCTGCTGAGCCAGTTCGCCCCGTGGGCGCTCACGCCCCTGCTCATGCTCGGCGGCACCTACCTGTCCTACGAGGGCGCCGAGAAGATCTGGGAGCTGATCCGCGGCCACGCCCCCGAGCAGGCGGCGGCCGAGCAGGGGGCCGACGCCGAGAAGCGCATCGTCTCCGGCGCCGTCCGCACCGACCTCATCCTGTCCGCGGAGATCATGGTCATCTCGCTGAACGAGGTCGCGAGCGCTCCCCTCGTGCAGCGGGCCGTGATCCTGGTCGTGGTCGGCATCGTCATGACGGCGCTCGTCTACGGGGCCGTCGGCCTGCTCGTGAAGATGGACGACGTGGGCCTGGCCATGACCCGCCGCGACGCGGCCGGCGCCCAGCGGGTGGGCCGCTCGCTCGTGACGGCGATGCCGACCGTCATGACCGTCATCAGCTACGTGGGCATGGTCGCGATGCTGTGGGTGGGCGGGCACATCGTGCTCACCGGCACCCACGAGCTCGGGCTCGAGCACCCCTACGCCTGGGTCCACCACCTCGAGGAGGCCGCCGGCCACGTGGCGGGCGTCGGCGGCGTGCTCGCCTGGCTCGCCGGGACCCTGTGCTCGACCGTGGTCGGCGCGATCTGGGGCGCGCTCGTGCTCGGCATCGTGCACCTGCTGCCCATCGGACGAGGCCACGAGAAGGCCTAGTCGACCACGGCCGGTGCGTGCGGCCGGCCGCGCGCGGCGGCCGGCCCCCTGCCCGCGTCAGTCCGACTCGGCGGCCTCGTCGAGGGCGTCGGACACGCTCGTGTCGCCGTCGTTGAACGACACGATCACGCCGCCCAGGTCGCTGCGGCCGACGGCCTCGGCGATCACGAACGCGGCGTTGCCGCGGCTGACGCGCGCGGGCTTCTCGGCACCCGCGTCGATCTGGAGGCTGGGCTCCTCGAGGGTGAGGGCGCTCGGCCGCAGGATCGTCCACGCGACGCCCGTGTTGGCGAGGTGCGCATCGGCCTCGGACTTGGCCTGCGCGTACGCGTAGAACGAGTCGTCCTCGGGCACGCCGTGATCCGGCCCGGCCCCGAAGTAGGAGACCATCACGTAGCGGGAGACGCCGTTGCGTTCCGCGGCGTCCATCGAGGCGATCGCGGCGTCGCGGTCGATGGCCCACGTGCGCTGCGGATCGCCGCCCCCGGCGCCGGCAGCCCAGACGACCGCGTCCTTGCCCTCGAGCAGCCGGTCCCAGCCCGCCGCGTCGAGCGACTGGATGTCGGCGACGACCGGACGAGCGCCGGTGGCCTCCACGTCCGCCGCCTGGTCCGGATTGCGGATGACCGCGTCGACGGTGTGCCCCGCCTGCGTGAGCAGCGGCTCCGCGAGCAGCGCGACCTTGCCATGTCCTCCGATGAGTGCGATGTCCATGCCTCCACCGTGGCATCGCGGCCTGCGTTTGTCGAGGACGACGGTCCCTCGGGGCGCGACCGGTAGCCTGGCCCCACGGTGGGCGTCTCCCCAGCGCACGCGCGGCGCCCCGTCACCTCTCCCCCCGGAGGTCCTCATGCTCTCACTCGACCGCCGAGACTTCCTGCGCCTGTCGGCCGGCGCCGTCGTCACCGGGGCCGCGTTCTCGGCCTCCGTCACCACGAGCATCGCGCCGGCGCACGCCGCCGGGCCCCAGCGCGCGCGGCAGTTCCGCGCCCTGTGGATCTCCTCGGTGGCGAACATCGACTGGCCCTCCCGGACCGGGCTCTCCGCGGCGGTCCAGCGCCGCGAGTTCGAGGACTGGATGGACCTCGCCCGCTCGCTGCGGCTCAACGCCGTGATCTCGCAGGTGCGCCCGAGCGCCGACGCCTTCTGGCCCTCACCCCACGAGCCCTGGTCGCAGTACCTGACCGGGACCCAGGGCAAGGACCCGGGATACGACCCCCTCGCCGCCCAGGTCCGCGCCGCTCACGAGCGGAACCTCGAGTTCCACGCATGGTTCAACCCGTACCGGGTGTCCACGCAGTCCGATCCGAAGAAGCTCGTGGCCTCACACCCGGCGCGCACCCATCCGGACTGGGTCTTCGCCTACGGCGGCAAGCTCTACTACAACCCGGGCATCCCCGAGGTGCGCCGCTTCGTGCAGGACGCCATGATGGACGCGGTCACCCGCTACGACCTCGACGCCGTCCACTTCGACGACTACTTCTACCCCTACCCCGTCGAGGGGCAGACGGTGCCCGACCAGGCCACGTACGCCCGGTACGGCGGCGGCGCCTCGCTCGCCGACTGGCGCCGCTCGTGCATCGACACGCTCGTCGAGGAGATGCACGAGCGCATCCGCTCGGCCAAGCCCTGGGTGAAGTTCGGGATCAGCCCCTTCGGGATCTGGCGCAACCGCAGCGCGGACCCCGCCGGATCCGCGACCTCGGGCCTGCAGTCCTACGAGGCGATCAGCGCCGACTCCCGACGCTGGGTGAGACAGGGCTGGGTCGACTACATCTGCCCGCAGGTCTACTGGCAGATCGGGCTCGCCGCGGCCGACTACGCCGAGCTCGCGCGCTGGTGGGCGAGCACGGTCGAGGGCACCGACGTGGCTCTCTACATCGGCCAGGCCGCGTACAAGCTCACGAGCGGCGACTTCACCGACCGGCGGGAGCTCGTCCGTCACCAGGAGGTCAACGCCCGCTACGCGCGCATCGCGGGGGATGCGTACTTCAGCGCCTCCGACCTGAGAGCCAATCCTCGCGGCGCGATCTCCGCCCTCGTCGACGAGGCCTACCCGAGTCCCGCGATCGTGCCCGCCATCGCGCACCTGGGGGGCCGCGCCCCGCAGGCGCCGCTCGCCGTCACCGCTGCGCGCACCCGCGACGGTGTGCGCGTGCGCTGGCAGCACCCGCCCGGCTCGGCCACGTCCTATGCGATCTGGCGCCTGGACGGGACCGACACCGCGCCGGTGCGCGCGGAGGACCCGAGCCGTCTCGTGGCGACCCTCCGGGCCCGGCCGGGGCGCGCCCAGGAGTACGTGCACCGCGGCGGCAGCGGCAGCGGCTACGCCGTGACGGCGTACGACAGGACCTGGAACGCGAGCGAGCCCGCGGCCGCCCGGACGCGGTGATCCGGCTCAGGCGTTCGGGGTGACCGGTGCCTCCGCCGACCACGGGAAGACGATCCACTCGGCGGTGCGGCGCCACACGTAGTCGGGGTCGACCACCGAGGAGGGCTTGGCGTAGAGCACGGCGCTGCGTGCCTCGGCGCCCATCGTGCGCAGCAGCTCGAGCACGAGCGCGAGGGTCCGACCGGAGTCCACGACGTCGTCGACGACGAGCACGCGCTTGCCGACGATCGAGTCCGCGTCGAGCAGGGGCGCGAGCAGCACGGGATCGGGCAGGGTCTCGTGGATGTCGGTGTAGAACTCGACGTTCATCGCGTCGGAGAGCTTGACGCCGAGAGCGTACGAGAGGGACCCGGCCGGGAGCAGCCCGCCGCGCGCGACCGCGATGATGATCTCGGGGTCGAAGCGGGAGTCGGCGATCTGCTGCGCGAGTTCCCGGGAGGCCGTGCCGAACAGCTCCCAGGTCAGGACCTCCTTGGTGACGAGGTCGCTGGAATCGGCGTGATAGGCCTGGGGCATCCGAGAACTCCTGGGTCAAGGGGCGACGTGGTTCCTGCCGCGGGCACGGGGGCCGATCGGCGGGAACCCCGATGCTACCGGTCCTCTCCCCGCCCGTCCGATCCAGCCTCCGCGGCGGACGGAGCGGCAGCGGGGACCTCCTGGGCGTCGGTGGGCTTGCCGTCGGCGTCGCCCGAACAGGTCCCGGTGTCGTCTAGGTCCCGGTCTCGTCGTCGAAGTCGATGACGTGGCCCTCCGCGTCGCCGCGCACGTGCCAGTCGATGACGTCGTCCGCCGTCGCACGGCGCACCGCGCGCTCCTGGCCAGCGGCCGTGACCTGGCGCACAGGCGGATTTCGGTCCACCATAAGGAGACCGACATCCGGCGGCCGCGCCTCCGGGCGCCGCCGCGCTCGAGACCGAGGAGGTTCCCCATGCCGCAGCAGTCCTGGAGCGACAAGCGCGAGCGCCAGTACGAGCACGTCAAGGAGTCCGTCGAGGAGCAGGGTCGCTCCGAGAAGACGGCCGAGGAGATCGCGGCGCGCACCGTCAACAAGACCCGCGCCCAGGAGGGCGAGTCCGAGGAGGCGTCGTCGACCTCGACCCAGGACATGTCGCCGTCCGAGCGCGGCGGCAAGCGCTCCCACGAGGGGGCGCAGGGCCGCACCAAGGATCAGCTCTACGAGGACGCCAAGCGCCACCACATCGAGGGCCGCTCGGAGATGGACAAGTCCGAGCTGAAGGCGGCCGTGCACCGCGCCGAGAAGCGCGACTGAGCGGTCCCCGTCGTCTGCGCCGCCTCCGGACGGCGGTCGCGGCGGGCGGGCGTGTCGGTCTCGTCCCACGAGAGGGGTGCGGCGGCTGAGGAGCAGTTCGGGCGGCGGTGCTCCCGTCGGGCCCATCGAGGTCTGCGAGATGGTCGTCGTGACGCATCGAGTTCTGCGCTCTGGTCGCCATCGACACCGGATGGCGACCACGACGCAAACGTCGATGCGCGAGCCCGCTCGGCGGCCCGCGAAGGAGGCCGACGCGCACAGCCGTGGTCGTGATGCACATCGAGGTGCACGAAGTCGTCGCCCTCGGCGGTCATTCCGACAGGAACGTGACCCTCGATGGCGCGTTCCAACGGGAACGTGCCTCTCGATGGGGTTGGTGGTTGCACGGAGGTCGACTGGTGGTCATTCCGACGGCAACGTGCCCTTCGATGTGGCGTTCCGACGTGAACGTGCCTCTGGATGCGGGCTCGTGGCTGCGCAGCCGTGATCGCGACGCACATCGAGGTGCACGAAATCGTCGCCCTCGGCGGTCATAGCGACAGGAACGTGCCCCTCGACGCCGCGTTCCGACGTGAACGTGCCCCTCGATGTCGCGTTCCGACGTGAACGTGTCTGTGGAGGGGGGCAGCCGTCCGGGCCGATCGGCGACCCCACAGATTCCCACACGAAGAGCGTTGCTTTCGTGTGGGAATCTGTTTACGCTGACGGCATCGACGGCGATCGGGCCGTCCTCTACCTTCGACGACGCAGGCGGACCCCATGTACGCGGAGCAGCGGCACAAGCAGATCCTGGACACCCTCGCGGGGTCCGGACGCGTCGCCGTCGCCGATCTCGCGGAGACCTTCGACGTCACCACCGAGACCATCCGCCGCGATCTCGACCAGCTCGCCCGACGCTCGCTCCTCGTGCGCGTCCACGGCGGCGCCGTCGCACGCCGCACGGCCGTGATCGAACCGGACCTCGCGACCCGCTCCACGACGAACATCGAGGCCAAGCGCCGCATCGCCGCGGCCGCCCGGGAGCTGCTCCCCGCCGACCCCGGGGCCTCGGTCCTGCTCGACGCGGGCTCCACGACCGCCCAGCTCGTGCCCCACCTCGCCGGACGCAGCGGCGTCGTCGTCACCCACGCCCTCGAGATCGCGGGCGCCGTGCTCGCCCTGCCCGAGGCGAGCGGCGGGGGTCTCACGGTCCAGCTCCTGCCCGGCCTGCTGCGCCCCGGCACGGGGGCCGCCATCGGGACCGCCACGGTCGACGCCCTGCAGCGCTTCCGCCCCGACATCGCCTTCCTGGGCTGCAACGGGCTGGACGCGGAGGGCTTCTCGACCCCGGATCCCGCCGAGGGAGCCGTGAAGACCGCGTTCGTCGAACGGTCGGGGCTGCGCGTGGTCCTCGCGGACTCCTCCAAGGCCGGAGCCCGCCACCTCGTCACCTTCGCCGCGGCCTCCGACATCGACGTGCTCGTCTCCGACGAGGCCCTCCCCGAGGACACCACCCGCACTCTCACCGAACAGGGAATCGAGGTCATCCGCGCATGATCATCACGTTGACGGCCAATCCGTCGCTCGACCGCACCGTGACCCTCACGGGTCCCCTCACCCCCGGCGGGGTCCACCGCATCGCGGAGGACGTCACCCAGGTGGGCGGCAAGGGCGTCAACGTCGCCGTGGGCGTGGCCCGCGCCGACCTCGACGTGCTCGCCGTCGCCCCGGCCGCCGCCGACGATCCGTTCACCGCCCTGCTGCGCAGCTCGGGCATCGCGCACGAGACGAGCCCCGTCGCGGGCGCCGTCCGCACGAACCTCACCGTGCTGTCGCCACCCGACGTCACCACCAAGATCAACGAGCCCGGCGCCACCCTCACGCCCGAGGAGATCGGCGCGCTCGAGCGCCTCCTGCTCGAGCGGGTGGGCGAGGGCGACCTGGTCATGCTCTCGGGCTCGCTCGCCCCCGGCTTCCCGCCCGACGAGTACGCCCGCCTGGTGCGCGACCTGCGCGGCCGTGGCGCGTGGGTGGGCGTCGACACCTCCGACGCCCCGCTGCTCGCCCTGTCCGAGGCGTTCCCCGAGGCGGCCCCCGACTTCCTCAAGCCCAATGCCGAGGAGCTCGGCCAGCTCACGGGTCTCGACGGGCAGGCCCTCGAGGACGCGGCCGCGCGCGGCGACGTCGACGCGATCGCCGAGGCCGCCCGAGCCCTCCTGGCGCGCGGCCTGGGCAGCGTCATGGTGACCCTCGGCGGCTCGGGCGCGGTGCTCGCGACCGCCGACGGCGCCTGGTTCGCCCCCGCGGCCACGGGCGCCCGGGTCGTCTCGACCGTCGGCGCGGGCGACTCCGCGACCGCCGGGTACCTCATCTCGCTCGCCCGCGGCGAGGCGCCCGCCGTGCGCCTGGCACGGGCCGTCGCCTACGGCACCGCCGCCGTGGGCCTGCCCGGCACGACCATCCCCCGACCCGACCAGGTGCACGTCGACGCCGACGCCGTGCGCGCCCTCTGACCCGTATCCACGACACCCGAAGACCGAACCCTCCCGTCCGGGAGGACAACTAGTGAAGGAGCCGGCAATGTCCGACAAGCTCATGACCCCCGACCTCGTCAGGCTGGACGTGGCGCCACCCGGTGACAAGCTCGCCGTGATCGGGCTGATGGCCGACGTCATCTCCGCCACCGGCCGCGCCGAGCGCGACGGCCTCGAGGCGGGACTGCTCAAGCGCGAGGAGTCGTTCGCGACCGGCATGCCCGGTGGCTTCGCGATCCCCCACTGCCGCACCGAGGCCGTGCACGAGGCGGCGCTCGGGTTCCTGCGCCTGTCCGAGCCCGTGGACTTCGGCTCGGCCGACGGCCCCGCCGACCTCGTGATCGGCATCGCCGCCCCGGCGGGCACCGACGACCAGCACCTCAAGCTCCTGGCCCAGCTCTCGCGAGCCCTCATCCGCCCGGAGTTCCTGACCTCGCTGCGCGAGGCGCAGACGCCCGAGGAGGTCGCCGGCCTCGTCATGGGTGTGATCGAGCCCGAGAACGCGCCCGCCTCGCAGGCCGCTCCCGCGGCCGCGGGTGTCTCCGCCTCGGGCGAGGCGGCCCCTGCCGCCGCGCCCGCCGCCTCGAGCGCGGCCGCCTCGGGCGTGCCGACGATCCTCGCGATCACGTCGTGCCCCACCGGCATCGCGCACACCTACATGGCGGCCGAGTCGCTCGAGAACGCCGCGAAGGACAAGGGCATCCCACTGTACGTCGAGACCCAGGGCTCGGGCGGCATCACCCCGTTCACCTCGGAGCAGATCGCCGAGGCGAGCGCGATCATCGTCGCCGCCGACGTCAACATCTCCGGTCGTGAGCGCTTCGCGGGCATGCCGATCATCGAGGTCCCGGTCAAGCGCGGCATCTCCGACGCCCCCGGGCTGCTCGACCAGGCCGTCGCCGCGGCCGGCGACCCGCATGCCAAGCGCGTGCCCGGGGACGGCGGCGGCGCCGCGGCCTCGAGCGAGTCGAGCCAGAGCGCGCAGAGCTGGCCCAAGCGGATCCAGGGCGCCGTGATGACGGGCGTGTCGTACATGATCCCGTTCGTCGCCGCGGGTGGTCTGCTGATGGCCCTCGGCTTCCTGTTCGCCGGCTACGACGTGGCCTTCGTCGCGAGCAAGGTCGCCCTCGGCAACTCCCTGTGGGACCTGCCCGGGCACCTCCAGTACGAGGGCGCCTCCGGCACCCTGACCACCGACCGGGCGGGCTTCCTGCTCTACCTCGGATCGGTGCTGTTCGCACTCGGCCAGGCCGGCATGGGCTTCCTGGTCGCCGCGCTCTCGGGCTACATCGCCTTCGGCCTCGCGGGCCGACCGGGCATCGCCCCCGGGTTCATCGGCGGCGCCGTGTCCATCACGATCGGCGCCGGGTTCCTCGGCGGCCTCATCACCGGCATCCTGGCCGGCCTAATCGCCTACGCCTTCACGACGCTCAAGCCGCCGCGGTGGCTCGCAGGCCTCATGCCCGTGGTCATCATCCCGCTGGTCACCTCGCTCATCGTGGGCGGCGTGATGTTCCTGTTCCTCGGCAAGCCGCTCGCCTCGCTCATGAACGCCCTGCAGGACGGCCTGTCGGGCATGACCGGATCCTCCGCGATCCTGCTGGGCGTCATCCTCGGGCTCATGATGTGCTTCGACCTGGGCGGTCCCGTCAACAAGGCCGCGTACCTGTTCGCGACAGCCGGCCTGTCCCAGGGCACCGAGGCGTCGTTCCAGATCATGGCGGCCGTCATGGCCGCCGGCATGGTGCCGCCGCTCGCGATGGCGCTGTCCACGACCGTGCGCAAGAAGCTGTACACGCAGGTCGAGCGCGAGAACGGCACCACGGCCTGGCTGCTGGGCGCGTCGTTCATCTCCGAGGGTTCGATCCCCTTCGCGGCGGCCGACCCGCTGCGCGTGATCCCCTCGATGATGGTCGGCGGCGCCGTCACGGGCGCCCTGTGCGAGGCGCTCGGCGTCGGCTCGCGCGCCCCGCACGGCGGCATCTTCGTGTTCTTCGCGATCAACCCGTTCTGGGGCTACCTGCTCGCGATCGTCATCGGCACGGTGATCTCCGCCTTCCTGGTGACGGTGCTCAAGGAGATGGCGTTCCGCAAGAAGCAGCGCGAGGCGGTCGCCGCCTGATCCCCCGCGCACGGCCGGGCGGCACCTCCTGCCCGGCCGCCTGCTGATCGCCCGACGGGCGTCCCGCCTCGCGCGGGGCGCCCGTCGGCGTCGTCCGGCCACCCCGTCGCGCCGCCACCGCGTCGTCCCGTCGCCGTTCGCCCGTCCCGGCGTGTCCGCGCCCCGCGGTCCGTACGCTCGGGACCAGGCCCGGCACGGTCCACGCGCCGGTCCCGCCGTCCGTCTGAGGAGAAGACCCATGGACATCGTGCTCATCGCCGGACTCTGGCTGCCGTCGTCGATCTGGGACGAGACCGCGGCCCACCTCGCGCGGCTCGGCCATCGCGCCGTCCCGGTCGCCCTGCCCGGTCAGGGCGACGGCGCGCGCGAGGCGACCCTCTCCGATCAGCTCGAGGCCGTGGTCCGGGCGATCGACGCCGCCGACGAGCCGCTCGTCGTGGGCCACTCGGCGGCCTCGACCCTCGCCTGGCTCGCCGCCGACCGGCGCGGTGCGGACATCCGCGGCGCCGTGCTGGTGGGCGGCTTCCCCACGACCGCGGGTGAGCGGTACGCGGCGTTCTTCGCGCTCGAGGACGGGGCCATGCCCTTCCCGGGCTGGGAGCCGTTCGCCGGCCCCGACAGCGCCGACCTGGACCAGGAGCAGAAGGACGCGATCGCCCACGCGGCGATCCCCGTGCCGGGCGGCGTCGCCGAGGCGACCGTCGAGTACCGCGACCCGCGCCGCACGGACGTGCCGGTCTGGGCCGTGTGCCCCGAGTACTCGCCCGCCGAGGCGCAGGAATGGATCGACGCCGGCGAGGTCCCGGAGCTCGCATCAGCGACCCGACGTGTGCTCGTGGACATCGACGCGGGACACTGGCCGATGGTCTCGTGCCCCGACCGGCTCGCGCACGTGCTCTCCCGGATCGCCGAGGACGCCGGGACCGTCACACGCCTCGAGGATCTCCAGGGCTGAGACCCCTTCGGGCTCGGCCCGCTGGTCGGGACACAGCCGACCGATGCCCGCGAGATGCCGGTGGGCCGACACGCCACGACGGCCGGATCCCCCGACCCCTCCCGCTGGTGCCCGGGGCCGTGCGGGCTGATGATGTCCCCATGAGCACCGATGCCCGCACCCCGCAGCCCTCCGTCCGCACCTGCCTGTGGTTCGACGGGCGCATCGACGAGGCCGCCGCCTTCTACGTCTCCCTGCTGCCGAACTCGCGGATCACGAGCCGCTCGGAGTACGGGCACGCGCACGAGAGCCCGGGCGGGCCGTCCCTCGCGGGCCAGGCCCTGACCGTCGAGCTCGAGCTCGACGGCGTGCCCTACCAGCTGCTCAACGGCGGCCCCCAGTTCCCGCTGTCCGAGGCCGTGTCGATCAGCGTGATGGTCGAGGACCAGGCCGAGGTCGACCGGCTGTGGGAGGCGCTCGTCGCCGACGGCGGCGCCGAGTCCCAGTGCGGATGGTGCCGCGACCGCTTCGGCCTGTCCTGGCAGATCGTCCCGCGGCGCATGCTCGAGCTCCTCGCGGGGCCCCGGGCCGAGGCCGTCACCGCGGTGATGCTCACCCAGACGCGGCTGGACGTGGCGGCCCTCGAGGCCGCCGCCCGCTGACCGCACCGCGGGGCGGGCCGACCCGGGCTCGCCGCGGGGCGGGCCGACCCAGGCTCGCGGCGCATACTCGTCCCCATGACCACCAGCTCCGCCCTCGGCGGCACCGTCCCGATCAACGGCCGCGACGTGCCCCGCATCGGCTACGGCATGGGCCGCGC